>NZ_JAUYAN010000129.1 GCF_030693485.1 Bradyrhizobium sp. | reverse complement strand
CTCCGGTTGCCCGCCCGGCGCCACCGCCTCCGCCGCCACCGCCTCCGGTTGCCCGCCCGGCGCCGCCGCCTCCGGCGGCAGGAAAGCCCTGTACGCTTCCAAACGGCCAACCTTGTCCTCGATGAATTAGGAACAGGTTCGGATCGTAGGTTGCGGGGCCACGATCGCGCAGGATCAGTGAGTGCGCGTTATTTCGCGCGCGCGCCGTGCAAACCGCGAAAGGAGTGCATCCTTTCCCAGCGTTCCAGCATAATTTGGCCGCTCGCTTGCCGGTTTAAGAAGGCTTTAATCGTGGAATGCATGATAGTCCGGTGTTGGCGGCGGTGTACCCGCGACCTGGAGAAACGTTATGGGCAAAATCACTTCAGCTATCGTGGCTTTCGCCGAGTCCGGGTTTGCGATTGATCGCAGCAATTCTCCGCGCGCGGCCTGAACAAAATCAATCCGGCCGACCTTGGGCAGTCTTTTCGTTTGGCGCAGGAAGTCAGCGTCCGGCTAGGGCTCACTCCCCTCCCGCTTACGCAACAGGTCCTTGGCAAGATCAGCCAGTGCGGGCCGCGGCAGTGCATTGAACGGCAATGGGCGGGTGACGTCGATCGCCGCGAGCCCGAGCCGCGCGGTGAGCAGCCCGTTCAGGACGCCTTCCCCGAGCCGCTGCGACAGCTTTGCCGCAATGCCATGGCCGAGCATCTGCTGGATCAGGCTGTCGCCCGCCGCCATGCCGCCGGTGATGGCAAGGTGGGCGATGACATGCCGCATCAGCCTGAACATGCCAAGCGCGCCCGGCCGCACGCCGTAGAGCAGCGCCAACTGCCGGATCAGGCGCAGCGCCGCCACGAACACGAAGAGAACGTCGATCACGGCGCGCGGGCTGACGGCGGTGACGACCGAAACGCGCTGCGCCGCCTGCGAAACCAGCCGGCGCGCCTCCTGATCGAGCGGCGTCATCAATTCGCGTTCCGCGAGGCGAATCATGTCGGCGCCGTCGATGATGTCATCGGCATGGCCCTGCAATGCGGCGCGCGCCCGCGCCAAATGCGGGTTGTGATGCGCGAGACCCAGCAGATCCTGAACGACGGCGCGGCTCTCGGTGCGATCGTCGCTGGCGAGCACCGTGCTGGCGCGCAGGTGCAGTTTCTCTATTGTCGCAAGCCGCGCCAGCCCCAGCGCCTCGCGCGCGACGACGACGATGAGTGCCAGCGCGGCGGCAATGGCAAAGACCAGTCCGATGTACCCGAGGCTCTCGCTGCGCGCGAACAGGTCCTCGACCAGCCGGGTGACGCCAAGCCCGAGGCCGAGCGTGACCAACCCACCGAGCGCGCTCCAGAACATCGCGCCCCAGCGGAAGCCGCGTTGCACCGGGATGAGCGGCGCCTCGACCAGCACCGGCAGCAGCGCCGGATCGGCTTCGGGCCTGACGTGGATCGCGCCCTTCGAGGGGCGGCTTGAATCGTCGGGATCCATCACGATGACGCCGGGGTCGTCGAGCTTGTAGGTCGCCGGCCGCCGGTGAGGAGGGCGCTCGCTCATTGCAGTCTGTCTCCGATCAGGAACTGGAGGGCGCGGTCGAGGCGGATGTGAGGCAGCGCGGGCGCGTCGCTGCCGTCGCGTTCGAGCAAAGGCGGGCGGAAGCGCAGAAAGCGGAAGTCGCTTTTCTCGGCCGAGCCGCTGGCGAGGCCGCGAAACCCGGCTGCGCCCTTGAACAAGTCTTCCGGATCGGCCGGCAGGTCGCCCGGAAAGGTCGCCACCTCCGTGTTGCCGTCGAAGGCCTCGCCGTTTGCGATCTCGCCCGACGCCGGCGTCCCCAGGATCGAAGGCAGCCTGTCGCGGCCGCGCGCGACCTGCGCCTCGCGGGTGGCGCGAACCGCGGCCAGCGCGACGACGTCGATCTCGGCGCCGGTGTGCTCGGCCCGTGCGGCAGCCCTGCCGACGATTCGCCGCAGCACCGCCTCGAGGCGATCATGGCTGGAATGATGCAGATGATCGGCCTTGGTCGCTGCAAAGAGGATGCGGTCGATCCGAGGCCGGAACAGGCTGCTCAGGAACGTGCTGCGGCCGATCCTGAAGCAATCCAGGATTCCCGCCAGCGCCGCTTCGAGATCGACCAGCGCTTCGGGTCCGGCATTGAACGCCGAAAGCGCATCGACCAGCACGATCTGGCGATCGAGCCGCGAGAAATGATCGCGGAAGAACGGGCGGACCACCACGTCCTTGTAGGCCTCAAAACGCCGCACCATCATCGCCCACAGCGAACCCTCCGGCGCTATCCCGCCGATGGGCACGTCGAGCGGCGCGAAGGTCAGCGCCGGCGAACCGGCGAGATTGCCGGGCATCAGGAAGCGGCCGGGCGGCAGCAGGCTCATGGCGAAACGTTCGTCGCGGCAGGCACGCAAATAATCGGTGAACAGCCGGGCCGCCGTCAGCGCCGCCTGTTCGTCCGCTGGCGCTTCCGCGACCAGCGTGTCGAGATGGCCGTGCCATGGCGCCGCGAGCTGCGCGCGCAACGGCTCGCGCGACAGCGCGAGGCTCTCGGCCGACCATTGCTCGAAACTCTTGTTGAGCAGCGGCAGGTCGAGCAGCCATTCGCCGGGATAGTCGACGATATCGAGCGTCAGGGTGCGGTCCGCGCCGTTCTGGCGCTGGTAGTCGATCACCAGCCTGAGTTCGCTGATATCGACCGTCGAATTCGGCCAATGCCGTTCCTCGATCAGAGTGCGGACATGGTTTTCATAGGCAAAGCGCGGCACCGCGTCGTCGGGCTGCGGCGCCAACCGGGCGCGGGCGATCCGCCCGGTGGCGAACGGCTCGAAGATCGGAAAGCGGCCGCCGCGGGTGAGGCCATGGATCAGCGCCGTGATGAAGACGGTCTTGCCGGCGCGTGACAATCCGGTGACGCCGAGGCGGACCGTCGGATTGAAAAACTGGTCGCCGTAGTCTTTCAGGGCCCGCGCCGACAGCCGCGCTTCCTCCACGATATCTTGAAAGCTGGGGGCCATGCGGGAGGGGACAATTCGGTTTGGCGGAGGTAATGGACTATCCGCAAGGTGGCGATTGACGGGGCAAAATCAAGTTTCATACTTCCGTCGCGATTGGAACCGAGTGTCTCACGCTTCGTTGACCTCCCCAAAGCTGCATATTCGGCAATTAAAGCATCCGGACCCGCATGACTGTTTTCAAGTTCAAGCAGCTCGCCTCCACCCCGGCCCATCCCGGGGCCGGGGCCACCCGCTGGAATTACGATCGGGCCGAACTGATCGCCGACGGCGTCGTACACGGCATCGGTGTATTTGGCGGCCTGGTCGCCGCCACCGTGCTGGTGGTGCTGACCGCTGTCTACGCCACGGCCTTCGAGGTGTTTGGGGTGTCGGTCTACGTCGCGGGCCTGCTGGCCATGCTGGTCCTCTCGGCGACCTACAATTTGTGGCCGGTGTCGCGCGCCAAATGGATCCTGCGTCGCTTCGATCATTCGGCGATCTATGTGCTGATCGCGGCGACCTACACGCCCGTGATCATGCAGGTCAGGGACAGCATCTTTGCCGTGGTCCTCCTGATCGCAGTGTGGTGTGTGGCGATTGTCGGGGTCGTGCTGAAGCTGGCGTTGCCGGGCCGCTACGACCGCGTCGCGGTCGGCCTTTATCTCGCGATGGGCTGGAGCGGCGTCATGCTCTATGACACGGTGGCAACGGCTCTTCCCACCATGGCCATGTGGTTCGTGGTGGCGGGCGGGGCGCTGTACAGTTTCGGCGTCATCTTTCATGCCTGGCAGCGGCTGCGTTTCCAGAACGCGATCTGGCATGGCTTCGTGCTGCTGGGCGCCGCCTGCCATTACACTGCCGTGCTCGATCTGGTATTGACCTGAAGCTTTCAACGAAATCGGAGTGGGGAATGCAGGTCGCGGGCAAGGTCGTGGTCGTCACCGGAGGCGCCAACGGCATCGGCAGGGCGCTGTGTGAGGCGTTCCATCGCGCCGGCGCTGCCAGGGTCGTGGTCGCCGATCTCGATCTGACCAATGCGCAGGCCGTCGCCGCCTCGGTCGATGGCGCGGCGTACAAATGCGATGTCGGGCAGGAACAGGACATCCGCCACCTCATCGAAGACACCGAACAGAAGTACGGCCCGATCGCGCTATTCTGCTCCAACGCCGGTATCGGCGGCGGTTTTGATCCGATGTCGGTCAATGCCGGCGGCAGTTCGGACGATCCCTGGGCGCGTAGTTGGGCCATTCACGTCATGGCGCATGTCTATGCCGCGCGGCACCTGATCCCGCGCATGAAGGCGCGCGGCGGCGGCTACTTCCTCAATACGATTTCCGCCGCGGGTCTTTTGTCCCAGGTCGGCAGCCCGGCCTATTCCACGACAAAGCACGCGGCCGTGGGCTTCGCGGAAAACCTCGCGATTTCGCACAAGGCCGACGGCATCAAGGTATCGATCCTGTGCCCGCAGGGCGTCGACACCAATATGCTCAGGTCCATTCCCAAGGGTCCGCAATCCGGCGACGGCGACTTGACGCCCGAACAGGTGGCGGAAGACGTGTTGAAGGGACTTGAGCAGGAAACCTTCGTCATCCTGCCGCACCCACAGGTGCTCGGCTACATGCGCAAGAAGACCGAGAACTACGACCGCTGGATTGCGGGCATGGCCAAGATCCAGGCGAAAATGCGGGAAGCCTATGGGAAGTGACGGCGCCTGTTCCTACGACCCCTTCTTCGCATAAAGCAGCGGCACAGCGGAATCCACCATCACCTCGATCAGGCTGACGCCGTCATGCGCGAGCCCGCGCGCAAGCGCGGGCGCCAGGTCGGCCGAGGCGCTGACGCGCAGCGCATCGCAGCCCATGCCTTCTGCGATCTTCACAAAGTCGATGCCGGGCAGATCGAGGCCGGGCACGTTGCGCACCTGCATCACCTGGCTGAACGAGCGCATCGCGCCGTAGCCCAGATTGTTGATGACTACGACGGTCAGCGGCAGCTTGCGCTGTGCGGCGGTCCACAGCGCCTGGATCGAATACATCGCCGAGCCGTCGCCGATCACGCAGACGGTTCGGATGTGAGGGCGGGCGAGCGCCATGCCGACCGCGGCGGGCAGCCCAAAGCCGAGGCCGCCGCTTGCCATGGTGGAAAAGCTGTCCTGGCCGCGCATCGGCATGAACTTCTGCATCGCGGGACGGTGTGACGGCGCTTCCTCCACCAGCACGGCGTCAGCGGGCATCGCCGACGACAGCGCGTGCAGCAGATATTCGACCGGAATCGGATCGCCTGCATTCGGCGCCGGCGGCAATACGCGGCCCGCTGGAATCGCGCGCCTGGTCTCCGGCAGCAGGTCCAGCAGCATCGCCAGTGCCGGTTTCATGGTCGCAATGATGCTGGTGCCAAAGGGCGTCACGGCCGCGGCCGTCGCATCGTCGGTGATCTGGAAGATCGTGGTGGCGCCGTCGAAGATCGAGGCATGGCCTTCGACATGGAAGGTAAAGACCGGCGCACCGATCACGACGACGAGATCGTGCTCGCGCAGCGCGTCGGAAAGCTGTGTCGGCGAGGCATGCAGAAAACCTGCGAGTTGCGGATGCCGCTCCGGAAAACTGCAGCGCGCCGAGAATGGGCTGATCCAGACCGAGGCTCTGGTCTGCTCCGCGACACGCACCATCAGGTCGACGGCTTCGGCGCGGTCGATACCGGGACCGACGACGAGGGCAGGGCGCTTGCTGGCGACGAGCGCTGCGACCAGCGACTTCATCGCGTTGATGTCGGGGCCGAGCTCGCGACTGACGCTGCGGGCCTCGATGGGCTGGGTTGGATGGGTCCAGTCGTCGATCGGCACCGAGACGAAGGTGGGGCCGCAGGGCGGCTGCATCGCCACGTAATAGGCGCGCGCGATTGCGGCGGGCACGTCTTCGGCACGCGCCGGCTCGACCGAGTATTTGACATAGGGACGCGGAAATTCCGACGCGCGCTCGGCATAGAGAAATGGCTGCAGCGGCAGGATGCTGCGCGCCTGCTGGCCGGCGGTGATCACCAGCGGGGTCTGGTTGCGATGGGCAGTGAAGATGTTGCCGAGCGCATGGCCCACGCCGGCGCCCGAATGCAGATTGACAAACCCGGCGTTGCGGGTGGCCTGCGCATAGCCATCGGCCATGCCGATCACGGAAGCTTCCTGCAAGCCCAGTACGTAGTCGATATCGTCCGGCCAGTCCGCGAGAAACGGCAATTCGGTCGAGCCGGGATTGCCGAATACCTTCCTGATGCCGAAGGATCGCAACAGGTCGAGCGTGGCCTGCTTGACGGTGACGGATTTGGCGGGTGGTTTGCGTGACGACATCAGGCGACTCCGGGAGATGGTCGTCATTCCGGGATGGTGCGCTAGCACCAGACCCGGAATCCTAGGATTCCAGGTTCGATGCTTCGCATCGCCCCGGAAAGACGTCAACTTACCAACTCGCCGTCCCCTTCATGGTCGGCTGTCCCTCGGAATTCGCTGTCCACAGTTCCATGCCGGTGCCGGCCTCGTTGGCGTTGACCGAGAATTCGCTGCCTTCGAACAGCGGCTGCACGCCGCGATAGCTGAATTTCTTCGGCGCGGTGCCGCCGTGAAACTTTGCGGCGAGTTCGACGATGAACGCGGCCTGCATCGGACCGTGGAACACGAGGCCCGGATAGCCTTCGACCTTCGTGACGTAATCGCGGTCGTAATGAATACGATGGCCGTTGAAAGTCAGCGCCGAATAGCGAAACAGCAGCACCGGATCGGCCATGTGGCTTTCGCGGTGCTTTGCAACGGGCGGCGGCGGGGGCGCCTTGGCGGGTGCCGCCAACTGCGTCGTCGACATGTCTCGATAGACGATGTCCTGCCGCTCACGGATCGCGGTGCCGCGCGGCGTCGTGATCAGGTGCTCCACCGAGACGAAGCACAGCACGCCGGTGCTGCCGGTCTTCATCGTCACGTCGGAAATCCGCGAGGTTCGCTTGGCTTCATCGCCGACGCGGAGCGGTTCGAAGAATTCCAGTTCGCCGCCGGCCCACATCCGGCGCGGCAGCGGCACCGGTGGCAGGAAGCCGCCACGGGTGGGATGACCGTCCTGGCTCAGTTCCGACATCGGAAACACCGGCTGCGCCAGGCACCAATGCACGGTCCATGGCGCGGCATCGCCGGTCTTCGGCTCGCCGATCTCCTGGAACAGGGTGGCGCGCAGGCCTTTGACCAGTTGCGCGGTGACGATGTCGGAAGCCTCGGTGGTTTTTCCGATCCAGCCGCGCAAATGCTCGAGGTCGAGTTTTTCGATCATGACGATTTGGCCCGCACTTGAGGAGTCTTGGCGGCCGAAGGGGTGTCGCCGATGCCGGGAACGGCGCCGTAGTGACGCGGCTCGCCGACGAAGATCGCGGCGGGCGCGGCGTAGGTGACCGTGCCGTTCGGCGTATCGACCTCGATGCGCCGCAGATGCGGATGCACGGCGAGATCGGCCATGGTGTTGACCTCGGCAAAGGCGATGTCGGAGTCGGCAAGGCGCTTCAGGAGATCGACCCGCGACATCCTGGCAAAACTGTCGCCGACCGCCTGGTCGGTAAGCTGCCGGTTGCGGACGCGCTCCACCATGCTGGCGAAGCGGGGATCCTTGGGCAGATCGGGCTGTTCCAGCACCTCGGCGCAGAGCTTCTTCCACTCGCGTTCGCTCTGGATCGAGATCAGGATTCCCTTGCCGTCCTTCGACTGGAAAACGCCGTAGGGCGCGATCGAGGGATGGGCCAGCGCCATCCGCTTCGGCGGATTGCCGGCTTCCGAATTGAGCAGCGGCACCGCCAGCCAGTCTGCCATCACGTCGAACATCGAAATCCGGATGTCGGCGCCCGTGCCGGTGCGTCCGCGTGCGATCAACGCTTCGAGGATCGAGGCATGCGCGGTGGCGCCGGTGGCGATATCGACCACGGAAATGCCGACTCGCGACGGGCCTTCCGGTCCGCCGGTGATCGATGCCAGCCCGCTCTCGGCCTGGATCAGGAGATCATAGGCCTTGCGGTCGGCGTAGGGGCCGTCGTCGCCATAGCCTGAAATGGTGCAACAGATCAGTTTTGGGTAATCTTTTCGCAACCGCTCCAGTGCGAAGCCGAGCTTGTCCATCGATCCGGGCTTGAGGTTCTGCAGCAGCACATCCGCGCCAGCGATCAGGGCTTCGAGGCTGGCGCGGCCTTCCTTGGTCGCGAGGTCGATGACGGCAGAATCTTTGCCGCGGTTGAGCCAGACGAAGTAGCTGCTCTGTCCCTTGGCGGCGGCATCATAGCCGCGGGCAAAATCGCCTTCCGGCCGCTCCACCTTGATGACATGGGCGCCGGCATCCGCCAGCCGCGAACTGCAGAACGGGGCGGCGACCGCCTGTT
The DNA here is from genome assembly GCF_030693485.1 of Bradyrhizobium sp. Taxonomy (GTDB): domain Bacteria; phylum Pseudomonadota; class Alphaproteobacteria; order Rhizobiales; family Xanthobacteraceae; genus Bradyrhizobium. Next base: position 17,885 of record NZ_JAUYAN010000129.1, on the reverse strand, counting down.
CGACGGCAATGACGGTCAATCCCTCGAGCGGCAGCATGGTTGATGTTCTCAGTAGGAGCGGGGCATGCCGAGCACGTGTTCGGCGACGTAGGACAGAATGAGATTGGTCGAGATCGGCGCCACCTGGTAGAGCCGGGTTTCGCGGAACTTGCGTTCGACGTCGTATTCCTCGGCAAAGGCGAAGCCGCCGAACGTCTGTACGCAGGCGTTGGCCGCTTCCCAGGAGGCATCGGCCGCCAGCATCTTGGCCATGTTGGCCTCGGCGCCGCAATCGAGCCCGGCTTCATATTTGCGGGTGGCTTCCTTCACCATCAGTTCGGCGGCGCGCATCGCCGCATAGGATTTGGCGATCGGAAACTGGATGCCCTGGTTCTGGCCGATCGGACGGCCGAACACGACGCGTTCCCGTGCATAGGCGGTGGCCCTGGCGATGAACCATTTTGCGTCGCCGACGCATTCGGACGCGATCAGGATGCGCTCGGCATTCATGCCGGAGAGGATATAGCGAAAGCCCTTGCCTTCCTCGCCGATCAGGTTTTCAGCCGGCACCCGCATGTCGGTAAAGAACACTTCCGTGGTGGCGTGGTTCATCATGGTGCGGATCGGGCTGATGGTGAGTCCGTTGCCCTTCGCCGCCTTCATGTCGACGATGAACACCGACAGCCCGTCGGTACGCTTCCTGGCCTCGTCCTTCGGCGTGGTGCGCGCCAGGAGGATCATCAGGTCGGAATATTCGGCGCGGCTGGTCCAGATCTTCTGGCCGTTGACGATGTAGTCGCCATTGCCGTCGCGCCTGGCAAAGGTCTTCAGCGACGAAGTATCGGTGCCGCTGGTCGGCTCGGTGACGCCGAAGGCCTGCAGCCGCAGTTCGCCTGACGCGACCTTCGGAAGGTACCTGGCCTTCTGCTCGTCGCTGCCGTGCCGCAGCAGGGTGCCCATGGTGTACATCTGGGCATGGCAGCCGCCGCCGTTGCAGCCGGCGCGCTGGATTTCCTCGAGGATCGCGGCTGCGGCCGACAGTTTCAGGCCGGCGCCGCCATATTCCTCGGGAATCAGGACCGAGAGATAGCCGGCTTCGGTCAGCGCATCGACGAACGCGCTGGGGTAGGCCATCTCGCGGTCGAGCTTGCGCCAGTACTCGCCGGGAAACTGGGCGCACAGCTTGGCAACGGCGTCGCGGATATCGGCAAATTCGTCCTGTGGTTCGGTTGATGTCATCTGAACTCGGCTGGTGGGAATCGAGGGCGCGTAGCAGCCCGCGGCGCGGTTAAAACCCTGTGCCGTGGATAGGCTGGTCGGAGCCGGCGATCAAGGCCGGCAAATTCATGCGGGTATGCGTACCGGCAGCGACTCGATGCCCCGCACGAAGCTGGAATAGACCCGCTTCGGTTCGCCGACCACCTCGATCCGCTCGAAGCGCTTCAGCATCTCCTGCCAGACGATCTTGAGCTGCAGCTCGGCCAGCCGCATGCCGACGCAGCGGTGGATGCCGAAGCCGAACGACAGATGGGTGCGGGGCCGGGCGCGATCGATGATGAATTCGTTCGGCTTGTCGATGCCCTCTTCGTCGCGGTTGCCCGAGACGTACCACATCACGACGCGGTCGCCCTTCCTGATCTGCTTGCCGCCGAGCTCGGTATCGACCAGCGCGGTGCGACGCATATGGGCCAGCGGGGTCTGCCAGCGGATCACTTCCGGCACCATGGTGTCGATCAGCGCCGGATTGTCGCGCAGCTTCTGGTACTGGTCGGGATGCTCGTTCAACGCCAGCACCGAGCCGCTCATGGTGTTGCGGGTGGTGTCGTTGCCGCCGACGATCAGCAGGATGATGTTGCCCATCAGGTTGTCGGGGTCCATGTGCCGCGTGGCGTCGCTATGCGCCATCATCGAGATCAGGTCGTTGCGCGGCGGCGCATTGACCCGTTCGTTCCATAGATTGGCGAAGTACGCCCGGCATTCGTCCATTTCCTGGCGGCGCTGCTCGGGCGAATTCACCACGCCGCTCTTGGGCAGTGCGGTGGCGACATCCGACCAGCGCGTCAGCTTGCGACGTTCCTCGAACGGAAAATCGAACAGCGTTGCCAGCATCTGCGTCGTCAGCTCGATCGATACCCGATCGACGAAATTGAAGGTCTCGTTGCGCGGCAGATTGTCCAGCACCTTGATGCTGCGCTCGCGAATCAGCTTTGCGAGTTCATCCAGATGGGTCGGCGTAAACATCGGCGACACGGTCTTGCGTTGCGCCGAATGCTTCGGCTGATCCATCGCGATGAAGCTTGGCCAGTCATAGCCGACCGGCGCGTCGCGGATATTGATGCCGCCGATTGCCGCGTCGGAAGAGAAAATGCCGTGATTGGTGTCGACATGCATGATGTCGTTGTATTTGGTGACCGACCAGTAGGGCTCGATCGGCGAGTTGGTGCAGTAATGCACCGGCTCTTCCTTGCGCAGCCGCTCGAACCACGGCCACAGCGTGTCGTTCTGGAACAGCCGCGGCGCGCCCGGGTGGAAATCCTTCAGTGGCGTGGAATAGGCCTCTTCGCGCGCCTGGCGCTGAAGCTCGGCCTTGTCGGCGGTCACGGCTGTCTGGATGTTCATCTCTGATCGATCCCAAATGGTCGAAGGTTCAGCCGGTGATGCGTACCGGCAGGGTTTCGTAGCCCTTGACGAAGCTGGAATACACCCGCTTGGGCTCGCCGACCACCTCAATATTGTCGAAGCGCTTGAGGATTTCCTCCCAGATGATCTTCAATTGCAGCTCGGCCAGCCGGATCCCGACGCAGCGGTGAATCCCGAAGCCGAAGGAGATGTGGGTGCGCGGCCGCGCCCGGTCGATGATGAATTCGTAAGGGCGGTCGATCACCCCGTCGTCGCGATTGCCCGAGACGTACCACATCACGACCTTGTCACCCTTCTTGATGTGCTTGCCGCGGAACTCGATGTCCTCGAGCGCGGTCCGGCGCATATGCGCCAGCGGCGTCTGCCAGCGGATCACTTCCGGAACGAAACTGTCGATCAGTTCGGGATTGGCGCGCAGCTTGCTGTACTGGTCCGGATTCTTGCTCAGCGCATAGATGCTGCCCGACAGGGTGTTGCGGGTGGTGTCGTTGCCGCCGACGATCAGCAGGATCAGATTGCCGAGAAAGTTCTTCGGGTCCATGTCGCGCGTGGCGTCGCTGTGTGCCATCATCGACAGCAGGTCGCTCTTCGGCGGCTGCTCGATGCGCTCCTTCCAGAGCCTTGCGAAATAGGTGGCGCATTCCAGCAGTTCGGCCTGGCGGTCTTCCTCGGTCGCGACCAGGCCGTCGGGGCCGGGAAGCGTGGTGGCGATGTCGGACCAGCGCGTCAGCTTGCGGCGGTCCTCCCAGGGAAAATCGAACAGCACGGCGAGCATCTGCGTGGTCAGTTCGATCGAGACCTTGTCGACCCAGTCGAACACCTCGTTGACAGGCAGGTTGTCGAGGCATTCGGCCGAGCGCTTGCGGATGTTGATCGCGAGCTGGTCGAGATGCGTCGGCGTGAACATCGGCGCCACGGTCTTGCGCTGCGCCGAGTGGCGCGGCTGGTCCATCGCGATGAAGCTCTCGCGGCGAAAGTCGGTGGGGACGTCGCGAATGGTGATGCCGCCGAGCGTAGCCGCCGACGAGAACACCGAATGGTTGGTCTCGATGTCCATGATGTCGTTGTATCTGGTCACCGACCAGTACGGTCCGAACATGCTGTCCTTGCAGTAATGCACCGGGGCTTGCTGGCGCAGCCGGTCGAAATATGGCCAGAACGTATCGGTCCTGAACAGTTCGGGCTGGCTGACGTCGATATCGTCGAGCGGAATCGACCAGGCCCTGTCGGCGGCGGCCTTCTGACGGGAATCCCCGGCCAGATCGATTGTTCCGTGCATCGGACGTCTCCTCGTTTTCCCCTCCGTGGTTACGTCCGGAGGGTGTCGTTCGGAGCGAATTACAGCCCGTCGCGCGCGGCATGGCAAGGGCGAGTTGGGGCGAGTTTGGCGCCTTTGGCCGCACGAAAGTACCGATCCGGCCAGGCCCTCTTCCCGGCGCTCCAGGGCCGTGACAAGCTGATCCGCAAAGAATAAGCCTGTGCACAACAAGCCGTCATTTACCTGGAGGCCGCCGGACCATGATTCCCAACGCTCAACGGATGTTCAACTTCGATCTCGGCGAAACCGCGGATGCCATTCGCGAAACGGTGCAGTCTTTCTCCAGCAAGGAGGTCGCGCCGCGCGCCGCCGAGATCGACAGGAGCAACGAGTTTCCGCGCGACCTGTGGCCAAAGATCGGCGCGCTCGGCCTGCATGGAATTACGGTCGAGGAGGAATATGGCGGAAGCGGGCTCGGCTATCTCGAACACTGCATCGCAGTCGAGGAGCTTTCGCGGGCGTCGGCGGCGGTCGGCCTGTCCTACGGCGCGCATTCCAACCTCTGCGTCAACCAGATCCGGCGCAACGGCAATGAGGCGCAGAAGCGGAAATATCTGCCGAAACTTATCTCGGGCGAGCATGTCGGTTCGCTGGCGATGTCGGAGCCCAACGCGGGCTCCGATGTGGTGTCGATGGCGACCCGCGCCGAAAAGAAGGGCGACCGCTTCGTCATCAACGGCAGCAAGATGTGGATCACCAACGGTCCGGCCGCCGATACGCTGGTTGTCTATGCCAAGACCGACGCCGCGGCCGGCTCGCGCGGCATCACCGCCTTCATCATCGAGAAAGGCATGAAGGGATTTTCCACCGCGCAGAAGCTGGACAAGCTCGGCATGCGCGGCTCCGACACCTGCGAGCTGGTATTCGACAATTGCGAAGTGCCGGAGGAGAACGTGCTGAGCGAAGTCGGCCGCGGCGTCAACGTGCTGATGTCCGGCCTCGATTACGAGCGCGCGGTGCTGGCAGCGGGCCCGATCGGCATCATGCAGGCCTGCATGGACGTGGTGTTGCCCTACATTCACGAGCGCAAGCAGTTCGGCCAGCCGATCGGCACCTTCCAGCTGGTGCAGGGCAAGGTCGCCGACATGTACACCACGATGAACGCTTCGCGCGCCTACGTCTATGCGGTGGCGAAGGCCTGCGACCGCGGCGAAACCACGCGGGAGGACGCCGCCGGCGCAATCCTCTACGCCGCGGAGAAGGCGACGCAATGCGCGCTCGACGCCATCCAGCTTCTCGGCGGCAACGGCTATATCAACGACTATCCGACCGGACGTCTTTTGCGCGACGCCAAGCTCTACGAGATCGGCGCCGGCACCAGCGAAATCCGCCGCATGCTGATCGGACGGGAGCTGTTCGAGAAGTCGGCGTAGCGTCCAGCGAAGGCTCACAGCCGTCATTGTGACCCGTTGGCTCGCGATGACGGTGGGCTATTGCCCCAGATTGTTTACCTTGCTGACCCAGACGCGCACGTCGGCCAGCACCGCGGGCAGCACTTCCTTGACCTCCGCGACCGTCATGCCGGCCTTGATGCGCGGATCGTACAGCAGGTTGAGGAGGTACTGGTCGTAGATGCCGAAGAATCCCAACGAGACGTTGTCGTTGAACATGGTCCAGGGCACCGAAGCGGTATCGTTGATAGGCCCCAGCGACTGCAGCAATTCCTCATAGGCGCAGTCCAGGAATATGAAATCGCCGTTGTCGACGGTCAGGATCACGTCGGAATGCTCGATCTCGAATTTCTCGTTCTTGCGAAAGCCGGACAGGCATTGCGGATCGAGCGAGCCGCGAATCTCCCGGGCCCGCTCGCTGCCGTAGAACTGGACAATGGTGCGGCCGAGATCGCGGTCGCGCACCAGCTTGACCAGGACGTTGGCGTCGTCGTTGGTCCCGGCCATGGCAATATCCAGGTGCCTGACCCGCTTGGCGATGTCGGCGACGATTTTCGTCAGCTGCGCCTTGCGGTCGGTCCGGTTGCCATCGGCGAATACGCGCACCGGCGTCTGGTATTTGCGGATGCGGTCGACCCGTCCGGCGAGATGATACTCGGCGCCGAATGCGATCTTGAGGAAGCCGTCGATGATGTCGCTGTCGGTGAAGACCTTCTTTTCCGCGCGCTGGCGCGATGCGATCGCCGGAATTTCGGCCACGGCGAACATCGGCCACGCCGCGGCGCCGCAGGCGACCGCGGCCAGGGCGATGGCGAACATCCGCCTGTGAGGAGATCGGTTCATCACAAACGACGCTGCCGCAATCGGGGCGTGCACGCAATGCACGATCGCGTTGACGTGGCAGTCCGCCGGCGAGGATCTCGCCGCTGCGGCGTCTAGTTCTTCACGATCACCGGGGTGCCGACGGAGACGCGGCTGTAGAGGTCCTGGACATCTTCATTGGTCATCCGGAAGCAGCCGGAGGATACCGCCTGGCCGATGGTTTCCGGCTCGTTCGAACCGTGGATGCGATAGAGCGTCGAGCCCAGATACATTGCGCGTGCGCCCAGCGGATTGTCGGGACCGCCGACCATGTGGCGCGGCAGATCGGGTCGACGTCGCAGCATCTGCGCGGGCGGCGTCCAGCTCGGCCATTCCTTCTTCGCGGTGATGCGGTGGGTGCCCGCCCAGCGGAAGCCGTCGCGGCCGACGCCGATGCCGTAGGCTATTGCCTGGCCATTGCCCGTCACGAGGTAAAGCCGCCGCTCGGCGGTGTTGATGTAGATGGTGCCGGGGGCGTATTGGCCGGAAAAGTTGACCGTCTGCCGCCGGATCGGGCTGGAACCGCCGATGCTGAAATTGGGTCCGCCGCCCATGATATCGCGCATGTCGAACAGGCCCTGGGCCCGGACATGGCCGGACCCGGCCAGCAGGGTCAGCGCCGTAAACAGCAAAGCAAAAGCCCGGGTCATACTTTTCCTCGTCCAAATCGGTTTCATCGCGAGACAGGCCACATCTGGGGCGATTGCGCAAGCAACGAGCCTGTGAGCGCCTGATTTTCGCCGATTGCCGTTACCGAAACAACACCGCGGCGTCAGGCGATGGCAGCAATGCCCGTGGACCCTTTGACGAAACCCGCTGGGAATGATTGATCTTCAAGCAGATATTCCAGAAGAAGAAGCGAATGGGAGCAGAACGAATGAATGGTGCGGAAAGCCTGGTGCGGACGCTGGTCGCGGGTGGCGTTGACGTCTGCTTCGCCAATCCCGGCACCTCGGAGATGCATTTTGTCGCGGCCCTCGACCGGGTCGAGGGCATGCGCTGCGTGCTCGGCCTGTTCGAAGGCGTGGTGACGGGCGCGGCCGACGGTTATTTCCGCATGAAGGGCTCGCCGGCTTCGACGCTGCTGCATCTCGGGCCCGGCCTCGCCAACGGTCTGGCCAATCTGCACAATGCCAAGAAGGCCAATTCCGGCATCGTCAACATCGTCGGCCAGCACGCGACCTACCATATCGAATACAATGCGCCGCTGACCTCGGATATCGAAGGCCTGGCGCGGCCGATGTCGTCCTGGGTGCGCACCTCGCCGGACGCCAAATCGGTCGCCCGTGACGGCGCTGCCGCCATTGCCGCCGCCCGGGGCGCGACGGGCGCGCCGCCGCAGATCGCAACCCTGATCCTGCCCGCCGACACCGCCTGGAACGAAGCCGACGGCGTGGCGCAGGTGCCGGTGGAACCGCAGCGCCAGAGCTACTCCCCGCAAGCCGTCGACCACGCCGCCAGGGTGCTGCGCGGCGGCGAACAGACCTTGCTGCTGGTCACGGGCAGTGCCGTCACCGAGAAGGGACTGGCGCTGGCGGCGCAGATCGCCGGCAAGACCGGCTGCAAGGTGATGGGCCCGCTGGCCAGTCCGAGAATGGCGCGCGGACGCGGCCGGTTTTCGATCGAGCGGGTACCTTACGTGATCGAGCTCGCGCAGGCGGCGCTGAAAGGTTTTCGGCACATCGTGCTGGTCGAGGCCAATGATCCCGTGGCGTTCTTCGCCTATCCGAACAAGCCGAGCCTGCTTAAGCCCGAGGGCTGCGAAGTCCATCGCATGACCGAAAGCGGCGAAAATTCGGTGGCGGCGCTGGAGGCGCTGGCCTCGGCGCTCGGCGCCAGGCCGGCGGATGTGAAGCCGCAGCCGCCGGTCGAACTGGTCAAGCCGACCGGCGCGCTGAACCATATGTCGATCGCCCAAGCGATCGCGCTGGCGGTTCCGGAAAACGCCATCATGGTCGACGAATCCGTCACGACAGGGCGCGGGTTCTTCCCGCTGACGGCGGGCGCCGCCCCGCATGACTGGATCCAGAATCTCGGCGGCTCGATCGGCTATTCGACGCCGGTGGCGACCGGGGCCGCGATCGCCTGCCCGGACCGCAAGGTGATCTGCATGGTCGGCGACGGCAGCGCGATGTACACGTTGCAATCGCTGTGGACCCAGGCCCGCGAGGGCCTCAACGTGCTCACCATCGTGTTCGCCAACCGGATCTACCAGATCCTGCGCGGCGAATTCGACGGCGTCGGCGCCGGCGAGCCCGGCCAGCGCGCCCAGGACATGCTGAAGCTCGACCGCCCCACGCTCGACTGGGTCGCGCTTGCCAAGGGCATGGGCGTTCCCGGCTGCGCCGTCACCACCGCGGACGAGTTCAACAAGGCCCTGGCGGAAGCCATCGCCGAGCCGGGACCGCGGCTGATCGAAGTGCAGATCTAGAAGGTTCTTCGCTGACTCCCCTCTCTCCACGCGCCCTTGCGCGTGGCGGGGAGGAGAGAAGATATGGATGCGATCGCCGAATTCGCTAGGCTCGGGATCCTTCCGTCGGAGGCCACATGCAAACCGAGCTGAACAAGGTTGTGACGGCGCTGCAGGAATTTTACGCCCGCGAGACCTTCCTGTTCGAGAAGGATCTCGGCGAGCGTACGCTGACGCACCGGCTGGCGGTGCATCTTGAAAGGCAGTTTTCGGGATGGGAGGTCGATTGCGATTACAACCGGCTCGGCGAACGCCGGCTGCGGCTGCCGCACGGCTCGATCGTCTCGACCGACGATGAACTCGGAAAGTCGGTTTACCCCGATATCGTCGTGCACCAGCGCGAGATCCCCAACAACCTGCTCGCGGTTGAGGTGCGGAAGGCCTCCAATCACCAGCCGCCGGAACACGACCGGCACAAGCTGCAGGCGCTGACCGATCCGCATCTGTGGTTCGCCTACGCGATCGGGATCTACCTCGTGCTGGGCAAGAAGAGTATGGTCGCCGACGTCTATGTCGGCGGCGTGATCGACCAGGCGCAGTCGGTGTGGCTGGCGGGGCGGTTGAAGGATGCGGGGTTGGGGTGAAGAGGTTGCCGGGCTAGCGGTGTTTTGCGGGCGCCGTGCTGGTGAATGTTTCCGCACTTGCGTCGTCTTTCAGCGATGCGGGTTTCCGCAACGGACGAACCCCGCCAGGCTGTCCCTCGAGACGTCCTTGCCCGTTCCGGGCGGCTTCCTTCCTCCTGATCGCGACGTATCGATCGGTCTGGTTGGCGATCATTTTCCAGCTGCGGGTCAGGCTGGTCAGGATCGTGGCCTCGGCCCCGCTCTGCGACAGCAGCAGGAGACGATGGCATTCACCGGCCTGGGCCCGACACCGGTCTGCATGGTCCATGGTGACGCCTTTGCTCGAGCCTCGATGGCGGAAACATCTATTTTCTGTAGGCAGACTTTGTCTGCCCGCAGCCGGGCATACGATGAAACTTGGATGCTGCGCCGCGGCGCAGTCCGGGATTTGCAGGCGAAGGCGGCGAATTGAGCTCGGAAAGCGGTCCGCGATGATCGGTGACATCGCCGGTCAGACACCGTAGGTACAATCCATCGATTTGCCGGAGTGGTCTTTGCAACAAGTCGGCCGCACATGACGTCATTCGGGAAGGCCGCGCCGATCCGGGCGATCCTGTTCGACAAGGACGGCACCCTCGTCGACTTCCAGCGCAGCTTTGGCCCGGCGGTTCACGAGGTCATGCAGCAGCTCGCGGGCGGCGACCGCGCTGCTTACCATCGTCTCGCAAAGGCCAGCCGCTTTGTCGAAGCCGATCGGCGGTTCCTGCCGGATTCTCCGCTGATCGCCGAGCCGACGGGCGTCTATGGCGCGCTTTGGGCCGCGGTGCTCGGGCGGCCTGCGAATGCCGCGTTCTTTGCCGAGATCGACCGGCTGCTGGGCGATGCGACGACCCGGCATCTGACGGCGATCGGCGATCCGAAGGCGCTGCTGACGGGGCTCGCCGCCCGGGGCTATCGGCTCGGATTGCTGACGAACGACGCCGAAATGACCGCACGCGCTCACCTGAGCAAGCTCGGGCTGGATGGAATTCTGGAGTTCGTTGCGGGATATGATTCCGGCTTCGGCGCCAAGCCGGGTCCCGGGCCGGTTCTCGCCTTCGCGCGCGCCGTTGGCGTCCCTGTTTCGGAAACCGCCGTCGTCGGAGATTCGGTGCTCGACCTCGCCGCCGCCCGCGCCGCGGGCGCCATCGCCATCGGCGTCCTGAGCGGCCCTGCGCCATCTGCCGTGCTGGCGCCGCATGCCGATGCGCAGCTCGCCTCGCCGGCCGAATTGCCCGCCTGGCTCGACGCTCGCTGAACCCTGTTCGAACAATTGGAGCGCGGGGCGAAAGCGCGGCCTATGCGCCGCTCGCGATATCGTTGAGGGTCGCCACAACGATGCTGTGGTCCGACAGGCCGTCCGAGGGGAAAATGGAAATGTTGACGTCCAGCGCGACGGATGCGCAGAAGAAATCGATCGGCGGCCGGCCATACTCTTCGCCGAAAGTCCCTCGGTCGCTCGCATAGCAATGGGGCAACGCCTCCCGGATCGCCGCAAGATCGCTGCTCGCCGGGTATGCGTTGAAATCGCCGCACAGGATCAAGGGTCCCTGCCTGGCAAGCGGCCCCAGTATGCCGGCAATCTTTTCGGCCTGCGATCGCCGCATGGCGGACAGTTCCCAGTCCCCGGCGGTGGCGAGATGGGTATTTCCGATGAACACCGGCCGCTGCAGCGGCAGCGCCGAGACCTGCAGGATGCGCGGCTCATTCTCGACATGGACGACCGAGCCGCTGCCCGGCGGACCCAGCTGGAACATGGCCGTTCGCGACAACGGAATCCGGGACGCGATCGCGAGGCCGAAATATTGTCCGGTTCCGTGGCTCACCTCTTCGGGGACGAGGGCGGGCGCGAAATACCAGCAGTAGCCGGATGCGTTTCCTTCGCTCCGACCGAACAGGACCGGCAGGCCGACCGCCGGATCGAGCGCCACCTCCTGCAACGCACATAGATCGACGTCCAGTTCCGCGAGCTTGGCCGCCACCGCATCGTAGTTCCTGTTCGACGCAATATTCCAGGTGGCTATTCGGAGGGGCTTCCTGCTCACGGCGGCTCCACATTGGCTGACAGGCGACGGCCTGTGATGGCGGGTGAAGTCACGCTGCAAGCGGATCCTGTTCCCGGTTCCACCACTCGCCAGTACGCGGGCGCAGGGCGCAAGAGCCGGGCGCGGTGTGCTCACGCAAATTTTCCCCGGACGGCAGGGTGCGCGATGATCCGATCCCGCTGCACCGGCCGTGCTGCAGTGCGAAGGACGGCTTCGCGCCGCGGCCGGGCAGAGAGACGTCGCAGGATAGGGAACCTGCGACGCCCGCCGCCGTTATTCGCTGGAACGGTTTTTTCGTTTGAACTTTGGGCCGCTGGCGCAGACTTAACCACCAGAGGCAAACCCCAGGAGGCGTTGATGACCCACTGGCACGATACGATGGTGGACCGACCGGAAACCGATGGTGCGGTGTATGCGACGGGCTGGACGATTTCGGGTCTGGCCGTGCTCGGGACCGTGATCGCGGTCTGGGTTTTCGGAATCTGAACGCGACGGGATCATTGCGCTGAGGGCGCGCGCGTCGGACTGGACGCCCGTTATCGCTGCGACAGGCGCTTGCCGCCGGTTGCGAGTACTCCCAGCCTGCGGCCGGCCAAAAGACCGAAAATCACCAGCACGCACCACACTGGAATCAGGAACAGGGTCAGGATGCCGGCCTCCTCGGGGTCGGTCTGCAGCAGCCATTTGACCACGCCGACCGGCGCAAACAGCCCGACCGCGCCTCCTGCGAGGCTGGCGAACAGCACGACGAGTTTCTGAGGTGTCATCGGCACAATCCGGCAATCGGTTCGCGCAAACTGATCGGCATTGAAGAAAGCAGGGCGGTTCTGGTGGACGCACAAGGGATCGAACCTTGGACCTCTCCCGTGTGAAGGGAACGCTCTCCCGCTGAGCTATGCGTCCGGGATTGTCGCGCAGAATCAAAGGTCGGCAAACCGGCGTCGGATCGGAACAGGCACGCCGTCAGAGCCCGCGATTTACGAAGTGCGGGGTACCGGTGTCAAGCTAATCGGTCGTTTCAGGCGGCAATGATCAGCCGGGCTGGCGGGCGCGGGAGGCGTGGGACTGCAGCGCCCGGATCCGCTCGGCCAGCGTGCCACCGCCCTCGGAGACGCCGGTATTGCTGCTGGCGCCATTGGCGGGTTTGACGGCCCGCGGGGGCGGCGCCGGTTCCGCGGCCAGCATGGCTTCGATCGGCGAATTCGGGCCTTCCAGCTGCATCGCGAGCTTTGCGACTTCGGCGGCGATGTCGTTGATGCGCTCGCGCAGCAGCGCATTTTCCATGCGCTCGGTCGCCCATGAGCTTTCGGCCTGCTGCTGGATCGCGTTGATGTCGCGCTGCAGCTTGCCGCGCTCGTCGCGCGCGACGCGGAGCTGTTCCTCGACCGCGGCCTTCTCGGCCTTCAGCTTTTCCAGCGCCGGCCCCCTGCCGCTGTTGGCGGTGGCGAGTTCGTCCTGCAGCGCCTTCGCGGCAGCCTCGGCGGCGTCCCTGGCCTGGCGCAGCTGGTTGTTCTCGAAATCGCGCTCGGCCAGCAGCTTGCCCTGGGTGGCGAGCCGCGCTTCCAGATCGTTGACGCGGTTGCCGAGCATCTCGGCTTCCTTGACCTGCAGGATCAGCTGGCGGTCGAGATCGGTGACGCGCTGGCTCAAATTCTCGACGCGGCTGCGCGCCTCGACGAGTTCGCGCGACGCCTTCTCGAAATCGCTGCGTTCCTGTTCGAGCCGGATCTGCGTGGCGGAAAAATCCTGTTCGGCTTCGCCGACGCGGCTCCTGAGCGCGTCGATCTGGGCGCGCACCGTCACCAGTTCGACCTGACGGGTGTCCGCCGTCATCGAACGGTCCGACAGTTCGGCGTTGAGTTTCACCAGTTCGAGCTGCTTGTCCTTGAGCGCCTGCTCGGCGTCGCGCAGCGATTCGGTCTTGGCGGTGAATTCCTCTTCGGTCGCGCGCAGCTGTTCCTTGACCGCCTTCTCGCGCGCCTCGAGCGAAAAGATCGTGGCGTTCTTCTCGCCGAGCTCAAGCTTCATGCGGTTGATCGCATCGGATTTCTTGCCGAGTTCGGCGAGCTGGCTGGTGGTCTTGTTCTTGAGCTGATCGACGCTCATCTCGAGCCGCCGCGCCGACATCGCGAATTCGGCGCGCAGCTGGTCCTTGTCGGCCTGGATCTCGGCCATCGACAGCGGCGTCGCCGCTTCCAGCCGCCGTGTCGTCAGCCGCACCGCGCGGTTATGAACCAGCGGCACGATCATCAGCCCGAACAGCATCGAGACCAGAAAACCGATCGCCAGATACATGATCGGTTCGATCATGAGGGTACCCCTGCGAGAAAAAAACCGGGAAAAAAACTATCTGTCACAATGCCATGGGGCACAGGGTAAACGCCAGCCTAATGCCGCGTTAACGTGAATCCGTAACCAGAATGCCGATCCCTCATTCGTTTCGCGCGTATTCTGAGCGCAAAACCGGCATCCACTTTGGCGGAATACGTGCCGGTGCGCGTCAGAACGGGTTCCATGTCGCCCGCGGGGTATATTTCAGATAGCCGATATTGGCGCCGAGCCGCAGGCCGATACCGGAGCGGATCGGCACCAGCACGATGTTGTTGGCGGTCAGCGCGGTCATGCCGAAGCCGCCGATGATGTAGGCGGAGCCGTCGATGCCGCCGAAGCGCTGATAGATCGCGTTGGTGGCAGGCAGGTTATAGACCAGCGTCATGGTGCGCGCGCCGTCGCCGCCCCAGTCGAAGCCGACCGACGGTCCCTGCCAGTAGACCTTGAGATCGCCGGCGTTCTTGGTGTAGAGCGTGCCTTCGCCGTATCGCAGGCCCGCGACAAAGGCGCCAGAGCCTTCCTCGCCGAGAACGTAGCCGTTCGGCAGGCCCCATTGGCTCACCGCGCGTTCGATCACGGAAGCGAGGCCGCGCGATACGTTGCCGAAAAACTTGTGGCCGGCATTGACCAGCTCGTCCGGCCCAAAGGTGCTGGGGGTTGGCTGCCGTTGCGGCGGCGGCAATTGCGGTGCCGGCGCCTGCTGGTATTGCGGCTGCGGCTGCTGCGCGGCAGCGGGCACGGTCCAGCACATCAGCGCGGCGAGCGCCACCGCGGCAAGGCGTGATGCGAAAATCATAAAAGAACCCCTGGGTATCGAATCCCGGTCGCCGCCTTAACCTGATGCCAACAGGCACGGCTTTAGGTTGCGTACAGTGTCCCCCGACTCGGATGTTATCGGCATCAACTATGACGGCACAACGGCAGGAAAGAAATGGCAGCGGTGCCGGGGCGGGCTTTCGCCCCGGAATTGCCTTGATCGGCTTGCTGGCCGGCCTTGGCACCTTTGCCGCGCTGGCCGGCTTTCCGACGGCGGCGGGGGCCCAGACCACCGAGCGGGTGATCGTGAACCGCTACACCGGCCTGGCCATCGAGGGGTATGACCCCGTGGCCTATTTTGCCGACGCCCGCGCCGAACTCGGCCGGCCGAATTTCGAGGCGTCGCAGGCCGGGGCGGTCTGGCGTTTCCGTAACGAGAGCAATCGGGCCTCGTTTGTCGCCCATCCCGAGATCTACGGCCCCCAGTTCGGCGGCTACGACCCGATCGACCTGGCCCGCGGCGTCACCTATGCCGGCAATCCCCGGTTTTGGCTGATCGTGAAACAGCGGCTTTATTTGTTCGGCCGCGAGCAAAATCGCGATGCCTTCGCCGCCGATCCGGCGCGGCAGCTCCGGGCCGCCGAGGCGCGCTGGCCGGCGCTGGAACAGGGACTGGCCCGGTAGTTGTTTGTCGTCCTTCCCGGGCAGCCCGCAGGGCTGAACCCGGAAGGACGACGTTGTTAGGGAAACGCTGCCGCCGCGGGATCGCCCCAGGCGATGAATTCCGGCACGCGAAAGCCTTCCCGCCCGCTGCCGAATTGCAGGGCCGCGCCCTTGCCATCCGTGATCCGGCCGCCGGCCGCGGTGACGATGGCGTGTCCGGCCGCGACGTCCCATTCGCTGGTCGGAGCGAGGCGGGGATAGATGTCTGCCCCGCCTTCCGCCACCCGGCCCAGTTTCACCGCCGATCCCAGCATCTGGCGAACCGCGCCGGGCCTCGCTGCGATAAAGGCTTCCGTCCTGCTGTCGCCGTGCGAGCGGCTGACGGCCACGATCCATGGGGAGCCGGGCGCCGGATGCCGGCGGGTTCGGATCGGTTGGGCCGTGCCCGGCGACGTGTTGTCGACGGCCAGCCGCTCCGCGCCGCGCCCGACGATGCCGCGCCAGATCAATCCGAGCGCCGGCGCGCCGATGATGCCGAGTAGCGGCGTACCGTTGGTCACCAGCGCCAGATTGACCGTGAATTCATTGCGGCCGGCGACGAACTCCTTGGTGCCGTCGAGCGGATCGATCAGAAAGAAACTGCCTTGATAGGGCGGTTTCGCCTGATGAACGCTCTCCTCGGACAGCGCTGGTATGTCTGGAGCCAGCCGTGCCAGCCCTTCGCCGATGATCCGGTCGGCGGCGAGATCCGCCTCCGTGACCGGCGATCCGTCGAGCTTGCCGTCAATCTTCATCGCAGACCGGTTGACGGCGAGAATGGCGGCGCCGGCCCGGATCACCAGGTCGGTCAGAGGGCCCATCAGCGCGGCTGCGGCCTCGCGATCGATCGTCAATCCTGACGAACCTGCCTCATTCATGGGCGTCTTCTTCGGCGTGTTCTCGGTCGAGGGTATCGGCGGGTCTCATCTACAGTTCCGACTTTCCGGCCGGGCCGCCTTATGTTGGCAGCCCGCGCATCCGCAGTGTATCAAGCCAGCAAGCATGCGTGATTCGCCGTGTCCGCGTCTGTCACGGAATTCCTCAGGGAACACCTTATGTCTGGCACCACGACTCCCGGCCCCGCCCCCGACGCCCTCGAGCTGGCGGCGCTGCTGTGTTCGCGGGTTTGCCATGATCTGATCAGTCCGGTCGGCGCCATCGTCAATGGGCTCGAGGTCCTCGACGACAATCCGAAGCCGGAAGATCGCGAGTTCGCCCTCGATTTGATCCGCAAGAGCGCCAAGACCGCCTCGGCGCGGTTGCAGTTCTGCCGCCTGGCGTTCGGGGCGGCCGGATCGGCGGGCGCCCAGATCGACCTCGGCGATGCGCAGGCCATGGCGCGCGGTCACCTTGAGGACGCCAAGACCAAGATCACGTGGAATTTGCCGCGCGTGCTGCTGCCGAAAAACCGGGTCAAGCTACTGCTGAACATGATGGTGATCGCGCAGCAGACCATTCCGCGTGGCGGGGTGCTGACGGTCGATCAGGTCGGCGAGGGCGAAGCCATGGGCTTTCGCGTCGCCGCCGCAGGGCTCAACGCCCGCATGCCGCAGAATATCGCGGACATGCTGAGTTCGGGATCGGCCTCCAGCATCGATGCCCACGCGGTGCAGCCTTATTATACGCGCCTGCTGGCGCAGGCCTGCGGGCTGAACGTGGTGCTCGCCCCGGAGGGCGAAGCGGTAGTCATCACCGCCTCCTGAACGCCAGTGCGCATTCTGCCGGAATGCCCCCGGGATTGATTCGGGGATGGAGGCCGGCTGTGCGATCGGAATGCGCGCAGATATCAAGGCTGCGGCGCCGCAACATGGTTAACCAACGGTTTTTTTACAGATAGCTCCGAGTTCAACCAATCGGTCTTATCTCTTTGTTGAGCCCGTTCTTTTCCAATTGCTCAACCAATATTAAACGCTTTGCATAGAAGCTGGCCACGTTCCGAGAGGCGTGTCGAAATCGCGCGCCGATGCGTTCGAAGGCCTGTTTCATGGATGATTTGTTGCGGGAGTTTCTGACCGAGACCAGCGAGAGCCTGGATACGGTCGATAACCAGTTGGTACGGTTCGAGCAGGATCCGAACAACGCCAGGATTCTGGATAACATCTTCCGGCTGGTACACACCATCAAGGGCACCTGCGGCTTCCTCGGCCTGCCGCGCCTCGAAGCGCTGGCCCATGCCGGCGAGACGCTGATGGGCAAATTCCGCGACGGCATGCCGGTCACCTCGGAAGCGGTCTCGCTGATTCTTTCCAGCATCGATCGCATCAAGGAAATTCTCGCGGGCCTCGAGGCCACCGAGGCCGAGCCCGAGGGCACCGATCTGGATCTGATCGTCCAGCTCCAGGAAATGGTCGAACGCGGCATGGCCGCGATGTCCGCGCAAGCGCAGCTTGTCGGGTCAGCACAAGCGGAGTCTGCCGTGTCAGCGTCAGCAGAGACAGCCGCGCCGGTCGTATCAGCACCGGCCGTCGAGCAGGGCACCCTGGTGCCGCAGATACTGGAGCGGGAGCTGCGTCCGGGCGAAGTGTCGCTGGACGAACTGGAGCGCGCTTTCCAGGAAACCGCGATCGAGGTGGAGGCGCCACCGGTTGCACCCGCACCGCCCGTCGCCGCCGAGCCGAAGCCTGCCGCAGCACCGGTTGTTCAGTCCCCGGCGCCCGCGAAAGAGAAGAAGGCCGCCAAGTCGGTCGTCGAGATCGACGTGCCCGAGGCCGACAAGGTCGCCAACCAGTCGATCCGCGTCAATGTGGACACGCTGGAACATCTGATGACGATGGTGTCGGAACTGGTGCT
>NZ_JAUYAN010000126.1 GCF_030693485.1 Bradyrhizobium sp. | reverse complement strand
AGCAGCCGCGCCACGCCGTCATCCTCCTACGGCAATCGCAAGCCGATCACGCTTTCGACCAAACCGCTGAGCACCTTCTCGCCGGTCGAGGACGAGCTCGATGAGGAAGATTTTGCGCAAGCCGTAACGGCGTGAGCTGATTGATCTCTGTCATTCCTGCGAACGCAGGGACCGAGAGTTCCGGTCGTTGATTGTTCTTGAGATGTTTGCTGCCTGCGATCTATCGATAGATCACGCGGTATGGGTCCCTGCGTTCGCAGGGACGACGATTTGAACCAGCACCGCCAACCCATGCCTGCGCCGCGCCATGTCGCATTCGGCATCGCCGGGCATGCAGGACCGGCAGACTTCGGGCCGCAATGCGTAGATCCCGCATGCGGTAGCGACACCGACCTTGCCGGATAGCGCGGAACAGCGGTCGCCGTCGCAGCGCATTCCCGACAATCGGTCGTTGACGAATTTTTCCGGAATGAGATCGAGCGCCGCGTCGTCCTCGATGGTGAAACGGGGCCAGTTCGACGAATACGAACAGCACGCGCCGCAGGCCTGGCAAGGGCTGTCGGCGTGCACGGCTGGATCGCTGTTCTCCATGGCTTCGTTTGGCATGGCTCGGTTTAGCGCGGAACGGGGCGAGCGGCCAGCCACATGCGATCCGTATCAGGTGTCGCTCGGAGGCTCCCAGACCAGGCTCTGGCGCCATTTTGCCCGCAAGGCGTCGCGGCGCTCCGGATATTTCTCGTCGAGATAGACCGCGTCGATGACACGGTCGGTTCGAAAGCTGCGAAAATCCTTGCGCAATTCGCACCATGCCGCCAACAGCCGCACGGCTTCGAGATAGCCGATCGCGATCGGCCAGATGGTCCGTTCGCTGTCGCGGCCGTGTTCGTCGCGATAGCTCAGCGCGATCTTCTTGCCTTGGTGGATTTGCGCGCGCGCCCGCGACATGTCGATGCGGTCGGGTTGCCTGTTCCAGGCCGAGCGGGCGCGGCTGGCCGGCTCGAGCACGAAGGGCCGCAGCCGTTCCGGCACGGTGTCGGCAATCTTCGCCATCAGGTCCGCGGCGGCTCTGGCCAGCACCGGATCGGCATGGCCGACCACCCATTGCGCGCCGAGCACGGCCGCTTCGATTTCGTCCGGTGTCAGCATCAGGGGCGGCATGTCGAAGCCCTTCTCCAGGATGTAACCCATGCCGGCCTCGCCGCGGATCGGTACCCGCTGTTCGATCAGGGTTGCGATATCGCGGTAGATCGTGCGCTTCGAAGTCTCGAGCTCGGCCGCGATGGCGTCCGCGGTCAATGGCTTCCGGTTGCGCCGGAGCACCTGAATGATCTGAAACAGCCGGTCCGCTCGTCTCATGGCGAATCTCTATTGGTGATGCGGCCTTGCCGATGCTGACAGCAGGTTGGCAGCAGGGGGTCAGTATACCGGGACAACACTCCAGCAAAGAGGATTTTGTCCATGATGATTCTGTACGGCCTTGATCTCTGCACCACGATGTTGCCGTTGCTGACACCACGGTGGCAGCAGGGGGTCGATAGCCTGAAGCGACTCTTCAGAAAATCGGGAGCCTCGACATGATTACGCTGTATGGCTTTGGCGCCGGTTTCGGCCTGCCGGAAATCAGCCCGTTCGTGACCAAGACCGAGGTCCAGCTGAAGATGGCCGGGCTCGACTATCGCAAGCGAAAAGCCATGCCGCCGGCTTCTCCCAAGGGCCAACTGCCCTATATCGACGATCAGGCCGAGACCATTGCCGATTCCACCTTCATCCGCGCGCATATCGAAGGCAAATACGGCTTTGATTTCGACGCGCCGTTGAGTTTGCAAGCGCGTGCGCAGGCCTGGGCGTTCGAACGGATGATCGAACACCATGTCTACTGGGCGCTGACCGGCGCGCGCTGGGTCGACCCTGAGAATTTTGCCAGGGGGCCGGCGCACTTCTTCGACGCCGTGCCGGAGCACCAGCGCGAAAGGATTCGCGAAGACGCGCAATTCCGTGTCGCCGAGAACTATTTGCTGAGCGGGCTCGGCCGCCACGCGCCGGACGAGGATGTCGACCTCGCGGTGCGATCGCTGTTTGCGCTGTCGGTGCAGCTCGGCGACAAACCCTATTTGATGGGGGATACGCCTTGCGGCACCGATGCCACCGCCTTCGGCGCGCTGGCCGGGATCCTGACACCCTACTTCAACTCGCCGCTGCGCGAGCGCACCGAGCATTTCGGCAATCTGACAGCGTACGTCGACCGGATGATGCTGCAGTACTATCCGGATTTCGTCTGGGGGTCGCAGCGCGAGGCGGCGTGAGGTTTATCGCGACGGGACGAGTCCCCCCTTCAGCGCCGCCAGTTCCGCCTCCAGTTCGGCGATCCGGCCATCGCGCGCAGCCAGCGCTGCCGCCACGTCGGCGGCGTCGAATTTCTGCGGGATGTGCTGCGGGCAATTGGTGTCCCATGCCGAGACCTTGAAGAGGACGACTTGTTCGGGCCGCGCCTTGTAGCCGGCGGGCATCAGCGAGGCCAACAGTGCCGGATCGTCATCGACGACGCGGGCCTCGCCCCAGATCTTGACGCGGCGGCGATGCGTATAATCCATCACGAAGATGTAGGCTTTTGGATTTTCCGACAGGTTTCCTTGCGTGATGTATTGCCGGTTGCCGCTGTAATCGGCAAACGCCAGCGTGTTGTTGTCCAGAATTTTGACAAAGCCTTTCGGGCCGCCGCGATGCTGGATGTAGGGCTGGCCGTCGGCGGTACTGGTGCCGAAATACAGGCTGTTGGTTTCCGCCAGGCGCGCGGCGAGGTCTTCGTCGATTTCGGTACGCCAGCCGCCGCGTTGCTCGACATGGGCATAGGCGTCGCGCGACCCCTTACGCGCCTGAATCGTCTTCACGGCCGGCGTGAACGCCACGTCGCTGGAGTAGGTATGGGTATCGGACATTGAAACCTCCGGCTTGTCCTCGGCGGCGAAGCGCCGTTTTCGTTACGCAAGATGGACCTTTTCAGAAATTCAACAATCATCCGAATTGACACTTCATAATTGCAGCTTATGAAATAATCCCGATGGATCGCATCGACGCTATGCAGGCCTTTGCCGCCGTGGCCGACCTCCGGGGCTTTGCTCCGGCGGCGCGCAAACTCGGGCTGTCACCGTCGGGGGTG
The DNA here is from genome assembly GCF_030693485.1 of Bradyrhizobium sp. Taxonomy (GTDB): domain Bacteria; phylum Pseudomonadota; class Alphaproteobacteria; order Rhizobiales; family Xanthobacteraceae; genus Bradyrhizobium. The sequence goes on along the minus strand of NZ_JAUYAN010000126.1, from coordinate 4,888 downwards.
ACGCGGCTGATCGCGGCGCTGGAAGATCGTCTCGGCGCCCGGTTGTTGCAGCGGACGACGCGATCGGTGACCCTGACCGATGTCGGCGCGCGCTATCTCGAGCGGATCAGACCCATCCTCGCCGACGTCGAGGAAGCCGAGGGCGCGGTCGAGGGCGAACGTATCAGGCCGAGCGGGCGGCTGACGGTCTCGGCGCCTGTCGGGTTCGGACGCCTGCACGTCAGTCCGGTCATGTCGGGCTGGCTGAAGCGCTATCCCGAGGTGACAGGCGAACTGCGGCTCTCGGACCGCATGATCAACCTGGTGGAAGACGGCGTCGACCTTGCCATCCGGATCGGTCACCTCGCCGATTCCAGCCTGGTCGCTCGCCAGGTCGGCGAGATGCGGCGGATCGTGGTGGCGTCCCCCGGCTACCTCAAGACGCGCGGCGAGCCCGGGACGCCGGCGGCCATCGCGTCGCACGCGACCATCCAGTTCGGCGCCACGGCCGCATTGCCGGACTGGCGTTTTGTCGAAGCCGGTCGCGATATCCGCGTCGCCTGCGCGCCGCGATTCCTGACCAACAGCGCCGACGCCGCGATCCAGTATGCCGAGCAGGGCGGCGGCCTCACCCGGGTGCTGGCCTATCAGGCCGCCGACGCCATCAGGGCCAGCCGGCTGAAGATCGTGCTGGCGAAGTTCGAGCAACCGCCGCTGCCGATCCACATCGTCTATCCGACCTCGCGGCTGTTGTCGGCCAAGGTGCGCAGCTTCATCGATCTCGTGGTCGAACTCAGCGACTGGCAGTTCGGCTGAGCGCACCGTCATTCCGGGACGCGCGTTAGCGCGGACCCGGAATCCCGAGATTCCGGGTTCGACGCTGCGCGTCGCCCCGGAATGACGATCATCTCTTCTTCGGCACCACGCGGAAGGTCGCATTGGCGCGCGCGATCACGGCGTCATCCGCTTTGACGACACACTGCGCGAAGCACAGCGTGCTGCCGGTCTTGATGACGTCGGTCTCGACCGCGAGCCACTGCCCGATCTGGGCGCTGCTGACGAAATCGATTGCCATGCTGACGGTCACCAATGAGTAGGCGCCGCCCATCTTGTGGCCGCAGCTGTGTCCCATCGCCTTGTCGGTCAGCGCGGCAATCAACCCGCCATGAGCGAACCCGCGCGCGTTGGTATGGGGCGTCGCCAGCCGAAGCCCAAGGATAACAGCGTCAGGAGTCTGTTTCGAGTAGATCGGTTCCCAGGGATCGGTCAGCGGACTGGGTCGGGACTGGCGCTCGAAACCATCGGGAATATCGGTACTGGTCATGCGGTGCTCCATCCCGCCATTGGACGTGCTTTCGTGGCGAATTGCACGGCCTACAAAGTTTAAAACGGGATTTGGGCGGGTGTTTGAAATGGGGAAAGCGCACTGAAGCAACGATGCTCCAGCAAATACCCCCTCATCCTGAGCAGCCGCGCACTTGCGCGGCGTCTCGTAGGATGGGCTGCAGCGAGGGCTCTCATGGGTTCGAGACGCGCGAAGACGCGCTCCTCACCATGAGGGATCAAAACTAATACGGCAGCCCCACGTAATTCTCCGCCAGCGATGCCGTCGCCGCCTGCGATCCCACCAGATAATCCAGCTCCGCCACCTGAATCCGTGCGCCGAATTCGCCCTGATCGGGAAACTTGTGCATCATCGCGGTCATCCACCACGAAAACCGCACCGCCTTCCAGACCCGCGACAGCGCCTTGGCGGAATAGGCGTCGATCCCCGCGGAGGATTTCTCGTCGTAATATTCGCGCAACGCTTGCGACAGGAAACGCACGTCGCTTCCGGCGAGATTGAGCCCCTTGGCGCCGGTCGGCGGCACGATGTGGGCGGCATCACCAGCGAGGAACATCCGCCCGAACCGCATCGGCTCGGCGACGAAGCTGCGCAACGGCGCGATGCTCTTTTCGATCGAGGGGCCGGTGATTAATTTGTCGGCCGCCTCCGGGTCCAACCGCTGCTTCAATTCATCCCAGAACCGCTCGTCCGGCCATTGATCGACATGGTCGTCGAGCGAGCATTGCACGTAGTAGCGGCTGCGCCGCATCGAGCGCATGGTGCAAAGCGAAAAGCCCCTGGCGTGGTTGGTGTAGATCAATTCGTGGCTGACCGGAGGCGTATCCGACAGGATCCCGAGCCAGCCGAACGGATAGACCCGCTCGAAAGTCTGGATCGCCGAAGGCTTTATGCTGGCGCGGCTGACGCCGTGAAATCCGTCGCACCCGGCGATGAAATCGCAGGCGATCTCGTGGGCGATGCCGTCCTTGAGGTAGCTCACGCGCGGACGGTCGGTGTCGAAGTCGTGTGGCGTGACGTCGGCGGCTTCATAAACCGTGGTGAGGCCGGCCGCCTTGCGCGCGTCCATCAGGTCGAGCGTCACCTCGGTCTGGCCATAGATCATCATGGTCTTGCCGGTGGCGGCCTTCAGGTCGATGCGGTGGCGCTTGCCGCCGAAGGCGAGCTCGAAACCGTCATGGACCAGGCCCTCGCGGTGTGCGCGCGCGCCGGCGCTGGCTTCATCGAGCAGGACCACGGTTCCTTCCTCGAGCAGGCCGGCGCGGATGCGGCCGAGCACATAGTCCGGCGACTGCCGCTCCAGGATGACGTTGTCGATGCCGTAGGCGTGGAGCAGTTGCCCGAGCAGCAGCCCCGCCGGCCCCGCGCCAATGATGACGACTTTTGTCCGCAAATGCTGCTCCCATGGTCTAATGTAAGTTGACATGCCGACGGCCGCGGCGGACTTGCAATGATAATTATATCATATAACAAATTTGGCAAAGGGATCGTCGATGCGAAATCAGATATGCCGCGCGCCGCAGTGCAAGAGCCCTCGGGATTGATGTACAGCGGCCTAAGCAGGTTTCCGACACCTTGTCCGGCTTGAAAAACCGGGCGCACTATATAACATGTTAAATAAAAAGACCGGGTACCCGAAGCCCGCCTTCATGCTGAAAGGGAGAGAACGTCCATGAGAAAAGCGTTTTTGGCGTTGCTGTTGGCTGCCAGCGTGACGCCCGCGCTCGCGCAGGAAAAGGCCTTCGAACTGAAGCTGTCGCACTGGGTGCCGGCGTCGCACCCGCTGCAGAAGGCGCTGGAAGACTGGGGCACGGCGGTCGAAAAGGAATCCGGCGGAACCATCAAATACAAGGTCTATCCGGCGCAGCAACTCGGCAAGGCCTTTGACCATTACGACATGGCGCGCGACGGCATCGCCGACGTCACCTACATCAACCCGGGCTATCAGCCCGGCCGCTTCCCGATCATCGGCGCCGGCGAGCTGCCGTTCCTGATATCAGACGCCAAGGGCGGCTCGATGGCGCTGGACGCCTGGTACCGGAAATATGCCGAGAAGGAGATGAAGGACGTCAAGTTCTGCCTGGGCTTCATCCACTCGCCCTCCACCTTCCATTCCCGCACCAAGAAGATCGTGGTGCCGGATGACATCAAGGGCATGAAAATCCGCCCCGCCCACGCCACCATGGCGAATTACGTGACCTCGCTCGGCGGCACCAACGTGCAGTCCTCGGCGCCGGAAGTCCGCGACATCATCGAGCGCGGCGTCGCCGACGCCGTCACCTTCCCGTGGGGATCGGTGCTGCTGTTCGGCATCGACAAGGTGACCAAGTATCACATCGAGGCGCCGATCTACGTCACCACCTTTGCCTTCGTGATGAACAAGGACAAATACAGCCAGATGTCCGACCGCCAGAAGAAAGCGATCGACAACAACTGCAACACCGAGGCCGCGGGCCGCGTCGGCGGACCGTGGGGCATCTATGAAAACTCCGGTGTCGAGAAGATCAAGGCGCTGCCCGACCACGAAGTCTACAAGCTGACCCCGGAGCAGACCGCGCTGTGGAAGAAGGCCTCCGAGCCGCTGATCAAGACCTGGGCCGACAATGTCAAGAAGACCGGCGGCGATCCGGATGCGGCGATGAAGGAGCTTCGTGCCGAGTTGACCAAGAACAACGCGCTGGCGCAGTAAGACACTCGGTGCCCTCCCTCTCCCGCTCTTGCGGGGGAGGGCTGGGGTGGGGGTTTCGCGGCGATTTCCACTGTTCCGGTAGAAAGAGGTTCCCCCACCCGTCACGCTTCGCGTGCCGACCTCCCCCGCAAGCGGGAGAGGTGCAGTGAACTTGCGGCGGCGGATCGGTTCAACAGTAAGCGATAGGAAATTCCCGACATGAAGCGCGCTTCGATGGATCGTTTCATCAATACGATCGAGTGGATCGCGGCGGCATTCGTCGGCATTGTCGCCGCCAACATTTTCATCGCCGTGCTGCTGCGCAACATCTTCAACTATTCGATCCCCGATTCCTTCGACATCGGGCGCATGATGCTCGGCATCCTGATCTTCTGGGGGATCGCGGCGACAAGCTATCGTGGCGGGCACATCACCGTCGACCTGGTGTGGGCCAATGTCGGGCCGCGATACCAACGCTGGATCGACGTCTTTGCCACGCTGGTGCTGCTGTTCGTGGTGGCGGTGCAGACCTGGACGCTGTTCGACAAGGTGCATGGCACCTACAAGGATAATGTCCTTACCTTCGACATGGGCATGCCGACCTGGCCGTTCTTCGCGGTGGCGTGGGCCGGCGACGCCGCCGCGGTGTTGCTGATCGCGATCCGCACCTGGCGCCTGATATTCAGCCCGGAACTGATGCACGACGATCCCAAGATCAAGTCCCTGGAGTAGGCGGCATGAGCACCGACGCTGTCGCCATCCTCGGATTTGTCGCGCTGTTCGCGCTGATGCTGCTGCGCGTGCCGGTGGGCATGGCGATGGGCCTCGTCGGCGTCACCGGCTTCGGCTACCTCGTCGGCTTTTCCCCGGCGCTCAAGATGGTCGGCCAGACCTCG
>NZ_JAUYAN010000120.1 GCF_030693485.1 Bradyrhizobium sp. | reverse complement strand
GTCACGGAATCCAAGGCCGACATCATCATGGGGTCGTCCACCACGCCGCCGACGGTGGCGGTCTCCACCGTCGCCAACGAGGCCGGTATTCCGCACTTCGGCCTGGCGCCGTTCCCGATCACGCCGGAGCGCGCCAAATGGTCGGTCGCGATGCCGCAGCCGATTCCGATCATGGGCAAGGTGTTGTACGAGCACATGAAGGCGAACAACGTCAAGACCGTCGGCTATATCGGCTACTCCGATTCCTACGGCGACCTCTGGTTCAACGACTTCAAGGCGCAGGGCGTGGCGATGGGCCTGACGGTCGCCACCGAGGAACGCTTCGCCCGGCCGGATACCTCGGTCGCGGGCCAGGCGCTCAAACTGGTCGCCGCCAATCCCGATGCGATCCTGATCGGCGCTTCCGGCACCGCGGCGGCCCTGCCGCAGACCGCGCTGCGCGAACGCGGCTACAAGGGCCTGATCTATCAGACCCACGGCGCTGCCAGCATGGACTTCATCCGGATCGCCGGAAAGGCGGCCGAGGGCGTCATCATGGCGTCGGGTCCGGTGATGTCGCCGGAAACGCAAGCCGACAGCGCGCTGACAAAGAAGCCGGGCCTCGCGCTCAACGCCGCCTATGAGGCCAAATACGGCCCCAACAGCCGCAGCCAGTTCGCCGGACATTCCTACGACGCCTTCGAAATCCTCAAGCGCGTCATTCCGGTGGCGCTGAAGGCCGGCAAGCCGGGCACCGCGGAATTCCGCGAGGGCATCCGCAAGGCGCTGCTGAGCGAAAAGGACATGGCGGCGAGCCAGGGCGTCTACAACTTCACCGAAAAAGACCGCTACGGCCTCGACGACCGCTCGCGCATCATCCTGACCGTGAAGGACGGAAAGTACGTTCCGGCGAAGTAAGCGGGGACGCTTGACTGAATCGTGAAAGTGGGCCGGTCTCCTCAAGGAGGCCGGCCTTTTTCTTGCCCTCCCCTGGAGGGTGCCTCCAGGGAGGGTGAAGTGAGGCTCAAGCGACGAGCGAGTGCAAGCAGCGACTAAATCCCGCTCGCACCCTCATGCTGAAACCCGAGATAGCTCGCTGCCACCCGCGCGTTGGTGGCGATCTCCGCGGCCGGGCCGCTCAGGATGAACTCGCCGAGCTCCATCACATAGGCGCGGTCGGCGATCTTCAGCGCCGCCTGCGCGTTCTGTTCCACCAGCAGCACCGAAACGCCGGCGGCGCGCAATTCGCCAATGGTTCGAAAAATGTCGGCGACGATGATCGGCGCGAGGCCGAGGCTCGGCTCGTCCAGCATCAACAGTTTTGGCGCGCCCATCAAAGCGCGGCCCATCGCCAGCATCTGCTGCTCGCCGCCCGACAGCGTGCCGGCCAGCTGCTTGCGGCGCTCCTTCAATCGCGGAAACAGCGTGTAGACCCGCTCGAACGATCGCGTCGCGACGGCCTTGGCGATCCGGAAGGCGCCGAGCTGCAGATTGTCCTCGACATTCATGGTGCCGAACAGCTCGCGATGCTCGGGCACCAGGCTGAGGCCCGCCGCGACGCGGTCCTCGATTTCGAGCCGCGGGATGTCCTTGCCGGCAAAGGCCACACCGCCGGTAAGCGGCAGGATGCCCATGACGGCGTTCAGCAGTGTGGTCTTGCCGGCGCCGTTGGCCCCGATGATGGTGACGATTTCGTTGTCGGCGACCTCGAGCGACACCGCGCGCACGGCCTCGACCTTGCCATAGGCGACATGGGCGTCGGTCACTTTCAGCAGCGCGCTCATGCCACCGTTCCGAGATAGGCCTTGATGACATCCGGATTGCGCTTGATCGCATCGGGCGTGCCCTCGGCGATCTTGGTGCCGAAGTCGAGCACCACGATGCGATCGGCAAGATCCATCACGAATCCCATGTCGTGCTCGACCAGCAGCACGGACATGCCGTCGTCGCGCAGCTGCCGCAGCAATGCTGCGAGCCGCTGCTTTTCCATGTGCCGCAGGCCCGCGGCGGGTTCGTCGAGCAGCAACAGGATCGGATCGACGCACAACGCGCGCGCGATCTCGACGATGCGCTGCTGGCCGAGCGACAGGCTGCCCGCCGGCTGATCGATCTGGTCGATGAGCCCGACGCGCTCGATCTGGCGCGCCGCTTCGGCCAGCAATTTCGCCTCGTCCGTCCGGTCGAGGCGCAGCATGCTGGAGATGGCGCCGGAATGACCGCGCAGATGCGCGCCGATCGCGACGTTTTCCAGTACGCTCATGTCGGGCACCAGCTTGACGTGCTGGAAGGTCCTGGCGATGCCGAGCTTTGCCACTTCCTGCGGCGGCGCGTTGTCGATGTTCTGGCCGTTCACCGAAATGGTGCCGCCGGAGGAAGTGAGCACGCCGGTGACCAGGTTGAAGGTCGTGCTCTTGCCGGCGCCGTTGGGGCCGATCAGGGCGACGATCTCGCGGGCCTGCACCTCAAAGGATACATTGTTGACGGCGATCACGCCCCCGAATTGTTTTCGCGCGTTATCGATCTTGAGCAATGCGCCGGGGGCCGCGGCCAAACGGTCGCGCGGGGGCAGAGCGAGGGAGGTATCGGGCCGCTTGCGGAATGGTTTGAACGGCAGGCGCCCCATCAGCCACGGCCAGACGCCGGTCGGGGCCAGCTGCAACAGCAGCACCAGCAGGATGCCGAACACGATGGTCTCTAGCTGGCCTTCGCCGCGGAACAGCAGCGGCAGGTAGCTCTGCAGGATCTCCTTCAGGATGACGACGATGCCGGCGCCCAGCACCGCGCCCCAGACATAGCCGGCGCCGCCGACCACGGCGATGAAGAGATATTCGATGCCGGCGTGGGCGCCGAACGGGGTCGGGTTGGCAGCGCGCTGGAAATGCGCATAGAGCCAGCCGGACAGCCCGGCCAGCACAGCCGCATAGATGAACACCAGCAGCTTGGCGCGCGGCGTCTGCACGCCGAACGCCTCGGCGGCGATGTGTCCGCGGCGCAGTGCGCGGATCGCGCGGCCGGTACGCGAGTCCAGCAAGTTCATGCTCAGCAGCGCGCAGATCAGCACCGCGATCCAGATCGCATAATAGATCGTGCCGGCATCCAGCATCTTGAGCGTGCCGATCGACAGCGGCGGAATCCCGGTGATGCCGTCATTGCGGCCGAGGAATTCCAGCTTGCTGAACAGGTAGAACAGGCCGATGCCCCAGGCGATGGTGCCGAGCGGCAGATAGTGACCCGACAGCCGCACCGTGACGAGGCCGAGCAGGACGGCGGCGCCGCCGCTGACCAAAAGCGACAGCGGCAGCGTCAGCCATGGCGACACGCCATAGGCGGTCGAGAGCACTGCTGTGGTGTAGGCGCCGAAGCCGCAAAACGCCGCCTGGCCAAACGAGGTCAGGCCGCCGACGCCGGTCAGCAGCACCAGGCCCATCGCTACCAGCGCCGCGAGCCCGATATTGTTGAGCAGCACGATCCAGAACGGCGGCATGCCCGGGATCAGCGGGATCACCGCCATCAGGGCCGCGAAGATCGAGACGGGTAACAGCCGTTGCGTCATCGCCATCAATCCTTCTCTTCCTCGACCTCGGGTGCTGCGATCGACCGCAGCACGAGGACCGGAAGGATCAGCGTGAACACGATGACTTCCTTGAAATTGCTGGCATAGAACGAGGAGAACGCCTCGACGGTGCCGACCACGAGGGCCGCGACCGCGGTCAGGGGGTAGCTGACCAGCCCGCCGATGATCGCGGCAATGAAGCCCTTCAGGCCGATCAGGAAGCCGGTGTCGTAATACAATGTCGTGATTGGCACGATCAGGATGCCTGAAATTGCCCCGATCACCGAAGCGAGCAGGAAGGCGATCTGTCCCGACAGCGTGGTGCGGATGCCGACCAGCCGGGCGCCGAGCCGGTTGACGGCGGTGGCGCGCAGCGCCTTGCCATAGAGCGTGAAGCCGAAGAACAGCCACAGTCCGGCGATGAAGGCGATGGTGATGGCGTAGACCGCGATGCTCTGGCCGGTGAAGCGCAGCGGGCCCACCATGAAGGCGGCATCCGAGATGGTCGGGCCGCGCTGGCCTTCGGCGCCGAAGAACACCAGGCCGAGACCCTGCAGCGCGAGGTGGGCGCCGACCGAGGCGATCAGCAGCACCAGCACCGAGGTGTGTGCCAGCGGCTGGAATACGAGGCGGTAGAGCGACAGCCCGATCGCCGCGACGATCAGCAGCGACAGCGCGATATTGACCGCGATCGGCGTGTTCTTGCCGGCCAGCCAGGAAGTCAGGGCGTAGATCGCCACCGGCAGCAGGATATTGATCGCGAAGGCCCGCGCGACCAGGCGCGGATGCAGCGCGCTGCGGCCGGCGAACAGGTCCAGCCCGAACGCCACGACGCCCATCGCCACCGCGAGCATCGCGGTGCCCGGCATATTGCCCGTCGACAGCGTCGCATAGGTCAGCGCGCCGAAGGTGACGAATTCGCCCTGCGGAATCAGGATGACGCGGGTGACGGCAAACACCAGCACCAGCGCGAGGCCTAGCAATGCGTAGATTGCACCATTGGTAATGCCGTCCTGCACCAGGAACAGCATGATCGTCGTGTTCAAGACCGGGCGCTCCCCATCACGCGTCGGAGCGGTCGCGGCCTTGAGCAGCCGCTGACCGTCAAATAACAGCAGTTGAAAAGTCCTGCCGATATTCGGTATAGTGCATAACAATTATCAAATATAACTTCAAGGCCCGTCCACTCTGTCCGGGCCTTTCTCCAAGAGTCTAACGGGATTGCGAGCCTCGAGCGATGACTGTTTCCAAGACTGCTAGCGCCGCTGCCGCCAAGCCGTCCCGCGCCGTCCGCAAGGAACCGGCCGAGGGTTCGGTTGATGACGCGGCGCTGCAACTCGGCGAACTGTCCGAGCTCTTGGGCTATTCGCTCAAGCGCGCGCAACTGCGGGTGTTCGAGGATTTTCTGCGCTGCGTGGCACCGCTGCAACTGACGCCGGCGCAGTTCTCGGTGCTGCTGCTGCTCGACAGGAATCCCGGCCGCAACCAGACCGAGATCGCCAGCACGCTCGGCATCCTGCGGCCGAACTTCGTGGCGATGCTGGACGGCCTCGAGAGCCGCGATCTGTGCACGCGGATCCGGTCGACCAACGACCGCCGCTCCCACATCCTGATGCTGACCGACAAGGGCCGGGCGGTGCTGGCGCGCGCCAAGAAGCTGGTTGCCACCAAGCACGAGGCCCGCCTCAACGAATTGCTCGGCCCCGCCAACCGCGCCGCGCTGCTGGACATGCTGGCGACGATCGCAAGAGAGTTTTAGTCATTTATCACTCCGGGTTCGCGCCAATGCGCGCCCCGGAATGACAGGGGGTCAATCCACCAGAATCACCCTGATGTCATTCACATTGGTCAGCGTCGGGCCGGTCAGCACCAGATCGCCGGTCGCGGTGAAGAAGGTGGTGGCGTCGTTGTCGTCGAGACAGGCCTTTGCGTCGAGGCCGAGCGACTTCATTTTCGTAAACGTGGTGGCATCGATCAGCGCGCCGGCGGGATCGCTGGCACTCCCGGCGCCGCCGTCGGCGCCGTCGGTATCGGCGGCTAGCGCCGAAATATCCGGCGCGTCCTTGAGCAGAGCGGCCAGCGCCAGGGCATATTCCTGATTGGGGCCGCCGCGGCCATTGCCGCGCACCGTGACAGTGAGTTCGCCGCCGGAGAGGATCGCCAGCCGCTTGCCGCCTGCGCGCGCCTGCAAAGCCAGTCGCGCGTGCTCGGCGGCGACGCTGCGGGCTTCGCCCTCGAGGTCGGCGCCGAGATCGATGATCTCGTAACCGGCGTCCCTTGCCAGTTTGATCGCGGCGTCGAGCGAGGCCTTGGGCCGCGCGATCAGCTCGAAATGCGCGCGCGCAAAGGCGGGATCGCCGGGCTTGCAGCTCTCGTTGCCGGGGTCGTCGAGTGCCGCGCGGACGGCATCGTCGACCACGAGCCGGTATTTTGCGACAAGCGCGCGCGCGTCCGCCAGCGTGGTCGGATCCGGCACGGTCGGCCCCGATGCGATCGCGGAAGGGTCGTCATGCGGAACGTCCGAGATCGCCAGCGTCACGATGTCGGCGAGCCTGCCGGCGCGCGCCAGCCGGCCGCCCTTGATCCGCGACAAATGCTTGCGCACCACATTCATCTCGCCGATCGGCGCGCCCGAGCGCAGCAGCGCGCGGTTGACCTGCTGCTTTTGCGCGAACGTCACGCCCTCGACCGGCGCGATCCAGTTCGCCGAGCCGCCGCCCGACAGCAGCACCAGCAACAGATCGTCGGGTCCCGCATCCTGCGCCAGCAGCAGGCTGTCGGCCGCGCCCTTGAGGCCGGCCTCGTCGGGCACCGGATGGCCGGCTTCGACCACCCTGATCCGCCGCGTCGACACGCCGTGGCCGTGGCGGGTAGTTGCGATACCGGTGAGCCGCGACGGCGGCAGTCCGAGTTCGTCGAGATAGTACCGTTCCGCCGCCGCGGCCATGGCGGCGGCGCCCTTGCCGGCGGCCAGACAGATCACCCGGCCCTTCGGCGCCGGGCGCAGGTGCTGCGCCAGCACGACGTCAGGATGTGCTGCGGCAATTGCGGCGTCGAAGATCGCGCGCAGGAGAGGGCGTCTGTCGGTCATGGTGTCACGGGCGTTGAGTTGAGAACATGCAACGCAGCTTATCCATCCGTTTGGCGCAAAAGAAAACCCCCGCAGCGTGCTGCGGGGGCTTGCGGTGGCAGTGCTCCGGACGTGGCTGCGCCGCGTCCGGAGCAGGAGCGCTCTAGTTGGTGGCGTCGCCGCTCAGGATTTCGCCGAACCTTTCCCAGGTCTCGCCCTTGAACTTGATCAGTTGCACCTGGGAGATCGGAGCGAAGTCGGTGGGGCTGGTGTTGACCTTGATGCCAGGCAACAGACCGCCGAGTTCGAGATTCTTGATGCTCGCCGCCTGCTTCATGACGTTTTCGCGCGTCAGGTTGTCGCCGCACTGCTTCAGCACATGAACGATGCCCTGCGCGACGGTGTAGCCGAACATGACCGAGCCATCGATCCGGTTGCCTTCGGGGAAGTACTTGGTCAGGAACTCGTCGAACGCCTTCATGCCGGCATCGTCCTTCCACTGCGGATCGGACGTGTCCTTCAGGTATTGCGACGAGATGATGCCCTGGCCGTTCTCGAAACCGGCCGGCTTCATCACGGCGCCGATCGAGGCCGAGACGTTGTTGAGGAAATGCACCGGCTTCCAGCCGATTTCATTGTTCTTCTTGATCGCCTGGGCTGCGAATTTCGGGGTCGTGATGTTGACGAAAACATCGGCGCCCGACGATTTGAGCTTGACCATCTGGGAGTCGATGGTCGGCTGCGAAACTTCGTAGCTTTCCTCCAGGACGATCATCGAGGCCGCCTTGGCGCCGAGTCCGTCCTTCAGGCCTTTCAGGTAATCCTTGCCGTAATCGTCGTTCTGATAGAGCACACCGATCTTGGCGTTGGGATGTTCCTTCAGGATGTACTTGGCATAGATCTGGGTTTCGCTCTGGTAGTTGGGCTGCCAGCCCATGGTCCAGGGGAAGTCCTTCGGATCGTTCCACTTGGTGGCGCCGGTGGCCACGAACAGCTGCGGCACCTTCTTGGAGTTCAGGTATTTCTGGATCGCCGAATTCGGCGGGGTGCCGAGCGGATTGAAGACGAACAGAACCTCGTCGCTCTCCACCAGCTTGCGCGTCTGCTCGACGGTTTTCGGCGGGCTGTAGGCGTCATCATAACTGATGAAATTGATCTTGCGGCCGTTGATGCCGCCTTCGGCGTTGATCTTCTTGAAGTAGGCCTCTTCGGTCTTGCCGATCACGCCGTAGGCGGAAGCGGGTCCGCTGTAGGGCATGATATTGCCGATCTTGATCTCGGTATCGGTGGCGCCGGGGTCGTATTTCTTCTGCGCGAGCGCGCCGCTGCTGGTTGCGGCAAACATGGCGAAAGCAGCCGAGGCAATAGCAAGTTTCTTGGTTGTTGAAGGCATTCCAATTCTCTCCCATTTTCTTAGTGTTGTGCGCGACTTATGGCACGGTCGGCAGTGGCCTTCAAGAAAAAGCCCCTGCGCGTTGGCGCAGGGGCCGGTTCCTTGACTGTCGGTTAATCCTTGGGCAGCATCAGCCCCCGACGTCGCCGCTGATGACATCGCCGAACAGATCCCATTTCTCGCCCTTGAACTTCATCAGCTGAAGCTGGGAGATCGGGGCAAAGTCGGTTGGGCTGGTGTTGACCTTGATACCAGGCAAAAGACCGCCGAGTTCCAGGCCCTTGATGTTGGCCGCTTGCTTCATGACGTTCTCACGGGTGAGATTGTCGCCGCAGGCCTTCAGGACATGAACGATGCCCTGCGCGACGGTGTAGCCGTACATCACCGAGCCGTCGATCCGGTTGCCCTCGGGGAAGTACTTGGTGAGGAACTCATCGAATGCCTTCATGCCGGCATCGTCCTTCCACTGCGGATCGGACGTGTCCTTGAGGTAGTTGGACGAGATGATGCCCTGCGCATTCTCGAAACCGGCCGGCTTCATCACGCTGCCGATCGAGGCCGAGACGTTGTTGAGGAAGTGTACCGGCTTCCAGCCGATCTCGTTCATCTTCTTGATCGTCTGAGCCGCGAACTTCGGCGTGGTGACGTTGAAGAAGACGTCGGCGTTCAGCGACTTCATCTTGACGACGGCGGAATCGACGGTCGGCTGCGTGACCTCGAAGCTTTCCTCGATGACGATCATCGAAGCCGCCTTGGCGCCAAGCCCGTCCTTCAGGCCTTTCAGGTAATCCTTGCCGTAATCGTCGTTCTGGTAGAGCACGGCGATCTTGGCGTTCGGATGCTCCTTCAGGATGTATTTCGCATAGATTCGGGACTCGCTCTGGTAGTTGGGCTGCCAGCCCATGGTCCAGGGGAAGTCCTTGGGGTCGTTCCACTTGGTGGCGCCGGTGGCCACGAACAGCTGCGGCACCTTTTTGGTATTCAGATATTTCTGGATCGCGGAATTCGGCGGCGTGCCGAGCGGATTGAAGACGAACAGCACCTCGTCGCTCTCGACCAGCTTGCGGGCCTGCTCGACGGTTTTCGGCGGGCTGTAGCCGTCATCATAGCTGATGAAGTTGATCTTGCGGCCGTTGATGCCGCCCTCGGCATTGATCTTCTTGAAGTAGGCTTCTTCGGTCTTGCCGATCACACCATAGGCGGAAGCGGGTCCGCTGTAGGGCATGATGTTGCCGATCTTGATCTCGGTATCGGAGGCGCCGG
>NZ_JAUYAN010000118.1 GCF_030693485.1 Bradyrhizobium sp. | reverse complement strand
CGGCGGCTGGGTCCGCAACGCCGCGACGTCGCGCGCCAGCACGCGGTGATGCGCGGCATCCAGCGCGACCATTTCCCCCGGCAGCGGTTCGGCGCCGGCGAGGATCGCGGCAAGGGCATCGGCGACGGGCATTAGCGCCACAGGGAGACTCCTTTATGGGGTGAGTCGAGATGCGGCCATATGCCGGGCTCGTCCTTGCGAGCGTAGCGAAGCAATCCAACTTCGCCAAGAAGGAATGGATTGCTTCGTCGCATCCGCCTTCGCCCGAAGGCGGGCTTCGGCGGACAAGAGTGCCCCTCGCAATGACGGCTGATTGTTCAAATCCCAAGCTCGGCGAGTGCTTTTGCCACGTCGTCCGGCGACGTTACGTGAACCGCGATCAGCTCGCGCGCCCGTGCGCCCGCGATATTGTCCGCGGAATCGTCGAAGAACACGATGCGCTGCGCCGGCACCCCGATCGCCTTCACCACATGATCATAGGCTGCGGCGTCCGGTTTCCGAAGCCCGATGGTCGAGGACAGGAAAATTTCACGGAAGTGCCCGAGCACGTCGGGATAGGTTTTCGAAAAATGCGCGACATGCGGCGGATTGGTGTTGGAGAACGCAAACAGCGGCATCCGCTTTGCCGCGCGCGCCAGCAGCGGCGCGATTCCCGGCATCTCGCCGGTGAAGATCGCGTTCCAACCTTCGAGGAACTGGTCGTCCGAAAGGGCGATGCCGAGCGAGCCGCGCAGATTCTGGAAAAACGCAGCGTCGTCGATCGCGCCGGTCTCGTGATGCCTGTAACTGTCATCGACGATAAAGCTTCCCGCTAAATCCGCCGGCGTACAGCCGGCATGACCGGCCCAGCAGGCGAGCGCCTTGTTGAAATCGATATCAAGCACGACGCGGCCGAGATCGAACAGCAGAGCGTCGGCGGAGGCGGGGGTGACGAGGGGGTGGCTCATCCGGGTCGTTTACGAAAAATGAGCGAAGCGGGCAACGGCAAGAGCGCTTCGGCTGTCAGCAGTCCAGGGGATGGCCCCGCTGCTTCACCGGTCCGCCGTGACCGGCGCGGGATTGTCGATGGCATTTCGAACCACTTCTGCGAGACGCGACAGCCGGTAAGGCTTCTCGAGCAGCATGATCCCGGCGTCTGAACTGAGATGTTCCGAACTGACATCCGAATATCCGGTCGTATAGACCACCTTGATCCCGGGCCGCATCTGCCGGATGAGCTCGGCCAGTTTCCAGCCGTCCATCGATCCCGGCATAACGATGTCGGTGAACAGGAGATCGATCGCGAGTCCGCTACGCACCTTGCTCAATGCTTCGGTCGCGTTGCCGACGGCGACAGTCCTGTATCCCAGTGCCTGAAGTTGCTGCGTGACGAAATCGCGAACGATCGCGTCGTCTTCGACACAGAGGATGGTCTCGTGGCCGCGAGGAAGCCGCTTTCGGAAACTGTCGACCGCAAAGGATGGCGCATCGTCGGATACCGGAAGGTACAGCCGGAACGTCGTGCCCTTGCCCTCCACGGTTTCGAAGTCGATGTGGCCTTCCGACTGCTTGACGAAGCCGTACACCATGCTGAGACCGAGGCCGGTGCCTTTGCCGACGCCTTTGGTGCTGAAGAAGGGTTCGTAGATCTTGCTCTGAATGGCCTTGTCGATCCCCGTTCCGGTATCCGTGACGCTGATGGCAACATAACTGCCCGCGGCAATGTCGCGGACGGCGGCTTCGTCCTGGTCGATGGCAACCGTGTCGGCATCGATCGTCAAGCGGCCCCCGTTTGGCATGGCATCGCGCGCGTTGATTCCCAGATTGACCAGCGCGGACGAAAGCTGATCCGGATCGACGAACACCGTTCCGACATAGCCGCGCCTGGCAAAATCGATCTCGATCTGGCGGCCGAGCACCGACTTGAGCAGGTCGCTCGTCGTCGCAATCAGCGCCTCGACATCCGTGCTCCGGGGCCGCAGCGGCTGCTTTCGTGCGAACGCCAGCAAACTCGAGGTCAGCCTGGCGCCGCGGTCGGCGGCCGATCCGATCATCTGGACGATCGCCGCCAAGTGCGGACGGTCGGCAACGCCCTCCGCGAGCGTGTCGATCGTCCCCGTAATGACCGTCAGCAGGTTGTTGAAGTCATGCGCCACGCCGCCGGTGAGTTCGCCGATCGAGCGGATTTTCTGCGCATGCGCCAGCTTGATCTGCGCGGCTTCCCTGGCCGCGACTTCCTGTTCGACACGCTGTTCCAGCGTCCGGGTCAATTCGCGAAGGTCATCTTCGAGCTTGCGGCGCTCGGTGATGTCCATGTTAATTCCGATCAGACGCATCGGCTTTCCCTGTCCACCAACGATCTGTCCGCGACTGTAGATCCAGCGCACGCCGTTCGGGCCCCGAATGCGATGCTCGAGCTCCCCGGAACCGCCGGTTTCGATGATGTCAGCCAGCCGCTGTTCGAGCATCGGCAGATCATCGGGATGCATCAGGTTGCGCCATTCATCGATCGAAATCGACCGCGCCCCTGACGGTTCGATGCCGTGCAGGCGGCATTGCTCGTCGGACCACAGATTGGGACCGCCGCCGATATCCCAGTCGTAGCTCCCGATATGGCCC
>NZ_JAUYAN010000115.1 GCF_030693485.1 Bradyrhizobium sp. | reverse complement strand
ATAGCGGTCGAAATGGGGCTGAGCTAGACACGGCCCGACAGCGAAAGGAACCGGTCGCACCGCAGTGCGACCAGTTCCTTTCACCATGCTCCCGATCTCATGCGTCCGGGGAAGATGACCGAGACCGGAAGAAGCCCGGGGTATCAGTAGTGTCGGTGACCGCGATGTTTGCCGCGGCTCCATCCGTGTTGATGACCACGGCCCCTGCTCCAGCCATAATGATGTCCGCGCCCGCCGCGGTGCATTTTGCCGTGGCCGCGACCACGACCGCCCTTGATCTGAATAGCGGCATCGTCATCCGCGACCATGGTGCTGGCGGGGGCGATTCCCAATCGCGCGGAAGCTGGTATCGCCATCGTCAGCGCCGATACCGCTATCGCGGCTGCGATCAGTAAAATTCGTCTCATGGTTGGTTCCTCCGGGCCGCGAAGCTGCGGCCTGTTACCACAATTTCCCTGTCTGCAATTCGTTCCCTGTGCAATTTTTTTCGCGCGACCGATGTGCGTTCGGAGTAAGTTTTGGTGGACGCAGCGCGTATTGCCTGTTGCTCCCGGTTATAATGTCTTGCATCGGGAGAACTCAAATTGCTAACTGCTCTGGTACGGTCCTCGTATTCTCGACCGCTGCCCAGGCTCAAAGCGGCGCCGCTGCCCTGTCGACTGCTTGAATGCCGTAACCGGTGACGGCCAATAGAACGACGCGTCGCAGGCCATAGACATACTGGATAGTCCAAGGCTGGAAGACCGGCAAACGAAACGCGAAATCTCTCGTCGGGATAAATCAGCATTCAATTTCAGAAATCCCTGGAACGTGAATCGTCTCCCCCAAATGCCAGGATTCCTGGCTCAGAATGTTGGCGCTTTTGTTCCGTTGGTTGCTTCGCGCGCGCAACCATCCTCTTGGATTTCTGTCCAGCATAACGCCTGCGGGGCTCTCGTCGTTCTTCGGCGGCGACCGACGTCTTGAGGTCACCGGCGCGCCTTCAAGGGGCTCGCCCTGAACCGGTGCGGATTTGATAGCCAGACGGCTGCTTGATTGCCGACTGGGCGAGCATTAACCCGCCGCCGCAGCCGAGAACTCCGGTATGCCAACGAGCGCGCGGATTCCGGCATCTGTTCTGTATCGGGATAATTACGTAGTCAACTCGGTGCCTCGATATTGAAAACGCAAAATTCAACTCCGCTGGATCCCGTTGACTTGACGACTGACAGCTATAAACTCAGGAATAATAGGTAACCGGGGTGAGTTCGCGTTCATCCGTAAGGAATCCGGGTCTGAATCATGCGGTTCTTTCTTTGATTTCCAGGGAAGAACCTTCAGCGCCGCGCGCTTCTCGGAAAGCTTGGCCTCAATGGCGAGCAGGCGATAGTTGGGTGGAGTGAGTTCTATGACCAAGGCGATCGAACATATCGTCGCGGGCTATTCGACACTCAAGAATCGAAAAGCCTTGGAAGAAATACGGGACCACCGCAGGCGCCTCCTGATGGAGAACCGGATGAGCGCTGCTTCTTCAGGTTTCAACCTCGATTGGATCACAACCGACCTTCAGGAAGAAATCAGCATCGTCGAAACCGCTCTATCAAGATTTCAGGATGGGGAATCCAGTCAGCCCGACTGACTGCCCGACCCTGCGAAAAATGGCTCGGCGCCGTTGCCAAGCCATTTCCTTTTGCCTCGAAGATCGAGCCTACTTCTTCCTGGTCGTCGTGGAAGAGCCCGTCGTTGTCTGGCCCGGCGCGTATTCAGAGGCACCCGGTCCGGTTGATTTCTGTCCCTTCCCCCTGGCGTCCTGCATCTTGTGACCCGGTGCATATTCCGAAGCGCCCGGACCTGTGGAAGCCTTACCGGTTTCCTGCGCTTTCTGCATCTGTTGGCCAGGTGCGCTCTTCGTGTTCGGCGACTGCGCGAACGCAGACGAAGCGAACAGTATAGTGCCGGCTACGATCAGGAATTTCCTTGGCATGTGACTTCTCCTCCATTGGTGGATGAACGCAGTCAACGTTTCGAAAACTCCACCGTTCCAAGTTTGTCTCCGTTTGCGAACAATAGTTTCCTGAACAGTAGTTCAGGTACCGTGCTGGTTGTTGCGATGCATGATTCCTGAAGTGATCCGCAGACATAAGGCCGAAGGAACTGTTCCGGATCGGTCTCCTGCACTTTCAAAGCTTTGCCAAGCTGTTACATTAGGCGGCGCTTTCAGCGAAACAGCCTGCCAGTGCAGATTCAATCGCATCCTTCTGAAAACGAGTGGAGCAACGCCAGTGCCAATTTTCCTCGATCGACACGATCTCTCGGGCCTGACAGCTTCCGATATCGCCGAGGCGCATCGAAAAGACCTGGAAGTCCAAGATCA
Source organism: Bradyrhizobium sp. (assembly GCF_030693485.1). Taxonomy (GTDB): domain Bacteria; phylum Pseudomonadota; class Alphaproteobacteria; order Rhizobiales; family Xanthobacteraceae; genus Bradyrhizobium. The sequence goes on along the minus strand of NZ_JAUYAN010000115.1, from coordinate 8,394 downwards.
ATACGGAGTTCGTTTCTTGACGTATTGGTTTGATGAATCGCGCGGAACGGGTTTTTGCCTCATTGACGCACCGGATATCAAAACCGCGATGCGGGTTCATGACGAAGCTCACGGCGAAGTGGCGAAGGACGTGATCGAAGTGGACCTGTCAGCCGAGCAGGCGTTTCTGGGGAGAGTGTCTGATCCGGAACCGAGCGGTGAGGCGCGCAACGTCACAATCGACTCGGCCCTGCGGGCCATTATGTTCACTGACATCGTTGGCTCTACCAGCATGACAGAGCGTCTTGGCGATGCTCGATCTGTCGAAATGGTTCGGGCACATGACGCGATGGTTCGCCGCGCATTGAAGGACAAGGATGGGCATGTGGTGAAGCACACTGGGGACGGCATCATGGCATCCTTCGCCGACGCGGCCGCCTCCGTGCACTGCGCCCGCGCCATTCAGCAAGCGTTTGAAGCCTTCAATTTGGCAAGCAAGGAGAAGCTTCAGGTACGAATTGGTATTGACGTCGGAGAACCGATCGCGGACAGCAATGACCTTTTTGGTGCGACCGTTCAACTCGCTGCTCGTTTGTGCCAGTTAGCCGAGCCCGATGCCATTCTTGTATCCAGTGCCGTTCAGGATTGCATCCGGGATCATTTGCATGTCACAAGCATTGGTCCTTGCCATCTCAAAGGCTTTCTGCAGCCCGTTGACGTGTACGATATCGAATGGCGTTAACTGTCGCGACTACCGACGACGTATCGTGACTGGCGTTTGAAGAAGAAGGTTGCGAACCGCAGGCGACCCTACTTCTTGTAGAGTAGGACGCCGAGAACCTTAGCTTGCCGCCGTACAGAGCCGATTCGACGCCCAAGTAAATCGGGCCACGCGCGCGGCGCTGACTTTTCTTTTCGCAAGAAGCGTGAGTCGGTCGGCCTCAGCAGCTGTCCAGTCCTGCACGCGGTATCTCGAATCCAGCATGGCTCTGTTATGCCGAATTTTGGTTAACGAAAAGCTGAGTGGCCATACTGCGGGGTGGGTGGACTGATGACCAGAAGAGCACCGTAGACTGAACCGTAGATCCGTCTGCTAAACTCCTCACCAGCCTTTGCGGAGGACATGCAGAGCTATTGCGCAAAGGTCGGCAACGATGACCGTGTCCAACCGGTTCCTCGGGCCCTGCTGCCGAACGCGCGGCGGATGTTCGATGTTCCGGCTGACATGGTCGCTTCCCGTGTCAAGGCGACGACCTCGGTTCGCTGCATGAACAGCGCGGCCTGGCTCTGCAACTACGGAGCGAATCTGACCTGCGGGAAGGCCGACGTCAGCCGCAAATCACCGCGAGCGGAAAGGTTCTGTGAACAGAACCCCGACTCTGTCGGCGTGCCCATGAGCGCGACCGGTCACGCCACCGTCTACGACTGGAAATGCGTCGGCCGCGAAGCGCGCATCATGGGACAGATCGTGGAGATCGATGGTCGTGGCTTCATGGCGGAAAATTGGATGCAACTCGAATGAACATCCGCATCAAAGCATGTTACAGCACCTCCGCCTCATTGGTCACGTCGCCAAACGAACCAGGAAAACGCATGCTCGCCTTTGCCGCATTGCTTCTCGCTCTCCTGATCAGCTGTCCTTCGTCGGGCGCGGCGGCGGAACCGCCTAGCCCCTCGCACAGGCTCTGTGACCCCCAGAAAATCAGGCAAACCAATGCCTGGGTCGACTGCCTGCAAAACGCCCTTGAGAAATCCGAAGCCGGCCTCACCACACTGGTGGGCAGGATCGCCGCCGCGATGCAGGCCAATGACATGCTGGAGAAGCCAAAGCGCGACGAGAACAGGAAGCTGTTCGAGGCGACGCAGATGAAGTGGCTCCAGTTGCGCGACGACGACTGCAAATCCTTCGCCGCCAATCACGCGGGGTTGGGTTTTGGCGCCGCGCAATTTCGTCTGGTTTGCGTGCTGGATGAAACCATTTCGCGGGAACAGACGCTGAAGCACCGCTATCGCGACGATCTGAAATAGGACGATTCGGCTCATCATCCACGACAAACGTCTTGCCCGTTACGGCATGCGGCCGCCTTCAAGATGGAAATTCCAGCCGGCCGCAGCCGCAACCTGCTCCAGCGCGTTGCGCACCTGTCCATAATTCAGCGAACCGCCGCCTCCGACCGAGACATCGGTGCGCTTCTCGTCGCGTTTCCAGCCGCTGGTGGTCGTGGTCTCGACCGTCAGTGTCGGCGGTGGAATGCCCCAGCTGCGCTCGACGGCGGCCTCACGAAAATGCACCGTCCGGTCAGACTCCGTCAGGCGACACGACATTCGATAGGTGACCTTGCGGCCGCCGAACCACCACTTCGCCCCAATCGATTCGACCTCTCCGCTGCACCCCTGCTGCTCTTCGTCCTCGTGGACGGCAAGCCCCAGGGCTCTGGCCTTCTTCGCCAAATCGTCAAGCAGTTCGCGCCTGGCAAGAACTTCCGGCATCCGACATGACCTCGATGAACCACACCTTAGTCAACAGCACCGGGGACCCCGGCCCGTTGATCAGGATCAAGACCGACCGCTCTCGTCTAGCGTCATGTCACACAAGACGGTCATCCTGGGCAGCACGATGGGAACGATTAGCGTCTGGAAATTGTCGGCGATCCTGGTTGGGGTTGCGGCGGCGGTCGCTCTGCCCGGCCTGGAGTGTGCCGCAGCGGCGCCGACCGCTGGCGAGACGCATCGATCCCCGGTGCCGGCTGGCGCCATGCGATTGGCACAGGCAGACACGGCGCGCGAAGTCATCACGCTGCCGAACAAGCCACCGCAGCGGTCGGGCGAAAGTAACCCTTCGTCGCAGGCGCTGATCGAGACCTGGCTCGGCGGCTACGGCTGGAACAAGGACAAGCGTTTCGATCTCGAACGTTATGAGATCGTGAACCGCCGCGTGGTGTGGGCCGGGTTCGGCCGGGCGCTGCTGCAGTTCCGGGTGTTGCCGGTCGATGGCGACGCGATGGCTCTGGCTGCAAAGCGCTGCCCCGGGCGCAAGCGGCCGATCGAGATGCAGATCTATTTCCAGTGGGGCCCGCACAACAAATTGTGGACCGCGCTCGCGAACCGAGGCGATCCCGGGTTCGAGCCATGCTCGAACGACGAATTGTGGACCGGCGAGCAGCTGGAGTTGATCGTCAATCCGCCGCCGCTGCCGGCGCCGCCGAAGATCGCGCAAAAGGATGTCGCAACCCCGCCATCCGGCTCGCCGGAGCGCAAGGCGATCCTTGATGGCCTGCGTCCGACCTTCGAGAAGGCATTCGGCAAACCGGTCGAGTTCAAGGTCGAGACCCTGCGCGCCGCCGCCGGCTTTGCCTGGGTGGTGGTCCATCCGCAGCGCCCGAACGGAGTGCCGATCGGCAGGGCAGAATGGGACGAGGCCGTCGGCCCCTGCGAACAGAATCGGACCACCGCTGTCGCGCAATTCTGGATGCGCCAGCGTCATGACGGCTGGCGGGTTGGGTGGGGCAATGGCTTCTGCGCCAGCGATTCCATCGCCGAACTCGGCTATTTGATCGGCGCGCCGCCGCAGCTCGTCGATCTCCGGGAGTGGCCGGGGACCGACTTCATGCCGGTCGACGATCCGCAATACTTCGACTTGTGGAAGCCGTGAACGAACGCGTCCGTCGCCGAGCGGACTCGGGACTTTGACCTAGGACAAGGCGGCGAAGCGGCCAAGATCTAGGGTCGCTCCCGCCATTCCGGGCCGGAGGATCGCGGCGTGTCATTATCGATGTCTTCACGTTGGCTGCGCTGGCTGCTCATGACCGTCGTCATGCTGGTCGCCGCGTTCATCCTTCTGGTCCTCGATCCCTCCGGCGCCCTGCTGTTCCGCGTCGTCGGACTGATCGGCATGGCGCTGTTCGCGCTGTCGATCGTCACGATGCTGCTGACCTTCCGCAAGGCGCGAAAACTGTCGCCCTGGTCGCTGGCGATCGGTGCGATCGTCAGCGTGCTCTGCACCTGGATCTTCTTCGCGCTGGCCGGCGCTCCGCTTTCGGTGGCGGCGATCGGGCTCGCCGTCGCTGCTGGTGCGATGGTCGGGGTCGGCTGGTCGCTGACCAACCTGCTGTTCATCGACGGCGAAGCGATACGGGCGCGCGGCAACATCTGGTTTCTGGCGGTCTGGGCGTTGTCCCTGCTGATGACGCAGGCCGCGACGCTGGCGGGCAGGCAAACACCCTACGCCGTGGCGCTGGTTTCGTTTCTCGGCATGGGCCTCGCCGTCGGCAACAGTCTTGGACTGCTGGCGCGATATGCCCGCGCCCGTCGGCTGTTGCACGGTGCTGTTTCAGTACCGGGAGAGCGACGTTGAGCGCGTTCTGCACGGGGTGCGGCGCCCAACTGGCGGCCGACGGGAAGTTCTGCACCAAATGCGGCGCCGCCGTGGTCGATTCGAACCCGCCGGCAGCCGTTGTGGAGGCAAAGCAGGCTGCTCCGACAACGCCGTTGGCGCCGCCGGTTTCGAGCTTCGGCAAGTCGCGCGCCATCCTTGTCGCGGCTCTCGTGGTCGGCGGTGCAATTCTCGCAGCCGTGCTGATCATGATTGGACCGCAAGCCCCGTCGTCGCCGCCGAAGTCATCGACCGCCGTTGCGCCACCCAGGGCTGCCCCCACCGCGACCCCGCCCGCCACCATGGCCGCGCCGCCGGCGCGCCCTGCCACGACGGCGATCAAGGCGAGCCGGTGGGAAGGCTATACCAACACCCGATATGGCGTGATGATCGACTATCCCGCCGACCTGTTTGCGATCCAGCCGCCGCCGCCGGACAATGCCGGGCGCGGCTTCACCGCGGCAACCGCCGGTGCCCGCTTTCATGTCTACAGCCATGCCAATGCCATGAATTTCTCGGTCGAGGAGTTACAGGCCGAGGACGTGCTCGACATCGGCGATGCCGCTGCCGTGAAACAGAATGGCGCGGACTGGTACGAGGTCATTGCCACCAAGGACGCCGAGAACATCGTGCGCCGGGTGGTGCTGAGCGAGGGCTTGGCAATGGTCCATCGGCTCGAAATCGCCTATCCGAAAACGGCTGCCGCGGCGTTCGAGCCGGTGGTCGCGCGAATGGTCAAGAGTTTCCGCGTCGATCCCGCGATTCCCGAAAAGGCCGCCGCCAATGCGGCCGGCTCGCCGGTTCCGCCTCAAGCCCAGAAGTCCGCAACAAAGCCGCCGGAGGCGAAGAAGCCCGAAGCGAAACCGCCAGAGGCAAGCAAGCCAGCGTGGCAGCGCATCGATTCCATCGCGCTTGGAATGCGTATTCCCGGCTATGGCGGGAAGGCCGGCGTATCGGCGGAAGTGCCGGCTAACTGGACGAAATCCGACATGCCGGAAACCAACGTGATCGGGTTTCAGGGGCCGGAAGCAACCGGCGACGATGTCCTCCACGTCACATTCCGGGCCGAACGCCGAGGCGCCAAGGCAACGCTGGCGAGCGAGGCGAAGATCATCAAGACCCGGCTGTCCAAAGGCGCCGACAACTATCGTCTGCTCAGCGAACGCACGACGCAGATTGCCTTGCGGCCGGCCATCGTGTTCTCGATGCAGTTTTCCGGTTCGGATTCGCCCGATCTGCTGCGCGAGGATGCCGCCATCATCGACGCCGGCCAGGTCTTCTACTTCGTCACCTTCGGCGCGCCGCAAGCGCGCTACGCCGCCAGCAGCAACATCCCTACCCATGTCCTCGAGACCATCGGCTTCGCGGAGTGAGCGCGATGAGGTGGAGAAGGGGATTTTTTCTGCTTCTGGCGCTGCTCGCCTGGGGCTTTCGTATCGAAACGGCCGCTGCACTGGACTACGGCTACAAACCGATTCCGGCCGAATTTGCGCCGCCCGGATTCCTGTTCGAGCAGGATGCCAATCGGGACAAGCCCAGCCATTACGTCAAGCCGTATCCCGAAGGCCTGCGCCGATCGAAAAGCGATACAAAGACTAGTGTCGCGGTATTCCCATCAATCTTGGAGCATAATTTTTGGGCCAAGAATCTGTTGGCGCAAGAACACGAACAATGCGTGTCTTTGTCCAAACAGTACGAGAGATACAAGTGTCGGCGCTTCCAACAGGGAAGTATCGACATATTGCTGGAGGAGCATTCCACCGACAACGAGCGATACAACAGATTTGAATACAAGATTATCGATGGTGCCATACACACCCACATCTTCATCAACGGCCATCCGGTCCTGAAATATGGTGGCCGAGGCCCGAAGCCCGAAATCGTCGAGCCGCTGCCGACCGACGCCGAGCTTCTCGCGATCGTCCTGCAATGGCACGCGGCGGTACGCCGGTACTATGTTTCGCTGGGGTACACCATCGACCGGCCTGGCCTGCCTCCGGGGATGCGAGCCGAGGGGACGAAAACCGGAAAACCGGGAGTGGATCAGTCCCCGCCCGGTCAGCAGACCGATCCCAATCAATCCGCTGACTCCAGCCAGCAGCCGATCGACTTCGATGATATCTGGTCGGCGGTCGAGACCGGCGGCGCAATCGCCATCACCGGAGGCCTTGCCGCGCTTGCTTCGCTGCTGATGCTGCAGACGGCGGGCGTCAGTCGTCGCGATGCGTTCGATGCCGGCAGCGAACTTCTGCGTGGCCATCTTCCGGAGGACCCGTTCGAGGCGTGGAAGCGCAAGTACGAGGCGCTGGGCTGGAAGTACAGCCAGAAGAATGGTGTGGCGATCTTCGATCCCGTCGACGGCGCGCGCAACGAGGGTGGTGAGATCTATTCGGCGGAGCGCGGAGGCTTTGTGCGGTCAGGGGGCGAGACACCGCCGGCCCCGCCGCCGCTGCCGCACGACGGCGACGTCAACGCGCGCGGCGAGGTGTGGAGTTCGTTCTCCGGCGGCTATGTCGAGCGCAAGACCTACGAGCAGGACATGGCGAGCCGGGCGACACTCGCCGAGAAGGATCGCAGCGACCTCGCCGACATGCAGCGGCCGGATGAAGATGTCGCCGAACTCCAGCGCAAGATCGCCGAAACCCGCCGCAAGGGCGCGGAGATGCGGACCTACTTCAAGGCGCGCGACGAACTGTTGGGCGCGCTCGGCGATCAGCGTGGCCGCGAAGGCGTCGATGCCATGCTCGACGAGTCCCGTTCCGGCCTGTTCGACGAACTCAGCGACCGCCTGCTGACGACGCCCGCCGGTAACGACTATCGCAGGGGTCTCGAGGGCCTGCTGCCGCTGGCCGACGTGATCGGCAACCAGATGCGTCCGGGCTACACTCCGACCTATACCTACAAGGACGCCGCGCAGGACACGCTGCTGCAGAGCGGAGCGGCGGCGCTCGATGCAATCCTGACAAAAGGCTGGGCCAGTTCGGCGGTCGGCAGTTCACTGGCGATGCGCGACGCGGCGCGCGCCGGCGGCGGCGTGCTCGACATCGCGACCGCGGGGGTCAAATCGGCGGTCACCGACGTCCTGTTCGGCAAGGCCATCCATTACGGCGCAGGCTATGCCGGCGAAGCCTGGCGCGCCGGCAAGAACGCGGTCGCCGGGATCGCGGAGAGCGGCGCCGATCTGCTGGCGCAGGCGAGCCGGCGCTCCAGGGTCGCCACCGACCTGGTCGAGAAGATGCGCAAGACTCTCGGCACACTGGACCAGGGCGTCCATGTCGACGGCTCCGGCCGGCTGCGCGCTTCATTGACTGACGTGCTGGAGGTGCAGAAGAACCCGCATCAGGTGCGGGCGCTCAAGCAAAGCGGCTCGCTGTCGACCCAGGAGGCCTTCAACAACACGCTGCGCAACGAGGTCTACAAGCCGCACGACCAGATGATGCTGGAGCGGCTGCGCCAATCGAGTCCCGAACTGGCCGACAAGAAGCTGGTCGTCCACGACTTCCGCACCCCTGGCAAGACCGCCAATCCCATCAACACCGACCGCGACTTCCGGGTATTGACCCAGAACGCTGACGGCAAGTGGGTCGAGGTGCCGAAGACGAAATGGGAGCAGCATTCCAACGACGCCTTCGCCGAACTGACCTTTTTCGACAAGACAAAATGCCCTGGGGGCATGGACCCGGCGCAGCAGAAGGCGTGGTGGGCCGAGCAGCACGGCCATACCCCGACCGACCGCGCCTTCCGCGAGGCCGGCCGCGACTATTCCGACCAGATCGCCGACCTGCGCAGCGGCCAGCGCGCCAACCTTCCCGGTGGCGAGGCTGGCGGTACCGGCACCACCGGGATCGCCGAACTGAAGGACATCGCCGCCAAGGCCAAGGATATCGCGGAGGGCAAAGTGCCGCCTCCGCCGCAGCGGGTGACCCTCGCCGATCCGCAGGGGCTGGCGCAGCAGTTCCACGAGAAGGTGACCGGCAATTTGCGCCGCGGCGATCCGTTCGAGGCGATCGCTCAGGCGCAGAAGGGCGTCGACACGCTGGACA
>NZ_JAUYAN010000110.1 GCF_030693485.1 Bradyrhizobium sp. | reverse complement strand
CAAGACGCTGGCATTGGCGGCGATGATGCAGGGCAAGGGCCGGCTGATCGCCACCGACCACGACAAGCGCCAGCTGGCGCCGATCTACGAGCGGCTGTCACGCGCCGGCGTGCACAATTGCGACGTCCGCACCCCGAAGGGCCCGAACGACACGCTCGCCGATATCCACGCCAGCGCCGACCTCGTGCTGATCGACGCGCCCTGCACCGGCACCGGCACCTGGCGGCGCAACCCCGACGCCAAATGGCGGATGCGCCCCGGCGCGCTCGAGGTGCGGTTGAAGGACCAGGTCACCGTGCTCGACCGCGCCGCTGCCCTGGCAAAACCGGGCGGCCGGATCGCCTACATCACCTGTTCGGTACTCCCGCAGGAAAACGGCGAACAGATCAAGGCCTTCACCGCGCGCCATCCCGAGTTTTCGGTGGTGCCGCCGGAGCAGACCGCCGCGGTGCTGTGGGACAAGGCCGAGGACTTTGCGGCGACGGCGCTGAAGTCAGATGAAGGCTGGCTGATGACGCCGCGCCGGACCGGGACGGACGGGTTTTTCGTGTCGGTGTTGAAGCGGGCCGCGGCGACCTGAGCTCGTGGCTCCGTCATTCCGGGACGATGCGAAGCATCGAACCCGGAACCTCGAGATTCCAGGTTCGGCTCTGCGTGCCGCCCCGGAATGACGGAGCAACAAGCTCAGGCCACCCCGCGCTTCAGCACCGACACGAAAAACCCGTCGGTCCCGGTGCGCCGCGGCGTCATCAGCCAGCCCTCCGGCGATTGCAGCGCGGCCGCCGCAAACGCCTCGGCCTTGTCCCACAGCACGGCGGCGGTCTGCTCCGGCGGCACCACGGAAAACCCGGGATGGCGCGCGACAAAAGCCTTGATCTGCTCGCCGTTCTCCTGCGGCAATACCGAGCAGGTGATGTAGGCGATCCGGCCGCCCGGTTTTGCCAGGGCAGCGGCGCGGTCGAGCACGGTGACCTGGTCCTTCAGCCGCACCTCCAGCGCGCCGGGGCGCATCCGCCATTTGGCGTCGGGGTTGCGCCGCCAGGTGCCGGTGCCGGTACAGGGCGCGTCGATCAGCACGAGGTCGGCTGACGCGTGGATGTCGGCAAGCGTATCGTTCGGGCCCTTCGGGGTACGGACGTCGCAATTGTGCACGCCGGCGCGCGACAGCCGCTCGTAGATCGGCGCCAGCTGGCGCTTGTCGTGGTCGGTGGCGATCAGCCGGCCCTTGCCCTGCATCATCGCCGCCAATGCCAGCGTCTTGCCGCCGGCGCCGGCGCAGAGATCGATCACCTGTTCGCCGGGTTTGGCGGCCGACAGCAAGGCTGCCAGCTGCGAGCCCTCGTCCTGCACTTCGATCGCGCCCTTGATGAAATCCTCCTCGGCATGGATGCCGGGATTGCGCGCGTCGGCGCCGAGTTCGATGCGCAGCCCGATCGGCGACCACGGCGTAGGCTGAACGCCGAGATGGGCCAGCGACGGCAGCATTTTTTCGCGCGCGGCCTTCAGCGTGTTGACGCGCAGATCGAGCGGGGCCCGGCTCGCCATCGCGGTCGCCTCCGCCACCCGGTCGTCGCCGAAGGCCTGCGCCAGATGGCCGTCGAGCCATTCCGGATAATCGCCGGCGACATGCGCGGGCGCCTCCGCCAGCGTCCGCGAGGTCAACGCGGAGCGTTCGGCCGCGGTCAGCGGCTCCGGCGAAAAACGGCCGCCGTCGCACAGGGCGCCAATCGCCTCGGCATCGAGCTTGCGCTCGAGCTTGAGCATGCCCAGCACGCGCGCCCGCGGCGTATCGGCGTCCATGATCCAGGCGCTGGAGGCGCGCCGGCGCAGCACGTCCCAGATCAGGCCGGCGATCGCGGCGCGGTCGCCGGAGCCGGCATAGCGATGCGCGGTGCCCCACTCCTTCAGCGCCTTCGCCGCCGGAACGCGGTCTGCGTCGATGGTGCCGATCAGTTCGATGGCGGCCGAGAGCCGCGCTGCGGGGGTCATTAAAAACTTTCGTTTCGAGAGGGTTAGCTCAACAACAGCATCTTCAGGGCGAAGTAGAGCCACATCGCAAACAACACCAGCACGCCCGCGAACCAGACCATCGAGCGCTGCCGGACATCGTTGGAGGTCACGAAGATGCCGGCATGGGCGAAGCGGGTGACGACGAACACCCAGGACAGCAGCACGATGACAAGGTCGGCCTTGCGCAATGGCAGCGCCAGCGCGATCAGCACGTAGAACAACACCGGGAGTTCGAACTGGTTGCTGAAGGCGTTGCCGATCTGGGTGACCCGCGTCGGCCAGGCCGGCTGGCGCAGCGCGACGTCCTTGAGGCTGACCTGGCGTCCCGTCACCGCCCGGGTCCGTGCCGCCGCCATCCCCAACAGCAGCGCGAAGGCAAGCCCCACCAGCACGAAGACCGGCAGCAAAACCGTTTGAACCGACATCGAAATTCCCCCCGTTGGAGTGCAGGCCCCCGCTATAGCGACCGCGCCTCTCCCTGACAATAAATCCCGGTTCAAGCGCTTGAACCACAACCGCCGCCGCCGTGACCAAGTGCAGGCGGTTCCACCGATTTCGGTCCGAACCGGTACCAATATGGCGAACGACCGCGATGAACCTCTCTCCCGCCCTGAGGGGCGTGCGCCGTCATGCGGTCATTTGAAGTCAGGTTCATTATTCCGTCGCCGGTCATTATTGAGGTTTCTGTGATGGCTGGCGGCGAGCGTCATAGCGGCGCGGGCTGGTGGAGGACAGCCGTTACAGAAACCATCTTGCACGAGTGGGCCGACGCATCGTGTATGACTCTGTTAACTTCCCTGCTTAAGGGGAGTGCCCGCCGCGCCGGCACCTCCCATTCTGGCTGCGGGGGACGAGCGCGGCTTCGTGTGCCTTCGAAGACACGCAATGACCATAAAAACCTTTTGCACGCTTGCCGCCGCCATCTTTACTCTGATCGCGCTTCTGCAGTTGATCCGGATTGTGATGGGGTGGTCTGTCACCTTGAATGGCGTCGATGTGCCGTTCTGGGCGGGCTGGATTGCCGTCATCGTGGCGGGCGCGTTGAGCTTCGTCGGCTTCCGCGCCGCCATGCGCAGCTAAAGGCTGGCAGAGCCCGCCAAGGCCGATCTGTCGCCGGGCAGCGGAGCCACTTCCCTGCTCGCGGGCATCGAGCCGTCTTGCTCTACCGCGACAGCGGTTTAGTTCAATATATAATCGACGGCGAAAGGGATCTGTCGCATGCCCGAATTTCGTCTGACCCAGATTTCCGACACCCACCTCACCCGCCGCCATCCAAAACTCACCGACAATTTTCACCGGGTGAGCGAATACATCGACGCGACGCAGCCCGATCTCGTCGTCAACAGCGGCGACCTCGCCTGGGATGCGCCGACCAACCCGGACGATTTCGAATTTGCCCGCGAGCTGCACGCAGCACTTCCGGCACCCTGCCGCTACCTTCCCGGCAATCATGACGTCGGCGACAATCCGACCAGGCTCGGTCCCACCCCGGCTTCACCCGTCACCGAGCCAGGCCTGCAGGCTTACCGCGCGTGCTTCGGCTGTGATCGCTGGCGCTTCGAGGCTGCCGGCTGGTGTTTCATCGGCCTCAATTCGATGGTGATGAACACGGGTCTTGCAGGCGAGGCCGAACAGATCGACTGGCTGGGTCAGCAGTTCGCCAGCGCCGACGGCAGGCCGGTGGCGCTGTTCCTGCACAAGCCGTTGTTTCTGAATTCACCCGACGATGCGGAACTGGCGGCGACGGCGATACGCTATGTTCCGATGCCGGCGCGCAGCCGGCTGGTGGAGATGCTTGATACCGTCGACCTGCGGCTGGTCGCCAGCGGCCACGTGCACCAGCGCCGTGATTTCACGTTTCGCCACACCAGGCACGTCTGGGCGCCGTCGGCCGGCTTCATCATTCCGGACCATAGACAGGAAGTGATCGGCAGCAAGGAAGTCGGGCTGGTGGAATACCGTTTCCAGCCCGACGCCTTTGAAGTCCGTCACGTCAGGGCGCCGGGCCAGATCGATGTCGATCTGGATGGGCTGCTGCGCGGCAGCTAGAGGCAGCCCGAATTAACGG
>NZ_JAUYAN010000109.1 GCF_030693485.1 Bradyrhizobium sp. | reverse complement strand
GCCGCCACGGCGAGCGCCAGCCAGCTTGCGATCAGCAGCGCGCCGCCCGATGGCGCGGCAAAAGCAAACAGCCCGTGGCCGGCATAATGTCGCAGCGTCAGGTCGCCGGCGAACAGGGCGGTGGCGACGACAAAGCCCGAGGCGGCCAGGATTCCGATCCCGGAATGAATGGCGCCGCGCTCCGCCAGCGCTAACGTGCCCAGCACCGCTGCGGCGTGAAACAGCAGCATCGACGACGCCGAGGCCAGCCGTGCGGCATCGGGCTGGTGCGCGGCGACCGCCGCCAGGATGACGCCGTCGGCGCCCATCACGCCGGCCAGCACGATCAGGATCCGGGTCAGGCGCGAACTCATCGTCAGCTCCGCTCGCCGAGCAGCCGCACCATGGCGGCGCGCAATTCCGGCATTCCGGCGCCGGTGCGCGAGGAGGTCACCAGGATTTCCGGGAAGGCGGCGGGATGCTTGAGCAGCGCGGTCTTGACGTCGGCGACGCGCTGCTCGAGTTCGGCCGGTTTCACCTGATCGGCCTTGGTGAGCACGACCTGGTAGCTGACCGCCGACTTGTCGAGCGTCTTCAGCACGTCGAGATCGACCTCCTTGAGGCCATGCCGGCCGTCGATCAACACATAGACCCGGGCCAGGCTGGCGCGGCCCTGCAGGAATTGGTGGATCAGCTTGGTCCACGACGCGACCTTGGCTTTCGGCGCGGAGGCGTAGCCGTAGCCGGGCATGTCGACTAGCCGGAAGCCGGCATTGTCGGGGCCTTCGAAGAAGATCAGTTCCTGGGTTCGGCCCGGCGTATGCGAGGTCCGCGCCAGCGCGTTGCGCCCGGTCAGCGCGTTGATCAGGCTGGACTTGCCGACATTGGAGCGGCCGGCAAACGCGACCTCGACGCCCGCCATCGGCGGCAGCGTCTCGATCGAGGGCGAGGCCCAGATGAAGGTCCATTCGCCGGCGAACAGTTTTCTGCCCAGCTCCAACAGCTTCGCATCGGTTTCAGCGGTCATGCGAAGGCTTTCGGTTGCGGTTCCTCATGGTGAGGAGGCGCTTCTTCAGCGCCGTCTCGAACCATGAGAGCCCCCGTTGCCCATCCTTCGAGACGCGCGCCAAGAGCGCGCTCCCCCAGGATGAGGAATCGTCAGGTCTTCGTCTCGGCCTTCTTCGAAACGAACACGGCCTTCAGATTGTCCATCAGTTCCACCTTCACGCCGTTCTTGCGCATGATGTAGCTCTGCTGCAGCACCGAAAGCAGGTTGTTCCAGGCCCAGTAGATCACGAGACCTGCCGGGAACGAGGCCAGCATGAAGGTGAAGATCAGCGGCATCCAGTCGAAGATCATCTTCTGGGTCGGATCCGGCGGCGTCGGATTGAGCTTCATCTGGAACCACATCGTGATGCCCATGATGATCGGCCAGACGCCCAGCATGAAGTACGGACCGATATTCGGCCCGAGCGACATCGGGTCCCACGGCAGCAGTCCGAACAGGTTGAAGATCGTGGTCGGATCGGGCGCCGACAGGTCCTTGATCCAGCCGTAGAACGGCGCGTGGCGCATTTCGATGGTGACGAACAACACCTTGTAGAGCGCGAAGAACACCGGGATCTGCAACAGGACGGGAAGACAGCCGGCGACCGGGTTGATCTTCTCCTTCTTGTAGATCGCCATCATCTCCTGCTGCTGCTTCACCTTGTCGTCGGGAAAGCGCTCCTTCAGCGCGGCCAGCTGCGGCTGTACCGATTTCATCTTCGCCATCGAGGCGTAGGATTTGTTGGCGAGCGGGAAGAAGATCAGCTTCACCAGCACCGTCACCAGCAGGATGGCGACGCCGAAATTGCCGACCATGCGGAAGAAGAAATCCAGCGCCACGAACATCGGCTTGGTGAGGAAGTGGAACCAGCCCCAGTCGATCAGCAGGTCGAAATGGTTGAGACCAAGCTGCTTGTTGTAGCCATCGAGGCCGGCGAGCGGGAAATTGATGCCGACGACGCCGGCTTCCTTGGCGCCGGCGAACAGCCGCGCATTGGACGAGCCCGTGCCGCCGATCGCGATGGTCTGCGCATCCTGCAGATAGTCGGTCTGATAGGTGCGGGTGCCGGCCACGAGGTTGGAAGAGAACCGCGCCTGCAGCTGCGCCGTGGTGTCCGGCAGCAGCGCCGAGGCCCAGTATTTGTCGGTGATGCCGAGCCAGCCGTTGGTGACCTTGAAGCTCTTCACCTTGTCTTCGTCGATCTTCGAATAGCTGTATTCCTGCAGGCCCTGGTCGCCGAGATAGCCGATCAGGCCTTCATGCAGGATGTAGAAGCCTTCGACCTTCGGGGTGCCGTGCCGCGAGATCAGCGCGAATGGATACAGCGTGACCGGCGCATTGCCGATATTGCTGACGTCGTCCTTGACGGTGAAGAGATAGTGCTCGTCGATCGAGATGGTGCGGCGGAAGGTGAGGCCGTCGCCATTGTCGTATTTCAGCGTGATCGGGCTGTTCGGCGCGAGGCTGCCCGAGCCTTCCTGCTGCCACAGCGTGTCCCGGTCGGGCAGCCGCACGGTGGAGCCCGCGGCGGCAACCCAGCCGAACTCCGCGTAATAGGGCGTCGGCGAGCCCGAAGGCGAGAACAGCACGATGGCGGGCGATTTGGGGTCGACGGTGTCGCGGAATCGCGTCAGCGCGAGGTCGTCGATGCGCGCACCCTTCAGCGAAATGCTGCCGGTGACCCGCGGGGTTTCGATCCTGACGCGCGGCGCGGCCTTGATCGCGACGTCGCGGTTGACCACCGTCGGCGCCGCGGCGGGCTGGGCAGCCCCGGGCGTGGAGGGTGCGGCGGGGGGCGCGCCGGCCTGCGGGGTGGCGGGAGCGCCGACAGGGCTGCCGGGCTGCGCCGGCTTCGACTGTTCAAGCTGGGCCTGCTGCGCGCGCTGCTTTTCCATCTGCGGCATGTTGTAGAAATATTGCCAGCCGATCAGCACGAGGCCGGACAGAATGACGGCGAGGATGGTGTTGCGATTATCGGTCATCGTTCAAGGTCTCGTCATTCAATTTGGTTTGCGGCTGGCGCGAGAGTCATTATTTGACGCGTTGTCCTGACGCGCGAGGCGACCGAGCGCGGAGCGGAGATCCTCGAGCATGGTCGCAAAGTCGCGGTTCAGTGCGGTACGACGGCCGACTAGCACATAATCAGTGTGCGGTCGCATGGATATGACGTCCAGCCGTTTTACCAACTCGCGCAGCCTGCGCCGGATGCGATTTCGCTCGGTGGCGGTACCGTTCTTCCTGGTAACCGTGAAGCCGACCCGGATCGGGCCGTCATCGTCGCGCAGGCGGCCTTGCAGCACGAAGCCAGCGCTATTGGCCCGCGCGCCATTGGCAACGGCGAGGAAGTCCGCCCGCTGCCTTAGCCGATCCATGATGAAATCCCCGGGAAGCCCGGCTCAGGCGCTCAGGCGCTTACGGCCGCGCGCGCGGCGCGCGGCGAGAACTTTACGGCCGCCGACCGTGGCAAGGCGGGCGCGGAAGCCGTGGCGGCGCTTGCGCACCAGTTTGCTGGGTTGATAAGTCCGCTTCACGGGCAGTTCTCCGCTGACAATTGGCAGGCTAAGCCGGCAATTTGCCTGATTAATGAGGTAAGTCCGGTGATGTTGACCGGCCCGAACGGGCCGTTTCCGGCCCAATTTGAGCCGCCCCGGTCGAACCGGGCCATCGCGGACAGTTGGCGCGGCTTATACGGGAGCGACCTGTTTTCGTCAATGTTGCGACACGCCGCATTCCAGGTTCCTCGAAACGTCGCAATTGGGGTGAATATATCTGTTTTCGCGGGGTTTTTGTCGGTAGCGGGCACGGCGGCGCTGGATCCGGACTTGGCCGACATTAGCGATCCGTAATTTGACCGGTTGCGGTGCAGAACGCATCCTCAAGACCCAAGGCATCGGGGCCTATATCGTGTCCGTGAGCGATCAGCAGCCAGCCAACGAGACGCCGCGGCCAAAGCCACTGCCGAGGTTGCCGGGGAGGCTTGGCCTGTCCGGCAAGCTGCTGCTCTTGACCATTCCCCTGATCATGATCGCGGGAATGCTGATTTACGTGCCCTCGATCGCCAATTTCCACATGAACCGGCTGAACGACCGGCTGGCGGCGGCCAATACCGCCGCCCTGGTGCTGGATGCCGCGCCACTCGGCATGGTTCCGGATTCGCTGGCGCGGCAAATCCTCAAAAGCATCGGCGCGCGCGCGGTGGCCATCAAGATGGGACAGCAGCGCAGGCTGCTGGCCAGCGCCGATCTGCCGCCGGCGATCGATCGCGACATCGACGTGCGCACCATGACGGTGTGGTCTGGAATCCGGGATTCCTTCGAAATCATGCTGGACCGCGGCAACCAGGCGATCAGGGTGATCGGGCCCGCGTCCGGCGGCGGGCAGTTCATAGAGGTCGTGATCGATGAGGCTCCGCTGCGCCAGGCCATGTACCGGTTTTCCCGCAATTTGCTGCTGGTCTCGCTCGCCATTGCGATGCTCACCGCCGCGCTGGTCTATTTCGCCCTGCATTTCATGTTCGTGCGGCCGATGCGGCGGCTGACCGCGAGCCTGGTCGGATTCCACGAAAACCCCGAAAGCTCGGCCTATATCATCGTCCCCAGCCAGCGCGGCGACGAGATCGGCGTCGCCGAACGCGAATTGTCCGACATGCAGCGCGACCTGGTGTCGATGCTGCATCAGAAGAGCCGGCTCGCGGCACTTGGCCTCGCGGTATCGAAGATCAACCACGATCTGCGTAACCTGCTGGCCTCCTCGCAACTGCTGTCGGACCAGCTTTCCAGCGTGCCCGATCCAAGGGTGCAGCGCTTCGCCCCCAAGCTGATGCGCTCGCTGGAGCGCGCCATCGCGTTCTGCCAGTCGACGCTGTCCTATGGCCGTGCCCAGGAGGCCGCCCCGGACCGCCGCATGATCCTGATCGAGCCCGTGGTCGCGGAGGTGCGCGAATCCGCAGGCCTCGCCACCGACGCCTCGATCGGCTGGATCAGCGCGATCGAGCGCGGGCTCACCATCGACGCCGATCCCGACCAGCTGTTTCGCGTGCTGCTCAACCTGGTGCGCAATGCCGCACAGGCGCTGGAAAGCCGCCCCAAGGGCGACGCCGCCACCTTCCAGATCCGCATCACCGGCCGCCGCGAGGGCACGGTCGCCATCATCGAGGTTTCCGACACCGGTCCCGGCGTTCCCGCCAGGGCCCGCGAACATCTGTTCGAGGCGTTCCAGACCTCCGGCCGGCCCGGCGGCAGCGGCCTCGGCCTCGCCATCGCCGCCGAACTGGTCCGCGCCCATGGCGGCGACATCCATCTGGTCGAAGGCACCATCGGCGCCACCTTCCGGATCGCGATCCCGGACCGCCCGGTGGAACTGCTCAGCGTGCGCAATGAGCGGGCGAGGGCATAGCCGTCATTCCGGGGCATTGCCAACGGGTCCGGCCCTTGGCCGGCCCGCTGCCGGGCTCCGCGATGAACCCGGAATCCAGAGGTAATCGGGCGAGATTCCGGGTTCGCGCTTCGCGCGCCCCGGAATGACGACCCCAAAAACCCAGCCGATTCGGCCGGCAGATACCGACCTGCGGACCTTGCCAATCCCGGCCGGAGCGGGTAGCTAAAGCGCTCTTTCGCGACCTTCCGAACGAAACCTCGGATGCATCCGGGCCTGAGCCCACGATGCCCAGCGAAAAACGCGCCCGTAGCTCAGCTGGATAGAGCACTAGACTACGAATCTAGGGGTCAGGAGTTCGAATCTCTTCGGGCGCGCCATTTCTCCACCAGAGCCACGATCTCCCGCCGAAACCCGGCACAGCGCGCATTTGACAGTGTCCGGCGGGGCTTGGACAAAAATCTCGAAAACAACCCCATGTACAGTAGGCGGACCCCGATCGGAGCACCCGCGGTGCGCTGCA
>NZ_JAUYAN010000095.1 GCF_030693485.1 Bradyrhizobium sp. | reverse complement strand
CTGTGGGCGGTAATGGTGACGTCGGTCCCCTCGCGGCGGACCTTGGCCTTGCCGATCGGGACCAGCCAGTCCTCGACCTCCGGCACGTCAAACTCGAGGCCGTACATCATCTCGTGCTCGAGGAAGACGACGGGGTTGGGGTCGCGGATGGCCGATTTCAGCAGCCCCTTGGCGTCGGCGGCGTCATACGGCGCAATGACCTTGAGACCCGGCACCTGGGCGTACCAGGCGGAGTAGTCCTGGCTGTGCTGGGCGCCGACACGGCTGGCGGCGCCGTTGGGGCCGCGGAAGACGATGCCGGCGCGGATCTGGCCGCCCGACATATAGAGCGTCTTGGCCGCCGAATTGATGATCTGGTCCATCGCCTGCATGGCGAAGTTGAAGGTCATGAATTCGACGATCGGCTTCAGCCCCGCCATCGCCGCCCCGACGCCGATGCCGGCGAAACCATGCTCGGTGATCGGCGTATCGATGACGCGCCTGGCGCCGAATTCCTGCAGCAGGCCCTGCGTGACCTTGTAGGCGCCCTGATATTCGGCGACCTCTTCGCCCATCACGAACACATCGGGGTCGCGGCGCATTTCCTCGGCCATGGCGTCGCGCAAGGCTTCGCGGATGGTCATGGTCACCATCTCGGTGCCTTCGGGCACCTCGGGATCGGGCTCGGCGGCGGCTTTCGGAGCGGCGGGTGCTGCCGGCGCCGAGATCATCGGCTTGCCCTCGCCGACCGGCGCGCGCGATTCCGCGACTTCCTGCGCGACGTCAGGCGCGACGGCAGCGGCCTTCGGAGCGGCCGGCGCCCTGGCCAGATCATCGGCACTTTCGCCGTCCGACAGGATGGTGGCGATCGGGGTGTTGACCGCGACGTCGGCGGTGCCCTCCGGAATCAGGATCTTGCCGAGGGTGCCCTCATCGGTGGCCTCGACTTCCATCGTCGCCTTGTCGGTCTCGATCTCGGCGATGACATCGCCCGACTTGATCGCCTCGCCCTCCTTCTTCAGCCATTTCGAAAGGTTGCCCTTCTCCATGGTCGGCGACAACGCGGGCATCAGCACTTGAATTGGCATGGTGGCTCCAGGAATTCACTCGTCAGGCTGGAAGGCGCGCGCCTCACGCTCAGCGGTAGATATCGGTATAAAGTTCGGACGCATCGGGCTCGGGATCGTTTTGCGCGAAGTCGGCCGATGCGTTGACGATCTCGCGCACCTCGGCGTCGATCGCCTTCAGTTCCTGTTCGCTGACCTTGGCCGCCAGCAGGCGGTTGCGCACCTGCTCGATCGGATCCTGATCGTGGCGGACCTTGTCGACCTCCTCGCGGGTACGGTATTTCGCCGGGTCCGACATCGAATGGCCGCGGTAGCGGTAGGTCTGCATCACCAGGATGAACGGTCCCTTGCCGGCCCGGCACCAGGCCACCGCCCGGTCGCCGGCGGCCTTCACCGCGCGGACATCCATGCCGTCGATCTGTTCGCCGGGAATGTTGAAGGAGATGCCGCGTTTGGAAAAATCGGTCTGCGCCGAGGCGCGCGACACCGAGGTGCCCATGGCGTAGCGGTTGTTCTCGATGATGTAGATGACCGGCAGCTTCCACAGCTCCGCCATGTTGAAGCTCTCGTAGACCTGGCCCTGGTTCGAGGCGCCGTCGCCGAAATAGGCCAGGCTGACGAAATCATTGCCGCGGTAGCGGTTGGCGAAGGCCAGTCCCGTGCCCAGCGATACCTGCGCGCCGACGATGCCATGGCCGCCGAAAAAATTCTTCTCCTTGCTGAACATGTGCATGGAGCCGCCCTTGCCCTTGGAATAGCCACCCTGGCGCCCCGTCAGTTCGGCCATCACGCCATTGGCTTCCATGCCGCAGGCCAGCATGTGCCCGTGGTCGCGGTACCCGGTTATGACCTGGTCGCCCTGTTTCAGGGCCATCTGCATGCCGACCACGATGGCTTCCTGGCCGATGTAGAGGTGGCAGAAGCCGCCGATCGCGCCCATACCGTAAAGCTGGCCGGCCTTTTCCTCGAAGCGCCGGATCAGCAGCATGTCGCGCAATGCGCGCAATTCCTGTTCCCGGGTGAAGTCAGGAGGACTGCCGGCGCCGCTTGCTTTTTCCTGTCCCGTTTCCTTTGTGACGCTTTTTTTCGTTGCGGCCATGGCACTTCCGGATGAGAGAACGAATAGCCCTCTCTATCCCAACTCAAACCACCTTGAAAGGATTGCGTGGTCGCAGCAAAATTCGGCTATGCCGCACTGCAACGCAGCGACATTTTCGAAATCGATTTGGAAGGTTTTTGAAATTTGAAACTGGACGGCCATCCGCCCCGTCCCTCATGGTGAGGAGCGCGCCCGGTAGCGCCTTGCGCTGCCGGGCGCGCGTCTCGAACCATCTGGCACCTTGCCTACAGCCATCCTTCGAGACGCCGCGCGAAGGCGCGCGGCTCCTCCAGCGACAACGGCAAAGCCGTTGCGCGGGGATGAGGTCCGGATTCGTTCACCGGCTCTCAGGATGACTTCCTGCTCACTTCGGCTTGACGATTTTCACCAGATCGCGCGGATTGGTGTAGTCGAGCTGGTACCGCGCGCGCTCGTCCAGCATGTCGGGGTCGACCCGGTCGGACCGGAGCAGCGACACCCGCTGCTCGCCGTCGAGGCGCTCGCGCTTCAGCCGCGCCAGTTCCGAGGTCAGCGCGATGATTTCCTGGTCGAGTTCCTGCCGCGCGTTCAGCCCGTATTTGCCGGTATAGGCGTTGACGCCGAAATAGCCGACCATCGCCGCCGCCATCGTATAGAGGGCAAGCCCGGTGAGCAGGGATTTGAGTCGGGAGCGCGAGACCATGCCCCGACGATGCGACGGCCCGGTTAAGAGTATCTTAAGGCGAGGATAAGACTTGGACCGCCGGACGCCTCACCGGCCTACTTGTTCTGCTTTTCGACGAAGGCGGCAAAGGCGTCGATGTATTGCTGCAGCACCTTCTGCACCGGTTCCTTGGTGAGCTGGCCCTTGTCGTCGAAGGCGTCGCCGACGCCGTTCAGGTAGATTTCGGGCTGTCCCATGATCGGGCCGGCAATGCCCGGCATGATGTTCTGCAGGTGCTTGACGGCGGCAACGCCACCGAGCGCGCCCGGCGAATTGCCGACCAGGCCGAGCGGCTTGCCGAGGAACGAGCTCTTGCCATACGGGCGCGAGCCAACGTCGATGGCATTCTTCAAGACGCCGGGAATCGAGCGGTTGTATTCCGGTGTCACGATCAGCACGCCGTTCGACTTCTGCAGCTTGTCGCGGAACGCCAGCCAGTCGGCTGGCGGGGCCGCTTCGAGGTCCTGATTGAAAAACGAAATGTCGTGCAGGGTGACGACGTCGAGCCTGAGCGTGGCCGGCGCCAGCCTGGCCAGCGCGTTGGCGATCTTGAGCGTAAAGCTCTCCTTGCGCAGGCTGCCGACGATCACGAGGATGTTGTGGGCCATGAGATTTCCTTATTGACGGGTGCCGGAACGGTTCGGCTGCACCCTAGCTATATCCAAGAAAGATGTAAGTGCATGAATTTGCGAAATCAGCGGGTACCCGCTGATATCAGGCCGCCCTCACCTCCCCTTGTTCGGATTGATCAGAAACTTCTCGCCGGTGGCGCGCTTGTTGTAGATCGCAATGTTGGACAATTGCAGCGTTTCCTGCAGCGACACCACCTGGGTGTAATGGCTGGCGAAGGTCGTCTTGAGCTCGGCGACCACGCGCGCGCGCAGCTTGGCGCCGTCGGCCGGGCCGATTTTCTGCAGGAACGGAAACAACAGCCAGCCGCCGATCCCCCAGGCCATTCCGAACGAACGGTTCAGTTCGGTCGGACGGATGTCGAGCCCGCCATAGATATAGACCTGCTTGTGCACGCTCGATCCGTAGCGGCTGTAGACTTTTGCCGTTTTGTTGATCGCGATCTCCATGCAGGTCAGGATCTGGCCGGCGAGCTTGCCGCCACCGATGGCGTCGAACGCGATGGTCGCGCCGGTTTCCACCAGCGCGCTGGTCAGATCATCCATGAAGGTCGCGGCGCTGGAATCGACGATATATTTCGCGCCGATCTTGCGCAGGATGTTCGCCTGTTCCTGACTGCGCACGATGTTGACGAGGTTGACGCCGTCCTTGATGCAGATCTTGTTCAGCATCTGGCCGAGGTTGGAGGCGGCGGCAGTGTGCACCAGCGCGGTGTGACCTTCACGCCGCATGGTTTCGACCATGCCGAGCGACGTCAGCGGATTGACGAAGCAGGACGCGCCTTCCGCCGGCGTGATGCCGTCCGGCAGCGGCAGGCAGTCCTTGGCCCGCATCGTGCGGTACTGCGCGTACATCGCGCCGCCGATCATCGCCACGGTCTTGCCCATCAGCGCCCTGGCGGCATCGGACGATCCGGTCTTGATCACCACGCCGGCGCCCTCGTTGCCGACCGGCATCGATTCATCGAGCCGTCCGGCCATCGCCCGCATCGCCGCATCCGGCAGCTTTGCCGTGATGACAGGCGCGTCCTTGGTGCCCGATGCTTTGGCCGTGGTCATATCGGCGGCGCCGACCAAAAGGCCGAGGTCGGACGGATTGATCGGCGAGGCCTCGACGCGGACCACGACTTCATCCGGGCCGGGCTCCGGCACCGGCACGCTGGCGAGGGAAATTTCGAGTTCGCCGCTCTTCTTGATCAGCGAACGAAGCTGCAGCCCGGTCATGGTGTCGGCGCTCATCGTAAAACTCCCCGTCTTCAATTTTTCGGCTACGCCGAATTCGGCCGGGAGTGTTCTCACGTTGGTCGGGAAACGCAAGCCTCCCCGCTTCTCACTATATCGTTGCTTTTTGATCGCAACCCGGCCTTTGCGAACGACAGCATCTTTGCGCTAGCCTGCGCCGCCCTGCCCGCGTATCTCGCCTGACCCCCCATTCCCGGTCGATCCGCAGCAATAGATTGTGGCTGGCGGCCCGTTGCGCTCTGGCAACAGGGTGCAAAAACGGTCATAATCCGCAGAATTCGCCCTTGCGCCTCCACATTGTGACCCGAAACTTCGGGGGCGTCGGATACTTGGCTGTGCACCGGGCTCGATCGAGCCATTGGAGGCAGGGATCATGAACCCGCGGCGGTCAGCAACATTGGCGGCGTCGTTTTATCCGGCCGCCGTTATCGCAGGCTGGGCCTTTGTCAGCCTTGCCGGCATCAGCTCGCCTCGGATCGAGAAGGCAGCAGCAGCAACCCACGCCGCGGAACGGCTCGCGCCGGCATTGGCTGCCAGCCTGGCGGCCGCGCCGCCAGCAAGTCTAGCGGTCGCGCCGCCGGCCAAAGCGCCGCGAGCCCTTGCAACGAGCTACGCCGTCGTGCCCGAGACGCCCGAAGTGGCTGCGGCCGCCGAACTGCTGGCGATGCCATTGACCCTTGCAAAGTTCGTCCCCGATGCGGCATCCGCCGGGGCGGAGCCCCGCCGCTTCGTCCTGGCCGCGCTGACCGATCCGGTCGAAATTCTGCCACCGGAAATCCTGACCGCGCCGGCGCCCGCGCCCAGCCCCGCAGAAGTGCCGCCTCAAACCGCTGCGACGACACCCGGCCGGATCGAGCTGGTCGGCGAGTGCATGGTAGCCGAGGCCTGCATCGATCAGTTCCTCTGGGCGCTGTACCAGCGGACGCCCAAGGAAGACACCATCAAGGAGCGCGAGCAGCGGAAGGTGACGGTCAAGAGGAAGGGCAAGCTTGTGACGGTCACCAGAACCTTCACCAAGCTCGTCGAGAACGATTTTACCTGGAAGGATCCCCACGCGGCCGAACGCATCGGCATGCCGTTGATGGACTACGTGATCGGCGGCATGGATCGCAGCTTCAAGATAAAGCTGTTTCACGCGCTTTACGCCGCCGAGGCCGCCGGACTGCAGCCCGGCATCACCAGCGCGTTTCGCGACGACTACCGTCAAGGTATCGCCAGCGGCCTGAAGGCGGCGAGCAACAGATCCTATCACGGCGGCAGTCTTCGCGGCGGCTATGGCCGCGGACTGGCGGCCGACATCGTCAGCGTCAACGGCGCAAATCGGGCGCAACGCTGGGCCTCGACGGAAGTCCTCTGGAAATGGGTCGATGCGAACGGCAAGCAATTCGGAATCGGGCGACCCTATCTCAGATACGATCCGCCACATGTGGGCCCGACCGACGGGCCGGAATATGTTTCCCGCCGCGGCGGGACGAGGGTTGCGGGCGCGGATGTCAAGAAGCGCGGGCAGCAGGCGGCGCAGGCCAGGCCCGCTGCCGGGCAGCGCGCAGTTGCCGCGCGATCATCGAGCAGCAAACCTTCCGGCCGACTGGCGGAAGCGCGCTAGCTGTGGTCTTTCAAGAGATTGTCCTTCCGGTCCGAGAAAATTCGTTGGCATGAAAGGCCTGCGCAGACCGATGTCGCGCGCTGATGCGCTTCGATGACCGATCTCGTCGCTTATGCAGGTCTGTTCCTGTCCGCGCTTGCGGCCGCGACCATGTTGCCCATGCAATCGGAAGCGGTATTGGTCGGGTTGTTGGTCGCGGATTATTCGCCCTGGCTGCTTATCGCCGTGGCCAGCGTTGGCAATGTCCTGGGTTCGGCGATCAACTGGCTGCTCGGGCGCGGCATCGAGCGGTTCCGGAACCGGTCGTGGTTTCCGGCGAGCGAGGCGGGGCTGCAGCGTGCGCAATCCTGGTATCGCCGGTATGGAAAATGGTCGCTCCTGCTGAGTTGGGTGCCCATCATCGGCGATCCCCTGACGGTCATCGCCGGCGTGCTGCGCGAGCCATTCTGGGTGTTTCTGCTGCTCGTCGCCGTCGCCAAGACCGGACGTTATCTCGTCCTCGCAGCGATCACCCTGCAGTGGACGTGAGACATCGTTCACGACGTTGCCGACATCAATATTGCAGTGCAGCATGAGTGCTGCGAGCAGGTTCCAGTCTACTGTACATGGGGTTGTTTTCGCGATTTTTGTTCGGGCCCGACCTTACGCCAGCGCCTTCAGCGCCGCCCTGCCCGCGTACTTCGCCTGCGCGCCCAGTTCCTGCTCGATCCGCAGCAACTGATTATACTTGGCGGTGCGGTCGGAACGCGCCAGCGAGCCGGTTTTGATCTGGCCGCAATTGGTGGCGACCGCGAGGTCGGCGATGGTGGAGTCCTCGGTCTCGCCGGAGCGGTGCGACATCACGGCGGTGTAGCCGGCCTTGTAGGCCATCTCGACCGCGCTGAGCGTTTCCGTCAGCGTGCCGATCTGGTTGACCTTGACCAGGATGGAATTGGCGCGGCCGTTCTTGATGCCGTCGGAAAGCCGCGTCACATTGGTGACGAACAGGTCGTCGCCGACCAATTGACACTTGGTGCCGATCAGGTCGGTCAGTTCCTTCCAGCCGTCCATGTCGTCTTCCGACATGCCGTCCTCGATCGAGACGATCGGATAGCGCGAGGCGAGGTCGGCGAGATACTTTGCCTGTTCGAAACCTGAGCGGATCTTGTTCTCGCCGCCATAGACGTAATTGCCGTCCTTGAAAAATTCGGTGGCGGCGCAGTCCAGCGCCAGCATCACGTCGCCGCCGGCCTTGTAGCCGGCCTTGCCGATCGCGGCCATGACGAACTCCAGCGCGGCATCCGCCGATGGGAGGTTCGGCGCAAAGCCGCCCTCATCGCCGACATTGGTATTGTGACCGGCCTTCTTCAGTTCGCCGCGCAAGGTGTGGAAAATCTCCGAACCGCAGCGCAGCGCCTCGGCGAAGGTCGGCGCCCCCACCGGCATGATCATGAATTCCTGGAAATCGATCGGGTTGTCGGCATGCGCGCCGCCATTGATGATGTTCATCATCGGCACCGGCAGCGTCCGCGCCGAGGTGCCGCCGACGTAACGGTAGAGCGGCATGTCGAAGGATTCCGCCGCCGCCTTGGCGCAGGCGAGCGACACGCCCAGAATGGCGTTGGCCCCCAGCCGGCTCTTGTTCGGCGTGCCGTCGAGATCGATCATGATCTGGTCGATCTGGACCTGCTCCTCGACCGCCATCTCGCTCAGCGCCTCGAAGATCTCGCCGTTGACGGCGACGACCGCCTTCTGCACGCCCTTGCCGAGATAGCGCGCCTTGTCACCATCGCGCAGCTCGACCGCCTCATGGGCGCCGGTGGAAGCGCCTGACGGCACCGCCGCGCGGCCGATCGAGCCGTCCTCCAGCACCACATCGACTTCGACGGTGGGATTGCCGCGGCTATCGAGGATTTCGCGGGCGATGATGTCGACGATGGCTGTCATGGAGATGCCTTCTTGGAAAATGCAGGGATCGAGCGGTTGGTGCAGCTTCTACAGCAACGCGTGCGGTGCGAAAAGGCCGCCGCATGACGGCGTGACGCCGCCGGACGAATTGTCTAATAACGCGGCAACGGAGACCAGTAATGACGAGAAAGCCCGGGAAATCCCCGAAATCAGGTGGCCTGCAACTCGGCCGCCCCGTGCAATGGCCAGATAGCCCGGAAACGGCAAAGCTCGACCGCGTGCCCAATCCGCAGCAGGACACCAATTACGCGGTGCGGTTCACGGCACCGGAATTCACCTCGCTTTGCCCCATCACAGGGCAGCCCGACTTCGCCCATCTGGTGATCGATTATGTGCCCGGCCCGTGGCTGCTGGAGTCGAAGTCGCTCAAGCTCTACGTCGCAAGTTTTCGCAACCACGGCGCGTTTCACGAAGACTGCACGGTGGCCATCGGCAAGCGCATCGTCGCCGAGATCAAGCCGAAGTTCCTGCGCATCGGCGGCTACTGGTATCCGCGCGGCGGTATCCCGATCGACGTGTTCTGGCAGACCGGCAAACTGCCGAAGGGCATGTGGATGCCGGATCAGGGCGTGGCGCCCTATCGCGGCCGGGGTTGATACTCCCGGCGGTCTCAATGCCCGCTCAGCACCAACGTCTTGATCGGCAGCAGCAGGGCCTGAATCCGCAGCAGAATCGCGTGCACAACTCCGGTTGCGTCGACGACATGCAAAGCAAAGCTCTTGAACGCGCCGACTTTCCCGGAGGAAATCAGATCGTGATTGCTGGTGTAGGCGTTGGCGATGCAACTGCTGCCGGGCGTCACGCCCTCCAGCCCGCCCTTGTAGATCGGCTCCATGAAAACGAGAATGGTGCCCG
This sequence comes from Bradyrhizobium sp., assembly GCF_030693485.1. GTDB lineage: Bacteria > Pseudomonadota > Alphaproteobacteria > Rhizobiales > Xanthobacteraceae > Bradyrhizobium. The sequence continues at coordinate 20,482 of NZ_JAUYAN010000095.1, read as the reverse complement.
GACGCACCGTGTTCTGAGCCTCGATCAGCTGTTCGCCGCCCCTGAACTGGCCTGCAGCGATGTAGTCCTGCACGCTGGTTACGACCATCGGAATGATCGTCCACGGCTTGGAAATGCAGGTGGCCTCAGCCACCATTCCGACCTTCATCACCTGAGCCTCGATCTGCCCAAACCCCGCCGCCAGTGCACGCCGTCCCGCACCCTCCGGAATCAGAACGCCGGCCGAACGTATCATTGGATTGACGATATCACCCGGCCTCAATCCGAATTGCTCGACCCGCCCATCGACACCGGCGCGAATGAAGGTCTTGTCCAGATCGACCTGCGCTTCGGCCAGCGCCGCCTCTGCGCTCGCCTTCTCTGCCGGCAGCAGAGCGCTCACCCGTACCATCGCGGATTGTTTCGACGCGGTCACGGCGTCGAGGGAGCCCCGGCGGCCCGCAACGGCCACAGAGAGCTTTTCGATATCGCGCTGCGGCACCATTCCGGGGCTACGCCGCTGCAGTTCGGTTTTGGTATCCAGTTCGTCCTGCGCCTGCTGCAGCGAGCCTTTTGCTTCCTGAAGCTGGCCTTCCGCCTTCATAATATCCGCCTGCGCGGCCAGCATCGCGGCATCGACTTCGGCGATCTTGCGTTTGGCCGTCAGTAGCGCTGCGTCCTGCTTGGCGCTGTCAAGCCTGAAGAGCACGTCACCTTGCTTGACGGCCGCGCTGAGCTCGATGTTAACCGCCGCGACCCGGCCGGCTACTTCGGGCACAATCGGGACGGTCCGATAGTATAACGTCGCCGATGTGGTCGACGGATGAAAATAGAAAATCATCGTGATCAGCGCAACCGTGAGCATCAGGCAAGTGATGAGGCCGAATCGCAGCTCGTACCAGACGGAGAACAATGTGATCTCGCGACCGAGGCGCTTACCCTGGGCATAGCGGCGATAAAGATAGTCCGGCAATACCGTCACGAGCGAACAGAGGATGATCTCAAGCATGACCCTGCACCTCGCTCTTGGTACCGCGGACCGTCGCCGTGTCTGGCCCTTCTGCGGTAACTGCATGAGCGGCGCCAGCGCGTGGCGTATCGGACTCTTCGGTTTCAGGCGTAACACCCGCCAATTTGTCGACCGATCCCGCAATCCGGCGCAGCGGCGTGATGAAATCGGGTAAATCGATCAAGGCGAGAAACAGCCCGATCACCCAATACAGATGGTTGTGGGTAAAGAGCGATAGCAAGCACAGCACCGCCACGATTTCGAATTGCAGCTTTTTCGACTTGTGCGCCATTCGTTCCGGCAAGCTATGCAAATACAGATACAGATTGCCGACTCCCACAACGGCGAGGATCAGGAATATCCCGACGCCGATCATAAATGCATCCGTGTCACCGGGAGCGGTGATGAAGCCCGGCAGATGATGCGGGGCGGCGGGATGAAGCGACTCTCTCAAGCGACTCTCCCTTCGGAAATGACAGCGCTCGACCAGGCGAGCGGCATTGGGAGGCAACCCTCATCCCGGTTACATTCTTGCACAATGCTGGAACTTGGCAAGCTCGCCCTACACAACAAACCATCTCGGCCTCGGGCCGATGTTGTGGACCGGCGTCTGCGCGATCTTTCCGCTTTGGCCCCAGCCATTGTGGACGTGGCCGCAGATCGTGATGCGGGGCTGGTGCTGGGCGATGGCGTCGCGAAGCGCCGCACTGCCGCTATGCCGCCCATCCTTTTGCTGATCGGCAATGCCGAGGGGCGGCGAATGCGACACCAGCACCGCCCGCGCGGGACATAGCGTGAGCAGTTGCGCGGCCTCCGTTTCGTCCAGCACCATGTTCCACGGCTCCGGATCGATGACGCCGCTGCCGAGGCCAAGGCCGAAGAACGCCACGCCGCCGATCACAACCGACTGACCGTGAAGCAGATGGGCCAGTGGCCAGTCGGCGCAGGCCGCACACAACTCGCCGAGGTCATCGTGGTTTCCCGGCACCAGGACGAAGGGCACCGTCATTCTCCGGAGGACGTTGAGCGTATCCCCATGGCCGAGGCCGCAAGAGGCAAAATCGCCGGCTCCGACCACCACATCCGCGCCGCGGCTTTCGTTCACGATCGCCTCGGCCTTGGCGGCATCCCGATGCAGATCGCTGAAGGCAAGGATCCTCATTCGAATCTCCCGGCTGTCACGGCCGCAACCCTGGTCATTTCGAAAAACGCAACATCAGCGCTCCCAGCATCGTCAGCATCGCCGACACCAGTTTGACGAGGCTGAGGCGCTCCTTGAGAAAGAAGACGCCGATCAACAGCGCGAACACGATGCTGCTTTCCCGCAGCGCCGTGACCACGGCGATGGGCGCCTGGGTAAACGCCCACACCACCAGAGCATAGGCCACAAACGACGCGCCGCCGCCGATCGCCATGATCTTCTTGTGGTTGCGAACGGTCTTGCGCAACGTGCCGGGAGACGCCGTCGCGACAATGCAGGAAAACACGATGGCGTTGAGAATCGTCTCCCAGGCGTAGAACCCGACGGGCGTTCCGGCGGCGCGCGCACCATAACCGTCCACCATCGAATACCCCGCCACGAAGCATCCCGTGACCAGAGCCAGCATCGCACCATGCGGATTGTGCAGGCCTTGGGCACCGCGAACCAGCACCAGGCTCATGATGCCGCAGCCAATCGTGGTGATGGCGACAAGCTGCAGCGTCGTCAGCGCCTCGCGGAAGATCAGCACCGAACAGGCCGCAACGATCAGCGGAGCGGTGCCGCGGGCAATCGGATAGACCTGCGTGAGATCGCCTTGCCGGTAGGCCCAGAACAGAAAGAGCTGGTAGCCGACGTGAAGCGCCGCGCCGCCGATGATGTAAGGGAATGAAGCCGCATCCGGCAGCGGCACGAAAGGCAGCGCCAGCAGCGCAAACGGGACATGGCCGAGAACCACCGCGGTCATGCTGACCAGCTTGTCCGACGCCCCCTTCACCAGCGCGTTCCAGCTGGCGTGAAGTGCCGCGGCGAGCAAGACAATCAGCAGAACATGCGTTTCAATCATTCAAGTCTCCCGCTGCCATTGACAGGCAGCTATGTCGCGTCTGCATCCGCCGGTCTGGTCTGTCGCAGCAGCCGCGCACAGGCAAGACCGACGGCAACCATCACGCCAGCGAATACCAGCAAGGTCGGAACCTTGCCGAAAACCTCGATGCCAAATCCGTAGGCGATCGGACCGACGGTCTGTCCCATGAAGAAGAAGAACGCGTGCAGCGATAGCGCGGTGGCGCGGGCTTGGACCGACAACTCGCTGGCAACCACCTGCAGCGAGCCGTGAATCATGTAGAAGCCCCAACCCATGAACAACAGGCTGACGGCCTGAACCTTCCAGCCCGGACCGAACGCCACCACGGCAAGCTGCAGCCCGACCAGGGCTGCGCCCGCGATCATCATGCCGTTGATGCCGAGCCGCGGCAGGAAACGCGAAACGCTCATGGTGTAGAACAGGCCACCCACCGCGAAACAAGCGATCACCAGCCCCGCGATCGACAGCCGGGTTTCGCCGAGTTCGAACAGGAATGCCGCCACGAACGGAAACAATCCGAGCACGCAGCAGCCCTCGATGAAGACGGCCGCGTAGCAGATGCGCGCGTTGGGGTTGCTGAAGATGGTGCGATAGCCCTGCCTGAGCATCGCCAGGCTCGTCTTCGGTGGCCGCGTCAGCGCAGCGCCGCGAAAACCCCAGGCCACGGCGATCGGGGCCAGGATCACCAGCACGCCGAGCACCGCCAGCACACCGCGCCAGCCCAGGAAATCGCCGATCAGGCCCGACAGCGACGCGCCCAAGATGTTGCCGGTCATGGCGCCGGCCAGCGTTCGCCCGATCGCGACCTGCCGCTTCTCCGGGCCGACGAGGTCGCTGGTCAGGCTGAGCGCGACCGGAAAAACGCCCCCGGAGCCGATGCCGGCGAGGATGCGCGAGGCGAACAGCATCGGAAACGATGTCGACAGCGCGCCGAGGATGTTGGCAAATCCCAGCAGAACCAGGCAAATCACCATCAGCCGCGTCTTGCCGAACAAATCAGCGGCCGCGCCCAGCACCGGCTGTATGATGGCGAAGGTGAACGCGAACGCCGCCGAAAAGCCTGCCGCAGTGGCGATAGTGATGTTGAAATCTTCGGCGACGTGCGGCAGCACGGGATCGAGTGCGCGCGCCGACAGGGCGGCGGAAAAGGTCGCCAGCGCGATGACGTAGATTACCGAGGGAATTCGCTGGTCGTGCGGCGCTGTCCCCTGCCCTGATGGCATCAGCGCGGCGCGCTTTTGGCCAGCGCGTCGAACGCCATCAGCGTCCGCACCAGGCCCTCGAAATCGCGCAGCGGCACCATGTTGGGACCGTCCGACGGCGCGTGGTCCGGATCGGGATGGGTTTCGATGAACACCCCGGCGACACCGACCGCGACCGCGGCACGCGCCAGCACGGGGACGAATTCGCGCTCGCCGCCCGACGAGGTGCCCTTGCCGCCCGGTTGCTGCACCGAATGGGTGGCGTCGAAAATCACCGGCGCGCCGGTGGTGCGCGCCAGGATCGGCAGCGCCCGCATGTCGGACACCAGCGTGTTGTAGCCGAACGAAACGCCGCGCTCGGTGACCAGCACATTGGCGTTGCCGGCGCCGGTAATTTTGGCGACGACGTTCGCCATGTCCCAGGGCGCCAGAAACTGGCCCTTCTTGACGTTGACGACCTTGCCGGTGGCGGCCGCCGCCACGAGCAGATCGGTCTGCCGGCAGAGAAACGCCGGGATCTGCAGCACATCGACGGCCTGCGCCACCTCGGCGCATTGCGAGGCCTCATGGACATCGGTGAGAATCGGCATCCCCAGCGAGGAGCGGATCTCGGCAAAGATCGGCAGCGCCTGTTGCAGCCCGATGCCGCGGGCTGCGGAGACGCTGGTGCGGTTGGCCTTGTCGAACGAGGTCTTGTAAACGACGCCAATCCCAAGCCGCGCCGCGATCTCCTTGAGCGCGGAGGCAACCTCCAGTGCATGTGCGCGGCTCTCAAGCTGGCACGGGCCGGCGATGATCGAAATCGGCAGATCATTGCCGAATTTGACCGGGCCAGCCGCCACGACCGGTGCTGCGGAGTTGCTCGCGTTCAACGGGGTTCCTTCACTGCTGCGCGGACCATGCCGGTCCGCGCCATCAGGATCAACCCCGTTTAAGCCCCGAATATCAGGGTTGCATCACCAGTTATTTGACCGCCGAGAACGCCGTCGGCACCAGCAGCTGGCTGACGATGTTATCGATGATCTGGCCGTCCTCTTCGCTCTTGGCGCGGCCGGCGATCCAGTCGGGATCGCTCTGAAATGCATTCCACTTCTTTTCGCGGTCCGCCAGCGAGTCCCACGCGACGAAATAGGTCAGTTCCTGATTGGAGGTTCCGATCAGCGTGGTGAAGAAGCCGGCCTGCTTGATCCCGTGCTTGTCCCACAGTTTCAGCGTGGTGCTTTCGAATCGCTTCAGCAGCGCCGGTAGCCGGCCTGGCAGACAGCGATAGACGCGCATTTCCATGATCATAAATGAGGCTCCCAGATTTCTGTTCTTGCGCGGCGGTTATAGCGGGTGAATCCGAAACTGTCCTGCGTGGAAGATCGCATGGACCCAAGATGCTGATGTTGACGCAATCGCCGACAAATCGTATATACAATCATGGTTGACTTCGACCCGGCAAAAGAAGCGACCAATCTGGCGAAGCACGGCATATCGCTGGCGCGCTGGGTCGATCTTGATGTGTTGGCAATCGTATGTGACGACCGTTTCGACTACGGCAAACCGCGCTTTCGTGCTTACGGATTGCTCGATGGGCAGCCTCACTGTCTCGTATCCACGATGCGCGGCGATGCACACAGGCCGATTAGTCTGCGGCGTGCCCACGCGAAGGAGTTAAAGCGCTATGTCCCGTAAGAAGGAGCCTGTTTTCGACGACGATAATCCCGAGTGGACTGATGAAGATTTTGCCGTGGCGACACGCTTCGAAGGCGGCATCAAGGCGAAAGACCTTACGCCGGAAATTCTCGCACGCGTTGCGAGGCGCGGCCCGCAGAAAGCACCGACGAAGGTTGCCGTGTCGATCCGGCTGAGCCCCGACGTTCTTTCCCACTTCAAGGCCAAGGGCCCCGGCTGGCAATCGCGCATCGACGATGCCCTGCGCAAGGCCGCCAAGCTCAAGGCCGGCTAGGATTTTAGACCAGCCGGCTCTGCACCATCGCCGCCTGGATGAACGACGCGAACAGCGGGTGCGGCTCGAACGGGCGCGATTTCAGCTCGGGGTGGAATTGCACGCCGATGAACCAGGGATGGTCTTCGTATTCGACGATCTCTGGCAGCACGCCGTCAGGTGAAAGACCGGAAAATCGCAGGCCGTGCTGCTCGAGCCGGTCCTTGTAGGCGGTGTTGACCTCGTAGCGGTGACGGTGGCGTTCCGAGATCTCGGTGGCGCCGCCATAGACTTCCGACACCCGGCTGCCGCGCTTGAGCGCCGCGGGATATGCCCCGAGCCGCATGGTGCCGCCGAGGTCGCCTGCCCTCGATCGCTTTTCCAGTTCATTGCCGCGCAGCCACTCGGTCATCAGGCCGACCAGCGGTTCGTCCGTCGGTCCGAATTCGGTGGAGTTCGCCGCCTCGATGCCGACGAGATTGCGCGCGGCCTCGATCACCGCCATCTGCATCCCGAAGCAGATGCCGAAATACGGCACATCGCGCTCCCTGGCGAACTGCGCCGCACGGATCTTGCCCTCGGCGCCGCGCTGGCCGAAACCGCCGGGCACCAGGATGCCGTTGACGTGCTCGAGGAACGGCGTGGGGTCCTCGTTCTCGAACACTTCGCTCTCGATCCAGTCGAGATTGACCTTCACCTTGTTGGCGATGCCGCCATGCGAAAGCGCCTCGGTCAGCGATTTGTAGGCGTCCTTCATGCCGGTGTACTTGCCGACGATGGCGATGGTGACGTCGCCTTCGGGATTGCGCACCCGCTCGTTGATGACGTGCCAGCTTTGCAGCGCCGGCGCCATCTGCGGCTCGATGCCGAACGCCGCCAGCACCTCATCGTCGAGGCCGGCGGCGTGATAGGCCTCCGGCACGGCATAGATGTTGTCGACGTCGCGCGCCTCGATCACGGCGGTTTCGCGGACGTTGCAGAACAGTGCCAGCTTGGCGCGCTCACCCGGCGGGATCGGCCGATCGGTGCGGCACAGCAGGATGTCCGGCTGGATGCCGATCGAGCGCAGTTCCTTTACCGAATGCTGGGTCGGCTTTGTCTTGAGTTCGCCGGCGCTCGGAATGAACGGCAGCAGCGTCAGGTGGATGTAGACGGCATGTTCGCGCGGCAGGTCGTTCTTGATCTGGCGAATCGCCTCGAAGAACGGCAGGCCCTCGATGTCGCCGACGGTGCCACCAATCTCGCACAGCACGAAATCATACGCGTCGTTGCTGTCGAGGATGAAGTCCTTGATCGCATTGGTGACGTGCGGGATCACCTGGATGGTGGCGCCGAGATAGTCGCCGCGCCGTTCCTTGGTGAGGATGTCCTGATAGATGCGCCCGGTCGTGATGTTGTCCGCCTTGGTGGCGGGACGCCCGGTGAAGCGCTCGTAATGGCCGAGATCGAGATCGGTCTCGGCGCCGTCGTCGGTCACGAATACTTCGCCGTGCTGGTACGGCGACATCGTTCCGGGATCGAGATTGAGATAGGGGTCGAGTTTTCGCAAGCGGACCTTGTAGCCACGCGCCTGCAGCAGGGCACCGAGTGCCGCCGAGGCCAGACCTTTTCCGAGCGAAGAAACCACGCCGCCGGTGATGAAAATATACCGCGCCATGGGACCCAACCTTTAAGGCTACCCACCCGATTCGCCAAAACGAATCGCAGCTCCAGGCGAACATTCGCTTTGGCTGTGGGTGACTTGAAATCCAGAGAAATGTCAGTGAGTTGATGGCCGTTTTGGATGCAGGACGGAAGCTGCCGTCCTGCATGGCCACCCTGCTTTATTGCGACCGCGGCGCCTGCGGGCCTGAAGGAGCCGGCTGATTCTGCTGGCGCTCGTCGGCCTTCTTCAGCGAATCCAGAATGCCGCCGCTGGTCGGCGGCGAAATCGGGGTCGCCGGGCCTGCCGGCTGCGACTGCGAGGCCGGGTTGGCATTGATGATCGAACTCGGCTTGCGGTCATAGCTGGCGAGCCAGGACAACAGCAGGCTGGTGATGAAGAAGCCGACCGCGAGAAAGCCCGTCGTGCGCGTCAGCAAATTGGCGGTGCCGCGGCCCGACATGAAACCGGCGCCACCGCCCATTCCGAGGCCACCGCCTTCGGATTTCTGCAACAGCACCACGCCGATCAACGTCGCGACGATCATGAGGTGAATGACGATAACGACAGTCTGCATCTCTACCTTCCGTCGCAAACCAAACCAAGAGCGCCGGCATCCGGCTGCAGATCGGGCTTTGCGGTGTTTGAAGTCGCGCGGTGTTACACGATTGCAAGGGGCATTGTCACCCCCGCAGGGATTTTCATCCCGCGCACCGCCTTGCCGTTAGTTAGGCATAACTGCCCGCAATCGCAAGAAAGTCCGCCGCTTTCAGGCTGGCGCCGCCGATCAGCGCGCCATTGACGTTGGCGATAGCCATCAATTCCCGGGCGTTCGAAGGTTTGACCGAGCCGCCGTAGAGAATCCGTATTTTCGCCCCCTCCCCGTTAAGTCGGGCGATCAGGAGCTCCCGGATAAACTTATGAATTTGCTCGACATCTCCCGATGTCGGGGTGAGACCGGTGCCGATCGCCCAGACCGGTTCATAGGCCACCACCAGATTGCCTGATGTCGCCTTGTCCGGCAGCGAGCCCGTGAGCTGTCCGCGGCAAATATCTAGGGTTTGGCCGGCATCGCGCTGAGCTTGCGTCTCGCCGATGCAAACGATGGCGGTGAGGCCGGCGCGCCAGGCCGCTTCGGCCTTTTGTCGCACCAGCCCGTCGCTCTCGCCATGATCGGCGCGGCGTTCGGAATGACCGACGATCACGGCGCCGGCGCCGGAATCCGCCAGCATTTCGGCTGAAATATCGCCGGTATGGGCTCCCGACGCCTTGGGATGGCAATCCTGCGCCCCGATCGCGAGGTTTTTCGCGCCACGCGCCTTGTCAGCGAAGGCCGCGATCAGCGTCCCCGGCGGGCAGACCAGCAGATCAGCCTTCGCAGCCACCGAACCAGCGCCCGCCAGCATGGCCTCGAATTCGGCCGTTGAGGCCCGGAGGCCGTTCATTTTCCAGTTGCCGGCGATCAGTGGCCGGATGGCGTCGGTCATATCGGGGATTCCTGCAGAATATTAATGCCGGAATGAGCTAGCAGAGCGCGGCGCCCGGTGCCAGATGGCGGTGTGGCGGCCCGCAAGCCACCAGCCGCTTCAATTGGACCTCCGCGCCAAGGTTGCGACGGCGCGGCTGCCACTTTATGATGCTTTATCAACTCGGTGACGCCCTTTTACGGAATTCGACCGAATCCCCGTGGGCGCGACCCGGTTCCCTCCTGAAAACAAGTTGGACCCATGCTTCGAGGAATACGCAAAGCCTCATCAAACTGGCTCGGCAAGGCGATCATGATGGTCGTCATGGGGGTACTGATCCTCAGCTTCGCGGTGTGGGGCATCGCCGACATCTTCAAGGGATTCGGGCAGTCGACGGTGGCCAAGATCGGCCGGACCGAGATCTCCACCGAACAGTTCCGCCAGATCTACACCGAGAAGCTGCAGCAGCTCGGCCGCCAGTTCGGCCGTCCGCTGACGATGGATCAGGCCCGGGCCTTCGGCCTCGACCGCCAGGTCCTGCAGCAAACCATCGCCGAGGCGGCGCTGGACGAAGAAGCGCGGCGGATGGGGCTCGGTCAGTCCGACGCCGAGATCATGCGCATGATCTACAGCGATCCGAATTTCAGGGGGGTCGCCGGCAATTTCGATGCGGCGCGTTTCCAGGCCACGATCAGGCAGTTCGGCTTCACCGAACAGAAATATGTCGCCGAACAGCGGCGGGTATCGCTGCGGCGCCAGATCGCCGGCACGGTCTCGGCCGGCCTCGAACCGCCAAAAGTAATGATCGAAGCGCTCAGTCGTTTCCAGAACGAACAGCGCACCATCGAATACGTCAAGCTCGACGCCGCGCAGGCCGGAACCATCGATCCGCCGTCGCCGGAAACGCTGGCCGCCTATTTCGAGGATCGCAAGACCCAGTTCCGCGCGCCCGAATACCGCAAGATATCCTTCGTCGCGGTCACGCCGGAAGAAATCGGCAAATGGTCCGAAGTTTCCGACGAGGATGCCAAAAAAATCTTCGAACAGAACCGCAGCAAGCTCGGCACGCCGGAACGGCGTCAGGTGTCGCAGATCGTATTCCCGAACGCGGAGGAAGCCGCGGCGGCGCGTGGGCGCCTCGTGGGCGGAACATCATTCGACGATCTCGCCAAGGAGCGCGGGCTCAGTCCATCCGACGTCGACCTCGGCATGATCGCCAGGTCGGCGATCATTGATGGCGCGATCGCGGACGCGGCGTTCTCGCTGCCGTCAGGCGAGATCAGCCAGCCCATACCGGGCCGGTTCGGCGTTGCCCTGGTCAAGATCGGCACGATCGAGCCGGGGGCCGAACCAAGCTATGAAAGCGTCGCCGCAACCCTGAAGAAGGAAATTGCCACCGAGCGCGCACGCGCGAAGGTCTCGGATCTCCACAACAAGATGGAAGACGAGCGCGGCGGCGGCGCCGGCGTCATCGATGCCGCGCAAAAGCTGGGGCTTGCCGCCGTGACCATCGACGCCGTCGATCGCTCCGGCCGGCTTCTCAATGGCCAGCCGGTGACCAACATTCCGCGCGGCCTCGACGTCGTATCGCAGGCCTTCAACAGCAATATTGGCGTCGACAACGACCCGATCCAGTTCAACGGCGGTTACGTCTGGTATGACGTACTGGATGTCATCGCCTCGCGCGAACGCACCCTCGATGAGGTCAAGGACCAACTCGAGACGAAATGGCGCGACGACCAGATCACGACCCGGCTGCGAGCCAAGGCGACCGAGATGGTTCAAAAGCTCGACCAGGGCGGCAAGCTCGTGGACGAGGCGGCGGCGGTGGGGTCGAAGGTCGAAACCGCCAGGGATGTGCGCCGCGACGCCGCCCTGCCCGGCCTGCCTGCAAACGCCATTACGGCGGCGTTCCGGACGGCCAAGGATGCGGTGGGACAATCAGCCGGCGCCGGTGGCAATGAATGGATCGTGTTCCGCGTGACCGACATCAGCGTGCCGGCGGTCGACCTCGCCTCGGACGACATCAAGAAACTGAAGGACACCCTGCAGCGCGGGCTGACCGACGAGCAGGTCGCGCAATACGTCACCAAGATCGAACAGACTATCGGCACCACCATCAACAGGGCCGCCTTCGCACAGGTGACGGGCGCGAATAACTAACACTCCCGAAAGCACGCGATGGACGACCTTAAATCTATCATCGGAAAAGTCGCGACCGGCGCCACGCTGTCGCGCGACGAGGCGGCCTCCGCCTTCGACAGCATGATGTCCGGCGAGGCGACGCCCTCGCAAATGGGCGGATTGCTGATGGCGCTTCGCGTCCGCGGCGAAACCGTCGACGAAATCACCGGCGCGGTGTCGGCGATGCGCAGCAAGATGCTGCGCGTCACAGCGCCTGCCGATGCGATCGACGTCGTCGGCACCGGCGGCGACGGCTCCGGCTCGGTCAACGTGTCGACCTGCGCCTCGTTCATCGTCGCAGGCTGCGGCGTGCCGGTGGCCAAACATGGCAATCGCGCGCTGTCGTCGCGTTCCGGCGCTGCCGACGTGCTGTCCGCGCTCGGGGTCAAGATCGACATCACGCCGGAGCGCGTCGGCCGCTGCGTGGCCGAGGCCGGCATCGGCTTCATGTTCGCGCCATCGCACCATCCCGCGATGAAGAACGTCGGCCCGACCCGCGTCGAACTGGCGACCCGCACCATCTTCAATCTGCTGGGTCCGTTGTCCAATCCGGCCGGCGTGAAGCGGCAGATGGTCGGGGTGTTTTCCAGGCAATGGGTGCAGCCGCTGGCGCAGGTGCTGAAGAATCTCGGCGCCGAATCGGTCTGGGTGGTGCACGGCTCCGACGGCCTCGATGAAATCACCCTGTCCGGCCCGACCTTCGTCGCAGCCCTCGAGAACGGCAATATCCGCACCTTCGAGGTGACCCCGGAGGAAGCCGGTCTTGCCCGTGTCGGCGGCGACGCCCTGAAGGGCGGCGATGCCGAGGCCAACGCGATCGCACTGCAAGGCGTGCTCGACGGGCGTCCGAGTCCCTATCGGGATGTGGCGCTGCTGAACGCCGCGGCGGCGCTGATCGTCGCCGGCCGCGCCAGGGACCTGAAGGAAGGCGTAGCGCTCGGCACCCGCTCGATCGACAGCGGCGCCGCATTGGCGCGGCTGAAGCAATTGATCGCGGTCTCCAACGGCTGACCTGAAGGGCTCATCGATGTCCGACATCCTGACCAAGATCGAGGCCTACAAGCGCGAGGAGATCGCCGCCGCCAAGCGCGCGCATCCGCTTGGCGATATCGAGGCGCTGGCGAAGAGCGCCTCCGCACCGCGCGGTTTTGTCGGCGCGATCCGCCGCAAGCTTGGCCAGGGCGACTACGCACTGATTGCCGAGGTGAAAAAAGCCTCGCCCTCCAAGGGTCTCATTCGCGCCGACTTCGATCCGCCCGCGCTGGCCATGGCCTATGAGGCCGGCGGCGCCGCCTGTCTCTCGGTGCTGACCGACTCGCCGTCGTTTCAGGGCCATCTCGATTTCATGGTGGCCGCCCGCGCCGCCACGCGGTTGCCGGTGCTGCGCAAGGATTTCATCTACGACACCTATCAGGTGGTCGAGGCCCGAGCCTACGGCGCCGACTGCATCCTGATCATCATGGCGGCGCTCGATGACGCCGCCGCCCGCGATATCGAGGATGCGGCCCTGGCGCACGGCATGGACGTCCTGATCGAGATCCATGAGCGCGCCGAACTCGATCGCGCGCTAAAACTTCGTTCGCCGATGATCGGGGTCAACAACCGCAACTTGCGGACCTTCGAAACCACGCTGGCGACCAGCGAGGCGCTGGCGCCGCTGATCCCCGGGGATCGCCTGATGGTCGGCGAAAGCGGCATCTTCGGATCAGCCGATCTCGCGCGCCTTGCGCGGGTCGGCATGCAAACATTCCTGGTCGGTGAAAGCCTGATGCGGCAGGCCGACGTCGCCGCCGCAACCCGCGCGCTTCTGGCGCGCGGCGATACCCCGCGCGCCACCGGGACGCGCTGACGCATGGCGCGGAAACCATCCAAATCTTCCGAGCCGTCAACGCCCGGTTCCGCCCTCACCCACATCGATGCCAGGGGTGAGGCGCGGATGGTTGATGTCTCCGAAAAGCCCGCGACCGAACGGGTCGCGGTGGCCGAAGGCCGCGTCGTCATGAGCGAGGCGACGCTCGCGCTGATCGTTTCGGGCAATGCCAAAAAGGGCGACGTGCTGGGCACCGCCCGCGTCGCCGGCATCATGGCGGCGAAGCGCACCTCGGAACTGATCCCGCTGTGCCATCCGCTGGCGCTGTCGAAGGTCACGCTGGATATCGCTCCGGACAGCAAGCTGCCCGGCTGCATCGTCCGCGCCACCGTCAAGGTGACCGGCCCGACCGGCGTCGAGATGGAGGCCCTGACTGCAGTGTCGGTCGCATGCCTGACGATCTACGACATGATCAAGGCGGTCGAGCGCGGCGTTCGCATCGAAGGTATTCATCTCGTCGAGAAAAAGGGCGGCAAGTCCGGGCACTACCGCGCCTGAGGGATTGCCGCCTTCTTCACGGTGGAGTGATCGGCGAGAATGGAAGCGCGCGTCAGCTTCGGTGTTATTATCTGGGGCGCCGCAGCGCGCGAACCAACCCGGAGCAAAGCAATGTCGACCTTCAAGCTTGTTGGCGCGGTGGCCGTTCTGTTGACCATCGCCGCCGCCCCGGCGCCGGCCCAGCACGTGATCTACGAACCCGGTTATTGCGCCTTTTTCTATCCCAACGCGAATTGCCAGAACAATGGGCCCGGCAATCACTACACCGATCCCGGCTACCGGCGCGGTACCGCGCAGGGCGAAACCGTTGGCGTCGCCGGAAAGAAATCGCGGACCCAGCGTTCCAGTTCGCCCGCGACGCGCATGCCATAGCGACGGCTGACGCTGTCGCCGGCCACGGAAAAGGCAGCCCACCGGGCCGCCGCTTTCCTTTCGCGCCTGCGTTTACTTCAGCGAGCTGTTGATCGCCGTGAACCTGGAATTGAGCCTGACGCCAAGGCCGTTCACGACCGCGATGATTGCGAGCGAAATACCGGCTGCAATGAGGCCGTATTCGATCGCGGTCGCGCCGGACTCGTCGGCGATAAACTTGTTCAACATGGCTTTCATCGTGATGACTTCCTCGGTTGGCTTGCGTTGCTCACTTCATCGACGCTCGCAAGTCGCGTGCCAGAGCGGCAGCGAATGTCGCCAGGATGTTAGATGGTTAAGTTTCGGTTGATCGATCAGGCGCCGGAATCTATTTCCCACCGATCCCCTGCCTGCCGGCAAGAGATGCCGCCGCCGTTCGTGGCCAGATCGCATCTTACCCGGTGTTTCCGCACGACGTCAGTGAGGCTTCGAGGAATGCTCCGGCAGCATTTTTCCGGCTGCTGCTTGTCGATGGCAATTCTTCGTTAACTCAACTTCCTAACGCCGTTTCCATAATGGCAACGTAAAGATGTCCGGAGCCGGGGCATGAGAAAATGCGGCCGGAATAGAGCCATGACAGCGATCGAGACCGATGACGGAACAACCGACCGCCTCGCTGAACTTCCCACGCTCGGTCAGCGGCAATCCGATCCGCTGGCTCGTCGTCGGTGGTGGACTCCTGATCGCCGCCATCGCGATCGGCGCCACCATCATGGCCGGAAATTTTCGCGAACGCGCGCTGAACAGCAGCGCCCGTGAACTCGAAAACACCGTGCTGTTGCTGGCCCGTCACTTCGACCAGCAACTGCAGGATTTCGGCGCAATCCAGCGCGACCTTGCCGCCTATGTGCAGGCCGCCGGCATCGAGACCGGCGAGCACTACAGGCGCCGGATGTCCAGCGCGGACACTCACCAGATGCTCAAGGCCAAGATCGCCGCATTTTCCTATGTCGGCAGCATCAACCTGTTCGATGCGGACGGCGTGATGATCAATTCCTCCACCGGCTGGCCGGCGCGCGCCGTCAACATCTCGGACCGGGCCTATTTCAAGACTTTCAAGTCGGACCCGAAATCGCCCTTGCTGCTGGTCGAACCGGTCCATAGCCGCGTCACCGGCGCCTGGACCACCGTGCTGGCCCGCAAGCTGACCGGACCCAACGGCGAGTTCCTGGGGGTGATCGGAAGAGGCATCGAGCCCGCCAACTTCACGAAGTTCTTGCAATCGGTGGCGCTTGGTCAGGATGCGACGATTGCCATGCACCACCGCGACGGCACGCTGCTGGCGCGCCATCCCCATGTCGAGGAAATGATCGGCCGGAACTTCAAGACCGGTCCGGCGCATCAGCAGGCCTTGTTCGACAAGGAACACGATTCCACCCGGCTGCCCGGTCCGATGGACGGCCGCGACCGGCTGATTGCGGCCCGCACCCTGGAGCACTTTCCAATCGTCATCATCGCGTCGACCACGGTAGCGACGGCGCTGGCCAACTGGCAGGAGCAGACCGTCTTTCTGGTCATCGTGGCCGGACTTTTCGTGCTGGTGATCGCCGCCCTGCTGTTCGCGGTGGTGCGCAAGCTGTCGCTGCAGCATCTGGCATCGCAGCAGCGGCTGCGCTTGGAAAAGCAGCGGCTGGATACCGCGGTCAACAACATGAGGCAGGGCCTGCTGCTGTTCGATTCGTCGCAACGGCTCGTGATCTGCAACCAGCGCTACATCGACATGTATGGCCTGTCGCGGGAGGTGGTGAAACCCGGCGTCAGCTTCCGTGCGATCATCGCGCATCGAAAGGCCACCGGATCGTTCGTCGGCGACGCCGACAAATACTACGCCGCCACCTTGCGCAACATCACGCAGAGGAACGTCAACGTGATCGAGCCCCCTGACGGCCGCTCGATCCAGATCATCAACGAACCGCTGGCGGATGGCGGATGGGTGGCCACGCACGAGGACATCACGGAGCGCACACGCATCGAGGAGCGGATCACCCATCTCGCACACTACGATGCGCTGACCGATCTGCCCAACCGCACCCTGTTCCATGACCGGCTGAAGGGCGAATTTGCAACCCTCGCTGCCGGCGAACAATTTGCCGTGCTTTACCTCGACATCGACGAATTCAAGAGCGTCAACGATTCGCTTGGACATCTGATCGGCGACGAACTGCTGAAATCGGTGGCCGTCACCCTGCGGCGATGCGCCGGATCGAACAACTTCGTCGCCCGCCTCGGCGGTGACGAATTTGCCATCATCCAGACCGCGGTGACGACCGTGGCCGACGTCAACGATCTGGTGGCGCGGGTGTTCGATGCGATCCGGCAACCCTACGAATGCATCGGGCACCAGGTCACCACGGACGCCAGCATCGGCATTGCGCTGGCGCCGCAGCACGGCGCCGATGTCGACCAGATCCTGAAGAACGCGGATCTGGCGATGTATGCCGCCAAAGCCGCCGGGCGCCGCACCCATCGTTTTTTCGAGCCGGAGATGGACGCCAGGGTCAAGGCGCGGCGCAGCCTGGAGATGGACCTGCGCCAGGCCATTGCCGGCCGCGCCTTCGAAGTGCAGTACCAGCCCTGCCTCAGCCTTCGCGACAACCGGATCTCCGGCTGCGAGGCGCTGCTGCGCTGGCGCCATCCCGAACGCGGCGTGATCTCGCCTGCCGAGTTCATTCCGATTGCGGAAGATACCGGCCTGATCAACCAGCTCGGCGAATGGGTGCTGACCACCGCCTGCGTGGAGGCCGCGACCTGGCCCGACAATATCAGCATCGCGGTCAACGTCTCGCCGGTCCAGTTCCGCAGCGGCACCTTCGCGTTGAAGGTGCTGGCTGCGCTTGCCGCCTCCGGCCTGCCGGCGAGCCGGCTCGAACTGGAGATCACCGAAGCCGTCCTCATTCGCGACGACGAGGCCGCGCTTGCCATCCTGCATCAGCTGCGCGCCATCGGCGTGCGCATCGCGCTCGACGATTTCGGCACCGGCTATTCCTCGCTGAGCTACCTGCACAAATTCCCGTTCGACAAGATCAAGATCGACCGCTGCTTCATCAACGATATCGCCGAGACCGGTGGCTCCTCCAGCATCGTGAAGGCGGTGGTGGATATCGCCGCGGCGCGCGACATGATCACCACGGCGGAAGGCGTCGAGACCGAGCAGCAACGCGACAAGCTGCGCGCGCTCGGCTGCTCCGAAATGCAGGGCTGGCTGTTCAGCCCGGCCCGGACCGCCGCCGACATCCGGCAGCTGTTCCTCGGGCACCCCGAAAAATCCGCCGCCGTAGCCTGAGCCGCCGGCCGATCGCATATACGCGCGTCAGGAAACCTTGCCGGGATCGCGCAGGCCGGTCTGAAAGGTCGAGGGCCGGGTCCCGAAACCGCGCTTGTCGCGGGTACCGAGCCAATAGCCGAACTGCGGCGGCACGCTGCGAAACGGGCCCTCGACGCCGAGTTTCACCGCGGCGTCCATCGGCCAGTTCGGATTGTTGAGGATCTCGCGGCCGACCGCGATCAGGTCGGCCTGGCCATCGCGCAGGATCTGCTCGGCCTGATCGCCATGGATGATGAGACCGACCGCCATGGTCATGATGTCGGCGTGGCGCTTGACATATTCCGACAGCGGCACCTGGTAGCTGTATTTTATCTCCTTGCCCAGGATCGGCGCCACGTCGGTGATGCCGCCGGACGAGCAGTCAATCACGTCGACGCCTTTGGGTTTGAGGATGCTCGCCAGCCGCGCGCTCTGTTCAGGCCCCCATCCCGCATTGTCCTCCACCGAGAGGCGCAGGAACAGCGGCTTGTGCTCCGGCCAATGCATCCGCACCGCTTCGGTCACCTCGGTGATGAATCGCATCCGGTTCGATTCCGAACCGCCATATTCGTCCGCACGCTGGTTGGATTTTTCCGACAGGAACTCGTGCACGAGATAGCCGTGGGCGCCGTGCAGCTCCAGCACGTCGAAGCCGGCCGCATCGGCGCGCCGCGCCGCCTCGCCCCAGGCCTGCACCAGATCCTTGACCTCGTGGCGCTCCAGTGCCCGCGGCACCGGCCATTTCTCGCTATGGGCGATCGCGCTCGGCGCCACCGGCGTCCACTCGTCCCAGTCGTCGATCTCGGGCGTTCGCTGCAGCGGCCGGTCGCCTTCCCACGGACGGGAGGCGCGCGCCTTGCGGCCGGAATGCCCGAGCTGGATGCCGGCGACCGCGTTCTGCTGCTTGATGAATTTGACGAGGCGCCCGAGCGGCTCGATGAATTTGTCGTCCCAGATGCCGAGATCGCCGACCGTGCCGCAGCCGCGCCGCTCCACTTTGGTCGATTCGACGACGACGAGGCCGGCGCCGCCGGCGGCGAATTTGCCGGCATTCATCAGGTGCCAGTCGGTCGGAAACCCCTTGATCGCGGAATACTGGTGCATCGGCGGCACCACAATGCGGTTCTTCAACTCGACACCGCGGATCGCGAGCGGCGAAAACAGCAGCGTATCGGTCATGGATCTTTTCCTCGGTCAGGCCTGACATTGTTGTTGGCCTTGCGCTCGCGGCGCGTTGCATCGTAGCCCGGAAAGAGCGAAGCGCAATCCCGGAGAGATCAAGGGTCGGCTCCGGGATTTCGCGGAACCAGTCATCGGGCACGCCCCCACCCTATTTCTCCACCGTACCCTGCAGCAGCCTGATGCCCTCCGCCAGCGCGCCTTGCATCAGCAGCGTGTCGACGCCATAGGCGATCATGCGAAAGCCTTTGGCGCGGAAGTCGCGCGCCCATTTCTCGTCGCCGGCGAGAAAGCCCGGCGTCTTGCCGTGTTTGCTGCAGGCCTCGACCAGACGATCGACAGCGGCATGGAATACCGGATTGTCGAACTGCGCCGGAATGCCCAGAAAGTTCGTCAGGTCGAAATGGCCGAGCCAGACCACGTCGACGCCGTCGACGGCCGCGATCGCATCGACGTTCTCGATGCCCTTGGCGGTCTCGACCAGCGCGATCACCATCGTGCGCGCGTTGGCCTCGGCGATCTTGTCGGTCACGGCGCCGTCTGCATAGTCATCGTGACCGGCGACACCGAATGCGGCGCCGCGGCGCCCGGCTGGCGGATATCGGGTGCAGTCGACGATCGCCCTCACCTGCTCCGCCGTTTCGACCATCGGCACCATGATGCCCATCGCGCCGATGTCGAGCGCACGCGCGATGTGGTGATAGTCGCCCGAGGGAACGCGCACGAGAGGCACCAGATCGAGCCCCCGGCAGAATGCGAACTGCGCCTTCATGGTCTCGAAGCCGACGCCCGAATGCTCCATGTCATAGAGAATGAATTCGGCGCCGGCCTCGCGGCAGATCGCGGGGTAGCCGGGCGTGAAGAACTCGAACGTCATGGTGCCGAACGCACAGCCGCCGGCCGCCAGCCGCGGCTTCACTGGATTTGGACGCATGGACTTTCCCCCGGGGTGTTCTTGTTCATGCGAGCATACATGCGCGCGGTGGAGATCGAAAGCGTCTCCTCTTGAACGCACCGGCTTGGCGTGATTATCTGCATCGACACCGGGTCATCGGCAACCGCCCGGTCAGCTGCGCGCAGCCAAGCGTTGTCTCGCTCCGATCCAGGAGATGAGACATGGCGAGCGGCTTGAGCAAGACGTCTTCCGATAAAACTCCTTCCGATATTCTCTGCCTCTACGCAGCCCGCGCGATGCGCGGATTCGGCGATGGCTTCGCAATCATCATTCTGCCGGTTTACCTCCAGGCCATCGGTTTCAGCCCGCAACAGATCGGCATTGTCGCCAGCGCCTCGCTGCTGGGGACCGCTGCGCTCACCCTGCTCACCGGCTTCATCGCGCCGCGGTTCGAATTGCGCAGCCTGTTTCTCGCCGGCGCCGGGCTGATCGTTTTCACCGGGCTCGTGTTTCCGGCGGCCGAGACGTTTGCCCTTGTCCTGCTGATCGCCTTCATCGGCAGCATCAATCCGTCCGGCGGCGATTCCGGCATGCTGGTGCCGCTCGAACATGCGCTGCTGACCCGGGAGACCGCCGCCCGCGACCGCACCGCGATCTTTGCCCGCTACAGCCTGATCGGCGCGCTGACCGCGGCCGTCGGATCGCTCGCGGCGGCCTTGCCGGAACAGTTCGCCTCCCTCGGCTGGTCGCGGCTGTCCGCCATCAAGCTGATGTTCTACCTCTATGCCGCGCTGGGCCTCGCGGCGGCGCTGCTATACCGGCGCCTGCCGCGCGACCACAGCCACAT
>NZ_JAUYAN010000093.1 GCF_030693485.1 Bradyrhizobium sp. | reverse complement strand
GCGTTCGACCGGATGTGGACCTTGCAGCCGGGGCTCGCGCGCACCGCCTCCCTGCTGCAGATCGCCACGCCGTCGCGCGGCGCCATCGAAGCCTATGGCAATCTGCAGAACGAACTCGCCAAGCTGGTCAGCGACGTCAATGGCCGGCATGGCGAGGTCGACTGGACTCCGATCCGTTACCTCAACAAGGGTTTCAGCCAGACCGTGCTGGCGGGCCTCTATCGCACCGCCCAGGTCGGCGTCGTCACCCCGCTGCATGACGGCATGAATCTGGTTGCCAAGGAATATGTCGCGGCACAGAACCCGGCCGATCCCGGCGTGCTGGTGCTGTCGAAATTTGACGGGGCTGCCAACGAGCTCGACACCGCGCTGATGGTCAATCCGCATGACATCGACGGCATGGCGCGAACCATCGCGACCGCGCTGTCGATGCCGTTGAACGAACGCCGGCTACGCTGGGAAGCGATGATGAAGAAGCTTCGCGCCGGCACGATCCAGCAATGGTTTGCGGATTTTGTCGACGCGCTGCAGGATACCCATGCCGACAGGGATGCCGGCGAGCCGCTGATCGCGGAGCCGGTATTGTGGCCGCCACGCGCCGCCAATTTCAATGCGCGGTATCACTAGGCCCGGTCTAGTAACAATACGACACGCCATCGAGCACGGCGCAGCGCGCCTTGTGCGGCGCGCTCGGATTGTCCAGAGGCGCCACACCCTTGCCCTTGCCGACGAACACTCCGGGGCCGACGACGACCGACGACTTGTTGCCGATGATCACGCTCGGATGCGGCGAGGTCAGGCTCGAGCGCGTGCCGTCGGTCCAGATGATCGCATCGCCTGACAGCACGCCGCGCCGGCCATCATCGCAGGCGACGTCGAGGCCATGGCGTGTGCAGGCCTGCGCCAGCGCCGGCCCGGCATCCAGCGCCGCAGCGGACATCAGAATGGAGACTATCAGCGCCCTGGGGCTGGTCATGCCGCGCTCCGCTGGTTGAATCGTCACGATGATCCGTCGTCGACTGTAACCGGTTTTCGGTTCAAGGCCTCAAGATGGTTCCGGTACGCGACCGACGGTTGTGCCAAATTATCCATGTTATTCAATTGGTTATCGAAATATTGGCGGCCGTGGCCGCAGTCCCTTGCAAAAGTCGCCGGGCCCCTTCAAGACAGGCCATCCGGAGAGATGGCCGAGTGGCTTAAGGCGCACGCTTGGAAAGCGTGTGTGCGGGAAACCGTACCGTGGGTTCGAATCCCACTCTCTCCGCCAACTTGGCCCCAGTCCTCTATTCTCTGCACGAGCCGCGGGGTCGCCCGCAGCTAGTGCCCCAAGGCCGATATTCCGCCGTCAATCACTGCGCGCACCCAAACTCGGCCCCGTTTACCATCGCGGTGCGCGTGGTACGATCCGCTCGCGCGTTGCGCGTTGGGAGGACATCCGCCACGAACTGTTTGGACGGAAAAGTCTAGACGACATGGCATCCCCGTTCGCTTCGAATCCGTTTCACAGGAGGAGACCCTTGAGCATGAAAACTATCCGATCGCCCAAGGTGGCGGAGGCGCCACCGCAGACTTGGTCCAACATGAAAGTAGCAAACGGATATTTCCACATCGCAGGGATGACCGGCTCGGGACCTAAAGGGGAGCATCCAGGCGACGACATGTACATTCAGACCAGGTCGATCTTCCAGAAGTTCAAGGATCTGCTGGAGGCCGCGGGCGGCAAGATGAATGACATCATGTCTATCACGGTGTACGTCACCAATCTCGATGAAAACACCGAGGTGTGGCGCGCCCGCCGGGAGTTCTTCACCGGCGACTTTCCCTGCTCAACCTTGATCGAGGTAAAGCGCGTTGGCTCGCCGAAGGCCATCCCCCCGCTCAAGGTGGAGATCAACGCGACCGGCGTAATCGGCGCGGGAGGCTAGTTCGCCGTTCTTGGGCGTCCAGCGAGCTTGGCACAGAGAACCCGGACCTAACGGTCTGGGTAGTGCCAGCGATAATTAACTGCGGGAGCGATCCCGCCCGATGGTCGGCTATTGGGCCATAGCTGGAGTGGTTACCATCAGTAGCGGTGAACGCTGTCTGGTCAAAGCCGGAGGGAATATTGGCTCGGCGTCTCGCCAGTGGCCTAGTTCTTCCATAACACCGCATCCGCGACGATCGGAACCCGCGCCGATACCGGTCGAATCCGATGGTGACGATGCTTGCTAATTGGAACGAAGCGGACTTGACGTTGAAGGCGGGTCTTGCTGTGGGCCGCAGCAGCCAAGAAAGCGCTTATAGCCAAAGCGTCGGAAATTCTTCTCTCCTTCCAGCATTTGCGTTCAGCTCGCCTGCAATGCCACCGCGCCGACGAAGACAACTTCTTCCGCGCGCTCATGGCGCCTGATTTGAGCGAAGCGAACTTCGCCCGCAAAACCCGCGCCGATCCCAATACTTCTGAAAAACCACGATTTTTGCGATTGGCACGCGCGTTGCTGTAGCTGCGCTGAGGGTGATCGCATGCCAATCGCATGCGGGTCCCTGCATCCGGCTAGCCAACCCCGTGGAGGACGAAATGCAGAATCCGCTCAGTGAGTACAACCCCGAAATGGAGATGTTCGAGTCCGAGCAATTCGAGTGGTCTGGCGAGGCCACGGGCGAAATGGTCGGCGAGGGCGAACTCATGGAGCTCGCTGCCGAACTGCTCGAAGTTCGAGACGAGCAGGAGCTGGATCAGTTCCTCGGCAACGTCTTCAAGAAGGTGAGGGCGTTTGCAGGCTCGACGGCCGGCAAGGCCGTCGGAGGCATGCT
This sequence comes from Bradyrhizobium sp., assembly GCF_030693485.1. Lineage (GTDB taxonomy): Bacteria > Pseudomonadota > Alphaproteobacteria > Rhizobiales > Xanthobacteraceae > Bradyrhizobium. The sequence goes on along the minus strand of NZ_JAUYAN010000093.1, from coordinate 34,967 downwards.
GAAAGGCGTGCTGAAGAAGGCACTGCCAATTGCCGGCGGCGTCGCGGGTACGTTTTTCGGGGGTCCCGTTGGCGCATCAATTGGAAGCAAGCTCGGTTCGATGGCCGGCAACCTGTTCGAGATGGAGCTCGAAGGATTGAGTCAGGAGGACCGTGAGTTCGAAGCGGCCAAACAGTTCGCACGCTTTGCAACAGAAGCCGTGCAAAATGCCGCCTCCTTACCGGGGGGTAACCCGGTTGCGATCGCGCGATCGGCCATCGCCGCGGCGGCACAGCGTCATGCGCCGGGACTGCTGAACAGTTCGCCATCGTCGATGTCGCCGATGCGATCGAATTCCGTAGGAACCGCACGGCCGCGTAGCGGCCGCTGGCGGCGCATCGGTCCGAACAAGATCATTGTCGAAAATTGCTAGCGGCTGCCCGGCAGCCGCCGGCAACGATGCGCACCCAGGCGAAGCACGGAGGATATCATGCACGACATCGATCGCATCCAGCTCGAGACCAGTATGGAGTCCGGACAATTCGAATCCGATGAGTTCGAATTTTCCGGCGAGCTGCAAGAGGTATTCAACGAAGGCGAGCAGATGGAGCTTGCCGGCGAGCTGCTTGAGATCAGGGACGAGCAGGAGCTCAACCATTTCATCGGAGATCTGATCCGGAAAGCAGGTGGTGCGCTCGGCTCAGCGATCAGGTCGCCTCTCGGGCAGCAACTTGGCGGGATCCTGAAATCCTCGGCAAGGAACGCGGCGCTGCAGGCCGTGCCAGTCATCAGCGATGCCATCGGCTCGCGCATCGGCGGGCGTCTTGGGCCTTCGATCGCCAAGGGACTGACCGCGTTCGGGACCAGCGCGCTCGGGCAGGAGTACGAAGCCGTCAATCAGGAGGATAGCGAATTCGAGGGTGCCAGGCAGTTCGTTCGACTCGCTGCCGACACCGTCAAGAACGCGGTTTCGGCGCCGACGGGGGCGGACCCAAGGGCGGTGGCCCGCTCCGCGTTCGTCAAGGCGGCGCGAACGGCGGCGCCCGGGCTGCTGCAGGCGGGAGGTATCTCAAACCCTGTGGCTCGTTCCGGCGCTCCCGGCCAGAGCGGGGTTTGGTACCGCCGCGGCAACAAGATCGTCCTGCAAGGCGCATGAGCAAGCGATGGCACTCGATTCCTACACAAGAGCGATGCTGCTGCACGAGACGCGCTCCCTGATGACGCGGCTGGCGAAGGTCAAGTCGTTCGCATTGCAGGAGACGATGCTGCCAGCGGCTGCGCTTCTTCCCCGTGCGCAGTCCGCGATCGACAGGCACTTGATTGTCGGCCGCCGCCAGCTGCGGCGTCTAATACAACAATTCCTGGGCTGGCTGCAGCATCCCTCGAGCAATGCCGCGACACCGGAAGAGGCGCAACGCCGGTTTACAATGCTGCGTCTCAAATTCAACGTCGTGCTGACCCAGTTCGACTTGTTTTCAGATGTCATTACGCAACGCAGCGAGAACGAGACCGGCGTGTGGCTGGGTGGTCTCGATGTCGTCGCCGCCGATGCGCTGGAGCTGCCGGGCTATTACGAGGCGCCGCCAGTGATTTGCTATCTCGATCGAGACATCGGCGCCGCGATCCGGCGCGCCCGCACGCGCCTGCCGGGCGGCGGGCAGAATCCCGTTGCCGTAATACGGGTGCCGCGCGAGCGCATGGTCGGCACCGGAATCGCGTCGTCGCTGGTGCATGAAATCGGGCACCAGGCTGCGGCTCTGCTCGACCTCGTCAATTCGCTGCGGGTGATTCTGAAAGGCCTGCAGCGCGGCTCCGCCGGCAGCCGCCTGTCCTGGCAGATGTGGGAGCGCTGGATCTCGGAGATCATCGCGGATTTCTGGTCGGTTGCCCGTGTCGGCATCGCCTCCACCATCGGGCTGATCAGCGTGGTCAGCCTCCCGAGGCCGTTTGTTTTCCGTCTCAACGTCGATGATCCGCATCCGATTCCCTGGATCCGGGTGAGGCTCAGTGCCGCAATCGGCGAGGCGCTCTTTCCGCATCCGCAATGGCGGCGGCTGGCGGCGTTGTGGGAGTCGTACTACCCGCCGGTTGGACTGGCTACGGAGACGCAAAACCTGCTCTCCCAGCTGATGGAGAGCATGCCTGCTTTCGTGTCGGTGTTGACCAATCATCGCCCGAGGGCGCTGCGCGGTCGCTCGCTGGTCGAAGTGATGGACGTAGCGCAACGTCAGCCAGCGCGGCTCAGCGCGCTTTACCGGGAGTGGGGCGCCAATCCGCCGGAGATGTACCGCGCTTCTCCGATACTGGTGTTTGCCGTCATCGGCCAGGCGCGGGCAGACGGCGCAATCACCCCGGAAGACGAGAGCGCGCTTCTGTCTAAATTGCTCACCTATTGGACGGTTCGCGTCACCGTGAACACGTCCGAACTCTGCGCAGCAGTGCCGGCCATGCGCAGCGTCGCAACTTAACGACCACCGATGGAGGATGAGATGACGAGTGAAACCAACAGGATCGTATTCGGGATGGTGGCAGGCGTGGTGACCGACGTCGGGCCAAAGAAGGAGACGCACGCTCCGGTGGTTGATGCCCGCATCGATCTCTATGGGCCGAGCGACACGGCGCTCAGAGGTCCGTCAGATCATCTGGCCGGGTCGGCCCACACCGACGCGAACGGATACTATGCGATCGAGGGCCTCCGGCCCGGCTATTACTGGGCAAGCTGCGGAGCCTTCACTCCCAAGGGAGAGAGGGTGCAGGTTGAAGAGGGGGCGACGACGCGGGTAAATTTCCAGCTCGACGTGGGATTGCGTCTCACCTGCCTGATCCCGAACGGCACTGCAGGCGGGCATAGCGAAGTTGAGAGATGCACCGCCGTGGAAGCCGGCACGCCAATCAGGCTTCGCGCCGACTATAATCGCAAACTAAAGAATCCAACGGTGATCAGATTCGGAACGAACCAGGGAGTCCTGGCGGCAATGCCGGATTGTCCCGATGAGATCGTGCTGCTCACGACCGGGGGAAACGGATCGATCGAACTCTCGGTGAACATTGCAGAGGCGAACAGCCCGTCTATCACCGCCAGGTCCAGCTTCATTCTGATTCCCGCACAGGCGCGGCCGGTCAACGGCCAGATCGGTGTCACCTTGCAGCGTTCCGCTTCGATACCGACGCCGGATCTCGGTCTATGGGCCGCCATCCGCGCGCATGAAAAGGCGATTTCATTTGGCGGCATCGGAAAAGGACCCGGCGGGCTTCGGGGCTACCAGGGCTTCATCGAGCAGGTCTTGTGCGGCGACCCCGGGAGGATGGCGATTCCCGTGGATGCCTGCGAGCGCCATCCGGGCGTCGATCTCCTGAAGGAGAAGTCTGCTCTGGCGAAACAACTGCCGATGCACGGCATGGCCGCCTATGAACTGCTGAAGACCGCCACCGAGATATTCCTGCTGTGGAATTGCGGCGTCGCGTTACGGGCCACCGACGCGTTACAAAATCCTATCACGACGGCTGAGGAAGAGAGCGCGCGGACCGGCATCCCCGTCGGGCAGGTCATGTCCACGCTTACGAACTTCCTCGGCACGAATCGTTTGCCCTATATCGAACGCGTCGTGGGCACCGCATTTCCTGGCTATGTGAGCAGCAACAGCGTGTTCTGCACCAACGTGCTGACACCGCGTGCCGATTGCGTCTGCCTGATCGAGCTGATCTGGTCGTACTGGCACGAGGAAGCTATGCTGGTTCAGTCGATAAATGCCGTCAGCCGGCGTTTCCAGAACGTACGCAGCCTCAGCGATCGCGATCCGCTCGCGCATGTAACGATCGATCCGCTGCGGCCGTTGAACAATCTGCTCTGGGGTTATGTCCAGGACGAACAGAACCGGCTGACGGTGAATCGTCGCGGTGCCGAGTACGATCATGAGTATGGCATCACGCTGCGCGGAAAAGCCATGCAGGCGATGCGTCCGGCGGACAGCCGTTCGAAGTTTCTCGAGGGCTTCCACAATCTGCTGCACATGTGCACGGTCTTCTACAAGGAGGACAACGACACCACCGTCATCGCCGACGGATTCCCGCTGCTCAATGCCTTGAAGGAGGTCCATCTCCTCTTGGCGCAGGGGGCCCACAATCAGTTCGGCGATCTGCCCTGGGCTGCGCGCGTTGAAATGCTGGTGCAGCAGTGGTTGCTGGCGCGGCCGGAGATGCGTGACTTCCTGCAAAGCCGTCCGATGGTGCCCTACACCGAAGCATGGATGCCGCAGGTCGATACCATGAAGACACTGCAAGGCTGGTCGGACGTCACCGTGACGCACTTCCACGATCTGGCGACGTTTGGCGAACAGATACTGCTCTCGATTCGTTACGGCGACTGGATCGATCTCAACGACGAGAACCATGCCAAGAACTGGGCGCGTTACTGGCGGCCGGAGATCCAGGGCTACATCCACGCCTATCGCACCGCGACGGGTATCGACCTGACCAATCCCGATACCGTCGACTACAACATGCCGGCCGTGCACCTGCAGAAGCGGCTGGCGATGCAGCGGTCACGGTGAAATGCGGTGGCCGTGCTCGACTTCACGTCGGCGCTCTATCTCGGGCTGCGCCACCAAGGTCCGTCGTTGCGCCCCTGGCCGGGGCTCACGACGGGCAAGCCCGCGGCACTGGAGCCGGCGCCGGGCAGTGCCGCCATCGCCGGCAGGTTCGCCGTGCTGGTGGGCTGCGAGCGCGCGACGCCGCTTACCTCGACGCTCCACCTGTTCTGGGACCTTTTTGGATTGCTCGCACGTGACCGAGTGAGGATCTACATGGACGAGGGAACCTATGCCATTGCGCGATGGGGCGTCGAGCGGGCGGCACTGCACGGCGTACCCGTGCGCGAATTTCAGCATCGCGACGCGACGAGGCTCCGGGCCCTGATCGAACAGGACAGGGGTACCAAGCGCCGCCCGATCATCGTCGCCGACGGCTTCTGCCCGAGCTGCGGAGGTCCCGCGCCGGTGACGGAATTCCTGCAGTGCGTCGCCCCACACAACGGCTACGTCGTGCTCGACGATACGCAAGCCCTCGGCGTCCTGGGAAGGCAAGGCGGCGGATCGTTAAGATGGCAGGGCGTCAAATCGCCTGATGTCATCGTGGGCAGTTCGCTGGCGAAGGGCTTCGGGTCGCCGATGGCCATGCTTGCCGGCAGCGCGAGCCTGATCCGGTGTTTTGAAGAGCAAAGCGCAACCCGCGTCCATTGCAGTCCGCCGTCACTTGCAGCCCTTCACGCCGCTGAGCACGCTTTGGTGATCAATAGCGCGGTTGGCGGCCGCCTGCGGCGACATCTTGCGCAGCTCGTGCATCGCTTTCATGCGGGACTGCATGCGATTGGCCTCGGGGTTGATGGAGGTCTGTTTCCTGTACAGACATTGCGGCCGGCCGGCATCGCAGCAGATATCCTGTATCAACGTCTGCTTCGCCTCGGTATCCGCACGGTGCTGATGCGGCGCTGTCGTGAGTTAGGGACGTGTGTCGCGTTCCTCATCACTGCCCTGCATGGATTTTCAGATATCGACCGCGCTGTCGAGGCGATCGGCCGTGCGATGGCACTTGATCATTCCACTCAACAACTAACGGGGAGGGCATCATGACTTCATATTTCGAGTTCGAAACCATTCCGTGGAGCGGGGAGTTGACGGCGCAAGAGGTCCAATTTGGTGCCGGAGAAACCGAATGGGAATCGGAATATTCCAGCCGCGGACGGCCACCCATGAGGCAGCCGTCACGGCCGTCACGGCCGGCACGACCGTCGCAGCCGCAGCGGCCAGCTTCGACGCAGCGGCGCTGGGCGGTTCGCCGGCGCATTCGGACGGGGTTTCCGATCATCCCCTGGAGCGGCTGGGCGCCAAACGATGCGCCGCCGGAGGGGCCGACCGCCGAGCCCGCAATCTGTGCCCACTGTTCGGGTCACGGACAGCAGGCGTTCGATGACGCGCCCGATGCAATGGAGCCGGCAGGTTCGGATGAACTCTTCGAGTTCGAGGCGGAAAGCCCGTTAGGTGAGTTCGAGTCGGGAGGCGGAGCAGGCCGAATCGTCTACGCCCAACCCTCGCGAGGTAAGCGACTTATTCGCGGGCCGGCAACGCCTCGGCGCGGCCTCGAGAGCGAGATCGGGTTCGATTCACCAACTCGCGCGCCGAGACCGGTACGCGCCAGTTTCGTGAGTTGTCACCCGCCTGGTGCGGCCATCGCGGCGATCACCGGCCCCGATCCGGTTGGGGTGATTAGACGCGCCAATGCGCGGGCGATCGAACTGCTGGACAACGCGATCAATCAACTGCAAACGGCGCGCAACAGCATTCGCGGTGGGGCGGCGCCCGCCGCTCCGGTTGTTTCGAACGCAGTAAGGCAAGCGTTCCAACGCCGGTTCGGTATGAATACCGGCGATCGCAATATCTGGACCCAAAGCAGCGCCCGCACCGTTCTTACCGTGATCCGCCGGCTCCGCGGCGCCCGGCAAAGCCTGGCCGACGGCTGGATGAAATATACGTGTTTGGGACCGGCGGCCCCCGCCACCGTCACCCTCAACGGTGCCGGCGGAAGAACCTGCACGGTCGAAGGTTGCGCGGGTGAGGTCGCATTTACCTGTGGGGGAATCTCCAGGATCGTATTGTGCAGACCATTCTGGAGGGATGACGCCAACAGCGTTCAAAGTCTTGACTTTCAAGCCTCAACTCTTCTGCACGAAACCGTCCATATCTATTTTGCATTCATCTCCGACACCGGAAACTTCGTGAACGCCCATTGCTACGAGCAATTTGTGCTCGACTTGAACGGACTGGCGGTTCCAGCAGATTTCGTCGGCTCCTGTCCGCCCTGACGTGACCAAGTTGCGATCAAAGTAGTGGCCGCCATGATTATCGATTGTCATTGTCACGCCGGAAAGGGCGATGGCCTGACCGGTCCCTGGGATACCTCGGCGCCCCTCGAAAAATACATGCGCTGGGCCGCCGCGGCCGATATCAACCGCACCGCGATTTTTGCGGCATTTCATTCGGACTATGCGATCGCAAACCGCGAGGTGGCGCGGATCGTCGCCAGTCGGCCGAACCGATTCTATGGCCTGGCCTTTGTCCATGCTAGCAGGGATCGCGGCCGGGTGCGCGAAATGGTGCAGGTCGCGGTCCAGCAATATGGTTTCGTCGGCATCAAGGTGCATCGCCACGACGCGCGGCTGACGCGCGAGATATGCGAGGCCGCGCGTGCCTTTGCGATACCCGTTCTCTATGATCCGACCGGCGAAGTCTCGATCATGGAGCTCATCGCCACCGAGTATCCCGACGTGGCGTTCATCATCCCGCATATGGGAAGTTTTTCCGACGACTGGCGCGCGCAGCACAGCCTGATCGACTATCTGGTGCGTCACCCCAACGTCTATACCGACACGTCGGGGGTCCGCCGCTTCGAGCTGCTTGAGCAGGCGGTGGCGCGAGCCGGCGCGCGCAAGATTCTGTTCGGCTCCGACGGGCCGTGGCTGCATCCCGGCGTGGAACTGGAGAAGGTTCGCCTGCTCGGGCTGTCGCCGGCGGATGAGCAATTGATCCTCGGCGGCAACTTTCTGCGGCTGATCTCGCGGCGGCGGGAACAACCGCTGGCGATTCCGGAAACGCCATCACGGCCGGCGCCGCTGCAAGCCGAGTACCGCGATCCCTGGGACCACCAGCACTTCAGCGCCTGATCAGGTGCCGCCATTGTGCTGGCGCCGCGCCGCGCGGCGCATCTGCAAGGCGCGGTCGGTGACGCCGAGCCGGCGCGCGGCGTTGCGCAGATTGCCGTTCTCCTCCTGCATGGCGATGCGGGTAGCGGTCTCGGCCGCGGCCTGGCTGATTTCCTTCAGGCCGATCCCCAGCGAAAGGGCTTGCGCGATCGAGCGTTCGAATTCCGGAACGCGCCAGCTCTCTTTCTCGGGCGCGTTCGCCGGATGCTCGTCGTCGGGCAGGTCGCCAATTGTGATCGGCCCCGGGCCGACATGTCGGCTGCTGATGCGCGCGATCAGCTGACGCAAGTCACGCACATTGCCGGGGTAGGCGCGGTTGAGCAGATATTCCCGCACCGGGAGATCGAAATCCGCTTCTGCGAGACCGGGCAGAAACGTCGCCAGGAAATGGCGCGCCAGCGGCACAATGTCTTCGCGTCTTTCGTGCAGCGGCGGCACCCGAAAAATCCAGCCTCCGATGCGGTGGTACAGATCGTGTCGGAAATGACCGTTCTCGATGCTCTGCAGCAGGTTTCTGTTGGTCGCGGAAACCAGGCGGAACTGGCTGCGCTGCCACGCATTGCTGCCGACCCGCTTGTAGGTGCCTTCCTGCACGACGCGCAGCAACTGTGCCTGCAAGGCGAGCGGCAATTCGCCGACCTCGTCGAGAAACAGCGTGCCGCCATGCGCGTCCGCAAACGCGCCGTCACGAGCCCCGACCGCGCCGGTGAAGGCGCCGCGCTCATGGCCGAAAAATTCACTGCCGGACAATTCAGGGGCGATCGTGGTGCAGTCGACGATCACGAGTTCGCTGCCCGACACCTTCGGGTCGAGTTCGTGGACCAGCCGCCCGATTAATTCCTTGCCGGTACCGCTTTCCCCCATCAGGAGCACTGCGGCGTCGGTAAACCGCGCGACTTCGACAATTTGTCGCAGGGCGGATCGCCATGCTGGGCTGCCGCCGATCAGGTTTTTCTGAACGGTCGGCGACTGCAGCAACTCATCGACCGCGCGCCAGCGGTCGAAGCGCGCCTTGACCCGCTCGGCCATTTCGGATGCCGATGACCAGCGAAAAACGTCCGACGCGCCAGCGAGCATGAGGCGCCAGGCCTGCGCACTGTCCAGTTGTGCGCCGGCGACCGGCACCGCCAACACGCGCTTGTCCCGGTTGTGGCTGAGTTCGCGCACCAACTCGTACAGAGCGTCATCGATGCTGGAAAAACAGACGATACCTTCGTCCGACGGTGCATTGACATCAAGCGATCGAGTGACAACACCGTGGCTCGACAGACTGTCGAGGATGGCTTGCCTCGCCACAAGGTCCTTCGGCCCACAAAAATGAATCCATGGCTCCCGGTGCATGAGGCTTCCCCAGCATGACCGCGCAGCGCAAAATCTCCGTACCGTTCCTTCGTATAACCCGGCGTCTGCCGGAAACTATTTCTCATAATGCCGCGAGCGCACGGAGTGATGCTACTAAAGCAGTAAGCACGTAGGAGAACAACCGAAGTTTGTGTCTAATATACATACAATCTTAGGAGAAGTTGGGGCAGGTTTGACGAGGGTGTCTAGATCCGATCGTGGGCGCAAATTGCGGCCTCAGAGCGGATTTCAACAGTGGCCGTGGGTTGGTCCTCGGCAAGCGCTAGCGGGCGTCCCAGCGGCGATCGCCACACAGGCAGACCTTGGCGGTAGGGTTAGGGGCATTGTACGCTACGCGACCTTCACCTACGCTGGCCCACGCGGAGAAGGTTCGAACCCAGTTCCTCTCCCTCCGCCACTCGTATCCTATAAGTATCTGTCTATAAACCCGATTATCAAAGTCGGCCTACGCTTCTGCCGAAACTGGATTTTTGAGCATGCGGGTTGCCCTGAAGGTTCGGCCGCTTTTACTGCTGGGCGATGGCACCTCTGCCGTCGAAGCTCTCGAGATAGCGGAAGCTATCGGCGATTTTTCGCCGCTTGGTTTCGTCAACAGCCTGACGCGGCCGGATCCCAGCGCCACCATTGAAGGGCTTCCGGTTTTCTGGGTTGACGACCTTCCATTCGGTCCAGCCGACTGCGAAGTCGTGTGCGCCATCGTGACCACGCAGCGGCGTGCTTTCATCGACCTCATGCGGTCGCGAGATTATCCGTTTGCCTCGCTGGTTCATCCGTTTTCCAATGTGTCCCGGCGTGCGCATGTCGGCTCGGGATGCATCGTGGACGCGGGAGCGGTCATCGGGTCCAATGCCGTTCTCGGGGATTATTCGCTCGTCAAGCGCGGCGCGCTGATTGGCCACGACGACCGGATCGGCAAATACTGCACTATCGGTCCCGGCGCCAACATTGCCGGGAATGTCGAGGTCGGCGATGGCGCCTTCATCGCCCAGGGTGCGGTGATCCGCGAGCAAATAAGGATCGGCAGCGGGGCCGTCGTGGGCGCCGGAGCCGTCGTCCTGCAAGATGTGAACGCCAACGACATGGTTACCGGCATCCCGGCTAAAATCACCCGGTCGGGCGTGAACGGCCATTAGCTGCGCAGGCCTGGCATGGCCACCCTGCCGAACTTCATAACTTTTGGGGAATACGAGTCTTGAACCCCTTGGCAATCCTGCGGCGCAGCGGTCGTACCGTTCTGATCGTTGCCGCCATTACGATGATGCTTTGCGAGGCGGCATCCTTTCTGGCGCTGGAATGGCTGAAGCCCGCTGCGTCCTTGCCGATCTACGAAGACCGGCTGGTTTCCGGCGGACGGGTTACGGCGGTCCGGGGCAACCTCAACCATCGCTGGCGGACCTCTGAGTTTGACGTCACGATTCGAACCAACTCCGGAGGCTACAGGGAAGATTTCGAATTCAGGTTTGCCGATGTCGAGTTCGCGTTCATGGGAGACTCCTTTGCCTTCGGCCACGGCGTCGAGGTAAGCGAGCGTTACACCAATCTGTTTTCGAGCCGGCTGAAGGGCAGAATCGATCCGGCGCATGTCGTGTCGGTTGGACGCAACGACGGTTTTCAGCCGGAGCATTACGAATACTTCCTGCGGAAGCATCCGGACTTGAGACCGAAATTCATCGTTGTCGGGCTATACCTCGGCAATGATCTCGAACCCGATGTGCGAGAGACCCGGTTTGACAGGCAGAGCCTGACGCTCGATCTGCCATACCGTACGACAGAAAATGGACAGATTACGAGTTCGGCGCCCTATCGAATACCGGGCTTGCGTACGCTGGTCGGGATATCCCAGACCGCCCGCCTGTTCGCGGTGACGCTGAACCATACCGCCTACAGGAAGTATCTGTTTGAAAAGGATGCCGTGCTGCCAAACGCCTATAACTCCGATTCACTGGAGTTTGGCTCGTTCAACGAGTTCTCCCAGCGGGCCTTTGACAGCCTCGTGAACATCGCCGGTCTGGCTCGCGAAAGAGGGGGCCGGCTCGTTGTCATGTTGATACCGCAGAACTTCTACGCCGGGGCGGTAAGGGTCCCCCATCTCGCTCCCGCTCTGTGGCCGAGGATTCCCGAGATCCTCGCCAACGGGGGCCTGCGCAGGGCGGTCGCCGGGCGCTGCAAGGATTTGGGTCTGGATTGCATCGACGCCGGTGCGGTCATGTCCGCCGAGGACTTCTTCCCCGGCGACGCCCATTGGAATAGAGAAGGTCACCGCAAGGCCGCCGATTTGCTCCACGATTATTTTTCGGCAAGCGAGGGATGGCGCTAGAGGCGGGCTTGAGCATTCGTCGGGCAGGCTGGTAGGAATTGCGGACCCGACTTTAGAGGTAGCCTATCAGTGAACCAGCATCCCAATCTCGCCGAACTCGACAAGCTCAAGACGCGCATCCAGGCTTTGCGCGCCAAGACCATCGACAATGGCTGCACCGAGGACGAGGCGCTGTCCGCCGCCGCCAAGGTCGCCGAGATGCTCGATCGCTACGACCTGTCGCTGACCGACATCGATATTCGCGAGGCGCCCTGCGAGCGGCGGGAGTACGAAACCTTCCGCAAGAAGCGAATCCCGCTCGACGACTGCGTCGGCGCCGTCGCGTTTTTCTGCGATTGCCGGGTCTGGCGCGAGAAGAATCAGGCGGGCCAGAGCCGCTATGTTTTCTTCGGCCTTCGCTCGGATATCGAAGTCGCGCACTATCTGGCCGAATTGATCGACGCTTCCGTCCGCTCCGAACTCGGTCGCTACAAGACCACGGCCGGCTATGCCCGCTTCCGGCACAATGACCGGCACCTGGCCAACGCCTCGTTCGCGCTGGGCATGGTCGCGTCCATCGCGGAGAAGCTGGTCGCGATGAAGGCCGCCCGCGATCAGGTAAATCAAAGCACCGGACGCGGGCTGGTCGTGCTCAAGACCTCGATCGTCGATGACGAGTTCGGCAAGCTCGGCTTGAATTTACGGGCGGCGCGCAGCACCGGCCGCACGGTGTCGATGACGGCCTATGAAGCCGGAGGCGTCGCCGGATCTTCATTGGCGATCAATCCCGCGGTGGGAGAATCCGAATCAGGGTTGTCGAAGTTCCGCCGCCAAGGACCGTGACGGAAATTGAAGATTTGACGCGCGCGTTTGTCGAACTCTCACACTGGCGTGAAGGAGATCACGCCCATGGCGCTGACGTCACGTGTCAGTCTGCCGATCGATGCAAGCATGTTGAGATGGGCAAGCGACTCGCCGAATGCCTGGCGCGGGTTGTCGTAGAGCGCACGCGAGAACACCTCCTGCGCGACCGCAAACGCGGTGGTTTGTCCGGTGACAACGGACGCCACGTCGTCGAGCCGGGCCAGATGATGCGCGCGCAACTGAGCCAGCCGCGTAGGCAGCCCGCGAAACGGCAGGCCGTGCGACGGCAGCACCAGCGTATCCGCCGGCAACGCTTCGAGTCGCGTTAGCGAATCGAGATACTCCTTCATCGGGTTGGCCTCCGGCTGCGCCGGGGGCACCATCACCGATGGCGCCATGTGCGACAGGACCTGGTCGCCCGTGATCAGGATTTTGTCGTTCTCGCAATGGAACGAGGCATGTTCGGGCGAATGCCCGCCTGCGGTGATCACCCGCCACTCGCGTTGTCCCATGCCGATCAGGTCGCCGTCCCGGATACGGATGAATTGGCGCGGCGGCCGCAGGCCGAGGTATTTCGACCGGCGCTGGGCTGCCAGGATTGCCGTAGCGTCGTCGTCCGAAGCGCCATTCTGCCGCATGAACGAGGCAAATTGCTCGTCCGGGGCCTCCTCGCGCTCATGCCACATTTTCCAGCCATTGAGCCACTCGGCCAATGGCAGGCGTACCGTGCATTTTGATTCCTTCACCAGATAACTGGCCAGGCCGAAGTGATCGAGATGCGCATGTGTGAAGGTGAGGTTCTGCAACGGACGGTTGCGCAGCAATCCCCGCCACAGTCCGTCCCAGATCTCGAAAATGTCGTCGGTGTTCATGCCGCAGTCGACCAGCGTCCATCCGGTGCCGTTGTCGAGCAGCCAGCAATTGACGTGATTGGGTGGCGTCGGCACCGGCAGCCGCACCCAGAACAGTCCGGGCAGGACGTCCGTCAATTCGCCGTAGGCCGGTGGCCGCTGGACCGTGAACTTCAGATCGTCTGACATTTGATACCCCGGCCGTGTCCACAGCTTACGCGATTTCCGCATGCCATCAACGCGAACGGGGCTTCCGTTCCACAGGATCAGGCGAGGGCAGCCAAAATCTTCCACATCAGGCTTGAGGAAGGGCCGTTTTTCCTAGAACGTGCCGTCTCGCCTCCCGGGCTCCGGTCCGGGGCGGCGCCTCCCGAGGTCGTGGGCAAGAACAAGAATGGATGCACTTAACCCCCAGTCGAGGCTGAAGCCGGACGACGATCCGGCGCAGAGCCTGGACCGGCGCGCCCACCGCAATCTCCTGCTGCTCGCAGCCTGTCAGGCCGTCGGCCAGTCCTGCAACACCATGATGTTCGCGGCGACGGGGCTCTCCGTCATCACCTTTTATCATCGCCCCGATCTCGCCAATTTGCCGGTCACGATGCAGCACATCGGTGTGATGATCTGGGTCTTTCCGGCTGCGCTGCTGATGCAGAGGGTCGGCCGCAGCATCGGGTTTCGCGTCGGCTCGCTGTTCGGGATGGCGGGCGCAACCGTGATGTGCCTCGGACTCTATACCGGCAATTTTCTCGTCATGTGCGCCGGGGGCCTCGTCCTCGGCTACGCGGTGGCCTGCCTTCAGATGTATCGCTTCGCTGCGGCCGAACTGGTCCCGGTTCACTACCGTGCCAAGGCGATTTCGTGGGTGACCGCCGGTGGCGTGGCGGCCGCCGTGATCGGCCCCAGCGTCGTGCGGGTGACGCACGACCTGACCATGCCGCTTTATCTTGCGACCTATGCCGCCATCATCTGCCTGCACGCCATCGTCTTCACGATCATGTCCTTCATCACCTTCCCGCCGATCGTGCCGACCATCTCGTCGGCAGGCCAGGTTGATTCCGCGCCGCCACGCCCGCTGTGGGAGATTGCCAGCCAGCCGCGCTTTATCGCGTCGGCGATCGCCGGCATGCTGGCGTTCGGCACGATGTCCTTTCTCATGAGCGCGTCGCCGCTGGCCATCGTCGGCTGCGGCTATCCGCACGCCGAGGCCCATTGGGTCATCTTCCTGCATGTCCTGGGCATGTTCGTGCCGTCTTTCTTCACCGGCAATCTGATCAACCGGTATGGCACGACGACGGTGATGGCCTGGGGCATCGCGCTCATGCTGGCGGGGGTCGCGGCGGCGCTCAGCGGCACAGCCGAGTGGAATTTCCGGATCGCACTTGCCGTCAACGGCGTCGGCTGGAATTTCCTGTTTGTCGGGGCGACCACGCTGGTGACGACATGTTATCGTCCGAATGAGCGCGGCAAGGCTCAGGCGCTCAACGACCTGCTCGTGTTCAGCACCACTGCCATTTCGAGCTTCATGGCGGGCTTTCTGCAGGATCGCTGGGGCTGGCAACCGCTCAACTGGCTTTCCGTGCTGCTGATGCTGGCCGCTGCGGTCGCGGTTTTTTGGCTTCGTCGCCAGCGTCCATCGCTGGAGACCGCCAACTCGTCCAGCTAACGTCGCAAGATAGCGGATCCAGGATGCCGCTTCGCTCTTGCGGGTTACGCTACCGATGTGTTTGATTTGCGGATGGGCAATCAGCATGACCTGAAGTCATGCGGTGCTCACTGCTTGCTGGGGCGTGGTCTCGAACGAGCGCGCGTCCGCAGGCGGCATAATAACAAAACGAGGATTTTGGGGAGGACACCGTCGTGCTCAATCGGCTTTTCAGACTCGCGCTCATGGGCTCCTGCCTTTTGCTGGGCGCGCATTCGACCCAGGTCCACGCGCAATCCACCCCCAAGACCGTGACGCTGGTGGTGCCCTATGCGGCCGGCGGCGGCACGGATACCGTCGCCCGGCTGATCGGCGAGCGGATGTCGGGCGCGCTCGGCCAGACCATCATCATCGAGAACGTGGTGGGAGGCGGCAGCACGCTGGCCAATGACCGCGTTGCCCGATCGACACCTGACGGTTCCATGATCCTGATCAATCACGTCGCGCTGCTCGCGGCGCCCAGCCTGTTCGTCAACCTGCGTTACGATACGAACACCGCCTTCGAGCCGGTCGGCCTCGTCAACAATGCGCCGATGGTGCTGATCGGCCGCAAGACGATTCCCGGCGCGGGACCGAAGGATTATATCGCCTGGATCAAGGCGCAGGGCGACAAGGCAAACTTCGCGCATGGCGGCATCGGAACCAACAGTCATCTGTGCGCCGTGATGATGGGCAACGTGCTCGGCTTCAAGCCGACCGTCGTGGCCTATCGCGGGTCGGCTCCGGCGATCGGCGATCTGCTCGCGGGGCAGATCGATCTGCTGTGGGATCAGGTGACCAACGCGCTGCCACAAATTCAGGCCGGAACGCTACACGGCATTGCCATTACGTCGCCGAAACGGCTCGAGCAGTTGAAGGACGTGCCGACCACCGCCGAACTCGGCATGCCCGAGGTCAGCTATACGATGTGGCATGGCCTCTACGTGGCGAAGGGCACGCCGAAGGAGATTGTCGGCGCGCTGAACGCGGCGTTGCGCAAGGCGCTGTCGGATCCCGTCCTGCTGGAGAAGCTGACGCAACTTGGAACGCTGCCATTCCCCGAAGCCGAGTTGACGCCCGAGGCGCATGCGCGGCTGTTCGCCGCCGACCTGCCACGGGTGGCGAAGCTGGTGGAAAGCTCGGGAATCAAGGCGAGCGAAGCGAAGTAAGGAGTTTTACTCGATAGGCAGATGGGGCCGGTGCCTCACACCATCGGCACCCGCCGTGCCGCCACCGCCGCCGGCGAGATGACGTCGATATCGATCGGCACCCGCCAGCGTTCCGTCAGGCGCACCTTCGGCTCGGCGTTGCTGGCCGCAGCGCCTTCGATGACAAAACCCTCGAAGCCGCCGCTCATCACCTCGTTGCATTTCTGCACATAGACCGGGAAGCCGCCGATATAGGGCATGAAGACGCGCGGCCGGCCGGGGATGTTGGTGCCGACATACCAGGAACTGCAGGTCGAGCGCAGCGATACCGTCGAGACGTCGGTGACGTGCTCGACCCAGGCGTCCTCATCCTCAAGGACCGGCTCGATGGTGGCGGCCCCGATGTCGCGCAGGTGGGCCATGCAGTCGGCCATCCAGTCGACATGCTGTTCGATCGCCTGGATCATGCTGGCCAGCACCGAAGGACTGCCGGGACCGGTGATGGTGAAAAGATTGGGGAAGCCCGCCGAGGCGATCCCGAGATAGGCGCGGGGGCCGGCATGCCACTTCTCGGCCAGCGTCAAACCATTGCGGCCAGTGATCGCAATCCTGTCGAACGATCCGGTCATTGCGGCAAAGCCGGTGGCACAGACCACGGCATCCAGCGGATATTTGACGCCATTGACCTCGATACCATCGGCGGTAAAGCGCTCGATCGGTGTCCGGGAGACGTCGACCAGCTTTACGTGCGGCAGATTATAGGTTTCGAAATACGCGGTATCGACGCAAAGCCGCTTGCAGCCCAAAACGTTGTCCGGACACAGCAGCTCGGCCGTGGCGGGGTCCTTCACCAGCTCGCGGATCTTGCGGCGGGTGAAATCGGCGATGGTGTCGTTGGCGGCCTTCTCGAACAGCAGATCGCCAAAGGCGCCGAGAAACGGCAGGCCGCCGCGTTGCCAGGCTTCCTCGTACAGCCGTTCGCGCTCTTCGGGGGCGGCCTCCAGCGCCGGCTTCATGTTGAACGGAAAATAGAACCCGGTCGGGCGTCCGCGCGCCTTTGCCCGCAACTCCGGATAGCCGGCCTTGGCGGCCTGCAGATATTCCGGCGTCAGGTTCTCGTTGCGGGCCGGCACCGACCATGTCGCCGTGCGCTGAAATACCGTGAGGCTCTTGGCTTGCTGCGCAATGATCGGGATCGACTGGATCGCCGAGGAGCCGGTGCCGATCACGCCGACACACAACCCGCTGAAGTCGACGCCGTCATGCGGCCATTCACCGGTGTGATAGATCGGCCCGTGGAAATCCGCCATGCCCGCGAATGCCGGACGGTTAGGCGCCGACAGGCAGCCGACCGCCATGATGCAGAATTTTGCCAGAACCTTGTCGCCGCGATCGGTCTCGATACGCCAGCAATTCTCGCCCTCGTCGAACGTCGCCGCTGTGACGCGGGTGTCGAACACGATATCGCGGCGAAGATCGAAGCGATCAGCGACATGGTTGGCGTAAGACAGGATTTCAGCCTGCGGTGAATACTTCTCCGACCAGTTCCACTCCTGATCCAGTTCCTCGGAAAAGGAAAACGAGTACTGCATGCTCTCGACGTCACAGCGCGCGCCCGGATAGCGGTTCCAGTACCAGGTGCCTCCGACACCGCTGCCGGCCTCGAATACCCGCACCGAAAAGCCGAGCCCGCGCAGCCGATGCAGCATGTACATCCCGGCAAAGCCGGCGCCGACGACGACAGTGTCGAAAACCGTTTCCGCTTCGGGCGGCTGCTCCGGTGGTGTCCGGGTTGTGGTGTCGGTCGTCATGGTGGCGTCGTCTCCCTGCCGGTCGCTTGGTGCGGCCTTGCGAAACGCCACCCCAGCATTCTCCACGACCTTTTTCAATTCGTCGTTTTCGGTGGCCTCCCATGCGGCGGCGGATATGGCGGCGCGTTGCAGCCGCGGCGAACGGAACCTATGCTGACGCAAAACGCCTGCCCGGGGGACACCATGATCACGCCGCTCGATCCTGTCATTGCCGAGATCATTCCAAAACTGCCGCTGCGCGATCCCGAGACCATGACGCCGCAAAGCGCCCGCGATGCGCTCCGCGCGCTAGCCGCCGCGCGCGCCGCGGTTCCGCCGCCGCCGGTCGCGAGCGCCCTCGATGCGGAGGTGAAGGGCGCGGCCGGACAGCTCGCCGCGCGGGTCTACCGCGTGTCGGATGCGAAATCCCCGACCGTGGTGTTCTTTCACGGCGGCGGCTGGGTCGCCGGCGATCTCGAAACCCATGACCGCCAGGCCCGGCTGCTCGCGATCGAGACCGGCGCCGTGGTGGTGTCGGTCGATTACCGGCGTCCGCCGGAAACGTGCTTTCCCGGCGCGTTCGAGGACGCCCTGGCCGCCGTGCGCGACGTGTTGGCGCGCATCGCCGAATTCGGCGGAGACAGCGCACGCCTCGGCGTGGCCGGCGACAGCGCCGGCGGCAATCTGGCGGCGACGGTCGCGATCGCCTGCCGGGATGCAGGGATCGGGCTTGCCGCGCAATTGCTGGTCTATCCCGTCACCGATGTCGCCGGAGGCTTCGCTGATCCGACGGAGAACGCGCGCTTTGCCTCGCGCGCGGATAATGCCGAAGGCTATTTCCTGTCGCGCGCGGTGATGGAATGGTTCTGCGGCCATTATCTCGACGACGTCGGGCACGGCGTGGATTGGCGGGTTTCGCCGCTGCGCGCAAAGAGTCATGCCGGGCTCGCACCAGCCGTGGTCTGCACGGCGTGGTTCGATCCCTTGCGCGATGAAGGCAAGGCCTATGCCGATGCGCTGGCCGCCGCCGGCGTCACCACGAGATACCATCATGGCGCCGGCCTGATCCACGGCTATTTCGGTCTCGGCGATGCGTCGGAAACCGCGCGCGGCGAGGCGCAGCGCGCCCGCGCCGATTTCAGGGCCATGCTGGAACGGGGCGTGTAGCGAACGGCGACGGCAAGCCGCCGTTCGCTGGCTTCCGATTACGAAATCGCCTTCAAGTACAGGCTCGGATCGAAATATTTGCTGGCCGGCGTAAAATCCTTGATGCCGGCATTGGCCATGAAGAAGTCGGTGGTCTGCTGCAGCCAGTTGGTGACGGTGCCGTCCGTATAGTATTTTTTCCATTCGCTCGACGTGAACATCTTCTGGGCCTTGAAGGACTCGTTGATGTCAGCCAGCGGCGTCTGGCTGTAGTGGCCCTTCTGCAGTTTTTCCATCGCCTCTGCCGGGTTGGCGACGATGTAGTCATTGGCCTCGGCCCAGCCCTTGATCAGTTTGCCCAACGTTTCCTTGTTCGGCTCGTAGTAATCGTTGGCCGCCGCCCACCCGCCGATGATTGCGGCCTGCGGATAGTAGGCCGAGGCGTCGGCAAGCTTGATCGCGCCCGGCACCTTGTCGCGCACGGTGACATTGAACGGCACCCAAAGGGCGACGGCCGGCACCGCGCCCGAGATGAACGCGGTCACGGCGGCCGGCATGGTCTGGTTGACGAGTTCGACTTCCTTGGGGTCGATGTTGTTGGCGCGCAGCGCCTTGTCGAGGAACACGTGGGCGGTGGTGCCAGTCGCCGTGGCGATGCGCTTGCCCTTCAGGTCGGCGAACGACTTGATGCCCTGATCGGAGCGCACCCAGAGGTGGGCGGTCGCCACCTCGATGTCGTTGATCAGGAATACCTTGCCCTGTCCGCGCGCCGGGAAGTTCGACAGCACCGCGCCGGTCGACAGCACGTCGAGGCTGCCGCCGATCAGAGCCTGGAAAATCTCGAGGCCGGTGTTGAACTGGCGCAGTTCCAGGTTGAGACCCTGCTTGTCGAAGGAACCGCGGTCCATGCCGGTCCAGATCTGGCCGTCGACGGCGACCGTATGCAGATAGCCGACCCGGACTTTGGTCTTGGCTTGGGCGATAGCCGGCGCCGAAGCCACGAAGCCGCCGAGCGCCGCGCCTGCCGTGGTGGTCAGGAATTGTCGTCGATCCATGGTATTCTCCTCCCTGTTGCCTGGTTGATTATTCCGAGAATGAAGCCGGGCTCAGCTGCGCCTGCTGCGCGCGGTACTCGCTCATCACCAGTTCCCTGATGTAGCTTCGCAGTTCGCCGAACTCCGGCCGCTCCTGCAGCGATTCATCGCGCGGATAGGCGAAGGGCACCTCGATGATCTCCTTGATCCGCGCCGGCCGCGCCGTCACCACCACGATGCGCGAAGCGAGGTAGATCGCCTCCTCCACGGAGTGCGTGATCAGCATGACGGTCTTGCCCTCGGTGGCGAGTACCTTGAGCAGAAGGTTCTGCATGTTGGCCCGGGTCTGGGCATCGAGTGCGCCGAACGGCTCGTCCATCAGCAGAAACTGCGGCTTGACGGCATAGGCTCGCGCGATGGCGAGCCGCTGCCGCATCCCGCCGGACAGATGCTTCGGGTAGGAATTGGCGAAATCCGACAGGCCCATCAGCGCCAGATAGTGCTCGCAGATCTGGTCGCGCTCCGCGACCGGGACGTGATTGGCCTTGAGCTTGAGGCCGAACGCGATGTTGTCCTTGACCGTCAGCCAGGGAAAAACCCCGTACTCCTGAAAGATAACGCCGCGTTCGGGTCCCGGCCCCGTCACGGGATGGCCGTCGAACAGCACCTTGCCGCTGGTCGGCTTCTGAAAGCCGGCCAGCATGCTCATCATCGTGGTCTTGCCGCAGCCGGATGGGCCGATCACCGCGATGAAGTCGCCGTCGTTGATGTCGTAGCTGACATCGTCGACGACCCTGAGCGTGCCCTTCGGGGTCGCGAATTCCAGCGAGACACGATCGAATCTTGCGCGATGAATCGTAGAGGCCGTGCTCATGCGACGGCTCTTTCCTGCCACACCAGCAGGCGGGCGCTGATTCGGCGCAGGATCATGTCCATGATCAGGGCGATGCAGCCGATGCAGATGATGCCGACATAGATCACGTCGAGCAGGAAGTAGGTCGAGGCGTTCTGGATCATGGCGCCGAGCCCGCGCTGCGCCGCGATCAGTTCGGACGCCACCAGGGTCGCCCATGCGACGCCGAGTGCGACGCGGAGCGCGGTCAGGATGTGCGGCACGGTGAGCGGGATGATGACTTTCCGGAAGATCTCGAACTCGCCGGCGCCGAGCGTTTGCGCGACCCGGATGTAAAGCGGGGTGATCTGCGAGACGCCCTCATACATCACGATCACGCCGGCAAAGAACGAGGCGTAGAACAGGATCACGAGCTTCGCCATTTCATCGACACCGAAATAGACGATTACCAGCGGGATCAGCGCGATCGGCGGCAGCGCGCGAAAGAAATTGATCATCGGATCGGCGAAGGTGCGCGCCGGGCGGTACCAGCCGAGCAGGAAACCGACGGGAACGGCGGCGGCAATGCCGAGCATGACGCCGAGAAATACCCGCCGCGTCGAGGCGAAGACGTCGACCAGCAGGCCTTCCTTCAGCAGCAGCTCGACGAACTTGGCGGCCACCTGATGCGGCGCGGGGATCAGCGATTCATTGACGAAGCCGCTCCAGCGCACGCCATACCAGAGTGCGACCGCGCCGACCCACGGCGCCAGCCCGAGTAAAAAGCGCCTCGCGACACTTCCGTCCATTGCATTCGATCCAGCGGCAATTGCGGTTGATCCGGACGCAGTCATATTATAAGTAAGATGACCATACAAGAGGCGGCGACACGCCGTCCGCACGGGCGGTTCCGGATTGCCAGAAATGACATCGCAGACCTTCGCCATCCGGACCGTCAAGGCATTCTGCTATCGCTATCCGCTGGCGACGCCGGTCGTCACGTCGTTCGGCCGGATGCTGGACCGCCCGGCGGTGTTCGTTCGCGTCGAGGATACGGACGGCCATGTCGGCTGGGGCGAGGTCTGGGCCAATTTTCCCGCTGTTGGCGCAGAACATCGCGCGCGTCTGGTCAACGAGGTCCTGGCGCCGGCGATCGCAGGCTTTGCAGCCAGTCATCCCGTGGATGTGTTCGAGGCCCTGACGCAGGCAACTTCGGTGCTGGCTCTGCAATCGGGCGAACCCGGACCATTCGCGCAGGCGATCTCCGGGATAGACCTTGCGGTCTGGGACCTCCATGCGCGCCGCCGCCAAATGCCGCTGTGGAAGCTGCTCGGCGGTA
Source organism: Bradyrhizobium sp. (assembly GCF_030693485.1). Lineage (GTDB taxonomy): Bacteria > Pseudomonadota > Alphaproteobacteria > Rhizobiales > Xanthobacteraceae > Bradyrhizobium. The sequence goes on along the minus strand of NZ_JAUYAN010000093.1, from coordinate 12,892 downwards.
ACGGAAGCCGGATCAGGGTCTACGCCAGCGGCATCAACCCCACCGGCTCGCGGCAGATGGCCGAGGCGGCATTAAGCCGCGGACACCGTGCGTTGAAGCTGAAGGTGGGTTTCGACCTCGCTGCCGACCGTTCCAATCTGGCGGCGCTTCGCCAGTTGATCGGCGACGGCATGCTGGCGGCCGACGCCAATCAGGCCTGGTCGACGGCGCAGACGCTGGAGATCGCGCCGCATCTCGGCGAATTCGGCCTCGCATGGCTGGAAGAACCGATCCGCGCCGACCGGCCCTGGGAAGAGTGGCAGACCTTACGTCAACATATCGATCTGCCGCTCGCCGCCGGAGAAAACATCGCGAGCCGGGCAGGCTTCAAGCAGGCGCTCGGCGGCGACGTGTTGCGGGTGGTTCAACCCGATATCGCCAAATGGGGCGGCCTGAGTGTCTGTTCCGACATCGCGGGCGATATCATGAAATCGGGGAAGATGTTCTGTCCGCATTATCTCGGCGGCGGCATCGGTCTTCTGGCATCGGCGCATCTGCTGGCAGGGGTCGGAGGCGAAGGGCTGCTGGAGGTCGATTCCAACGACAATCCGTTGCGCGACCGGTTTTGTGGTCCCGTCATCGACATCCGGGACGGCATGGTGACGCTGGGCGACGATCCGGGCCTCGGATTCGCGCCGGATCTGTCGTCGATCGAAAACTACCGGACAGCCTGAGGCGGGAAGTTCTGCATGTCGGTTCGAGGGTATGACTACATTATCGTCGGCGCCGGATCGGCCGGCTGCGTAGTCGCGAACCGGTTGTCGGCCGATCCGTCCTGCCGCGTGCTGCTGCTGGAGGCCGGCGGATCCGATCGGAATTTCTGGCTCAAGCTGCCGGTCGGCTATTACCGGACGATCTACAACGAGCGCTTTTCGCGGCTATTCAAGACCGAGCCGAGCGAGACCACGGGCGGTCGGGCCATCGTCTGGCCGCGCGGCCGGGTGCTCGGCGGATCGTCGTCAATCAACGGCCTGATCTTCATCCGCGGCCAGCACGAGGATTTCGACGATTGGGAGCGGTTCGGCGCCAAGGGCTGGAGCTATCGCGAACTGCTGCCGTATTTTCGCCGCTACGAGCGCTACCCGGGCGGCGAGAGCCAGTATCACGGTGGACTCGGCGAGTTCGAGGTGTCGGACCTGCGCAACAACAACGTCGCTTCCCGGGCATGGGTCGACGCTGGCGTCGAATTCGGCCTGCCACGCAATCCCGATTTCAACGGCGAGACGACGTTCGGCGTCGGCAGCTATCAGCTCGGCATCGGCCGGCACTGGCGCACCAGTTCGGCATCGGCCTTCCTGGCGCCGGCGCTGCAGCGCGCGAACCTCACCGTCATCACCGGGGCACAAGTCAGCAAGGTGACGTTTCGGGGGCCTGTCGCTGCAGGCGTCGAATGGATCAAGGGCAACGAGGCATTCAGCGCGGCAGCCGACCGTGAAGTCATCCTGTCGGCGGGAGCGTTGCAGTCGCCGCAGATTCTCCAGCTTTCGGGCATCGGCCCGGCCGGACTGCTGCGTGGCTTCGGCATACCCGTCGTGGCCGATTCACCGGAGGTGGGGCGCAATCTGCAGGATCACTACCAGGCGCGGCTGATCGTGCGGCTGAAGCAGCGGATTTCGCTCAACGATCAAGTGCGTAACCCCGTCGAACTGGCGAAAATGGGGTTGCAATGGATGTTCGCCGGCAGTGGTCCTCTGACCGTTGGCGCGGGTCAGGTCGGCGGCGCCGCCTGCACCGAATACGCCGTCGGCGGACGCCCCGACGTCCAGTTCAACGTGATGCCGCTGTCGGTCGACAAGCCCGGTGATCCCCTGCACAGCTATTCCGGCTTCACCGCGTCGGTCTGGCAGTGCCACGGAGCATCGCGTGGACATCTCGCCATCCGCTCCAGCGATCCGTTCGACCAGCCGCGCATCGAGCCGAATTATTTTGCCGAGGAGATCGACCGCAAGACCATGCTCGCGGGCCTGCAGATGCTGCGCGAGATCTATCGGCAGAAATCGTTCAGGGATCTCTGGGATATCGAGATGGTGCCTGGCGAAGCGGTCGAAACTCCCGCCGGGCTGTGGGATTTCGCGCGGACCACCGGCGGCACCGTGTTTCATTGCGTCGGCACCTGCCGGATGGGAAGCGACGGAACATCGGTGCTCGATCCGCAGCTGCGCGTCCGCGGCGTCGAAAGACTGCGCGTGATCGACGCCTCGGTGATGCCGCAGATCACGTCGGCCAATACCAATGCGAGCAGCCTGATGATCGGCGAGCGGGGCGCCGCCCTTGTGATGTCGTAGAGTGGGTCTCGCCGGGCCTTCCGCCGGCTTTCGAAATCGAGAATCTGAAATGGATCTGATTGCCGACAGCCATGTTCCGAAATACGCTCAGATCGCTGACATCTTCCGTCAGCGGGTCGCTCGCGGGATATGGGCGCAGGGCTTGCGGCTGCCGGCCAACGAAGAACTTGCCGCCGAATTCGGCGTCTCGCGTGTCACGATCCGGCAGGCCGTCGATCTGCTGGCCCGCGACGGGATCCTCCAAGCCCGGCAAGGCCGTGGCACCTTCATCATTGGCCAGCTGAAGCAGGACCGCTGGCTCCGGGTCGAAACCACTCTGTCGGATCTCGCCGAGGTGTACCGCGACACTTCGCCTGAAATCATCAACATCTCCGAAAGCCGTACCGACGCACCCTTGATGCCGGAGGATGGCAAGCCGGCCGAGCATTACGTCTTCATGCGGCGGGTGCATTCGCGCAACAAGCGGCCCTATTGCGTGATCTCGATCTATCTGGACGAACGAATATTCCGCAAGCATCCGAAGCGCTTCCGCAAGGAGACGGTGATTCCGATCCTGAAAGACATGCGCGACCCGCCGATCAGCAGCGCGCGGCAGACGCTGACGATCGGCACGGCCGATCTCGAGGTCGCAAGACTGTTGCAGGTTCCCTTGAACTCACCGGTAGCCGAGGTCAGGCGGGTTTTCACAACCGCGGACCGGACGGTGATGTATCTGGGGGAGGTGACCTATCGCGGCGATTTCATCCGGATCGACATGGATCTGCGGCCGTAGCAGGGATTTCCGCGTCAACGCCACATGCCGCGCATGCGGGCGCCGACGTCGATGCGCGGACCGCTGCTGGCGGAACGCGCCGCGGCTGCGGTCGCCGCCAGCGGCCAGACCGTCTTTTCGAACAGATGGAGCAGCCGGTCCGGAATGAAGCGCGTCCGCGACGCATAGACGTGGCGGTCGCCTTGCGCGCTCTGGCCGTGGGTGAAGAAGCGCTGCGGCACCATCAGATGCAGGTCGTCCTTGGCGCGGGTCATCGCGACATAGAGCAACCGGCGCTCCTCCTCCAGCTCCGCGCTGGTTCCGGCGCCGAGGTCGGACGGCATGCAGCCGTCGACCACGTTGAGCACGTAGACCGATTTCCATTCCTGGCCCTTGGCGGAATGGATGGTCGAGAGAACAAGATAGTCCTCGTCGAGCAGTGGCACGCCGGCCTGGTCGCTGGTCGCATCGGGCGGATCGAGTGTCAGCTCGGTGAGGAAGCGCTCGCGCGATGGATAGCCGCCGGCGATCTGTTCGAGCTGGATCAGGTCTGCGCGGCGGGTCTCGGCATCCTCGTGGATGCGGTCGAGATGCGGCTCATACCACAGCCGCGCGCGCTCGATGTCGGCCGGCCATCCGGAGCGGCCGATGTCGGCGATGGCGCCGGTGAACCGGGTCCAGTCGTCGCCGGCGCGGGGAGGCGCGGGCGCGCGCCCGAGCGCCGCGATCGGATCGGCGCTCGCCGCCATGATATCGAGCACCTTCTGCGCCGAGGCGGGGCCGACCCCCGGGATCAGGTGCATCAATCGAAAACCGGCGACGCGGTCGCGCGGGTTCTCGACGAAACGCAACAGCGCCAGCATGTCCTTGATGTGGGCGGCATCAAGGAATTTCAGGCCGCCGAACTTGACGAAGGGGATATTGCGCCGGGTCAGTTCGACCTCCAGCGGGCCGCTGTGGCTGGAGGTTCGAAACAGCACGGCCTGCTGCTTCAGGAGCGTGCCGGTTTCGCGGTTCTCCAGCACACGTTCGACAATGCAGCGGGCCTGGTCGGCCTCGTCGCGGGTGGTGACCAGTTGAGGCTTGATGCCCGAGGTGCGGTCGGTCCACAGGTTCTTGGTGAACCGCTCGCGGGCGAGGTCGATGACGCCATTGGCGGCAGCGAGGATGGTCTGGGTCGAGCGGTAATTGCGATCCAGCGTGATGATGTCGGCCGGCGGACTGAACTGAGCGGGAAAGTCGAGAATGTTGCGCACGGTCGCCGCGCGAAACGAATAGATCGACTGGGCGTCGTCGCCGACCACCGTCAGCCCATGGCCCCCGGGCTTCAGCGCCAGCAGGATCGAGGATTGCAGCCGGTTGGTGTCCTGGTACTCGTCGACCAGCACGTGGTCGAACCGACCGCCGATATCTGCGGCAAGGCCGGCATCGTTCATCGTCTGCGCCCAGTAGAGCAGCAAGTCGTCGTAATCTAGCACGTTCTGCTTCTGCTTGGCTTCGACATAGGCCGCGAACAGCTGCTTCAGTTCGGCCGCCCATCCGCTGCACCAGGGGAATGAGCCGCCCAGCACCTGCTCGATCGGCGCCTCGGCGTTGACGCATCGCGAGTAGATCGAAAGACAGGTGCCCTTGGTCGGAAACCGGCTCGCGGTTTTGGAGTAACCGAGTTCGTGCCGGATCAGGTTGATCAGGTCGGCGGAATCGTCGCGGTCGTGGATGGTGAAGGCGGGATCCAGCCCGATTTGATCCGAATAGTCGCGCAGCAGCCGCGCGCCGATACCGTGGAAGGTGCCGGCCCATTGCAGCGCGTCGGTCATGATGCCGGCCTTGTCGCCCAGCACCTGGCGGGCGATCCGCTCGACGCGTTTGCTCATTTCGGCGGCAGCGCGCCGCGAAAACGTCATCAGCAGAATGCGCCTGGGATCGGCACCGTTGACGATCAGATGGGCGACCCGGTGCGCCAGCGTGTTGGTCTTGCCGGATCCGGCGCCGGCAATCACCAACAGCGGCGAGGCCGGCCTGCCGTCAGGCCCGGGCACAACGCCGTGCTCGACCGCCCGGCGCTGCGCCGGATTGAGGCTTTCGAGGTAGTTCACCGCCGCTGGCACGTCCGAATCGTTCTCCTGATGATTCGACCGTCACTGATTCCCGCTTTGTTCGCAATGCCGCGCAGGCTTCCTGCCGGCCAGGCGCAGGCGGTCGTCGAGAAGATTCAATCCCATGACCGCCGTTTCACCGCCGGCCTCGCCAAACCGAACGCGGGCGTCTAGAGACACTTACCGATTCGATGCCGACGCCCTATTTTTGCCGCTGCCGATCTAGAGAACATCCGCGAGTATTGCCGCCTTATCAAGTTCCGGGGTCGCGATCCCGAACGCTTTAACGATGGCGCTCCGGCGCCTCAGGAAAGCACGCTGCATGACCGACACCTCCATGACGCCCGAGACGCCCAATGTCGCGGAGACGGTGCATTTTCTCCGGCGCTTCGCCGACATGATGTCGGTCGGCCACAACGCGAACTTTCTGCACCATGCGGCCGTTTGGCTGGAAACCCTGTCGACCCGCCTGGCCGCGGCTCAGGATGAGGAGCAGCTCTGGCGCTACAAGTACGAAACCATCGCCGAGCATACCGACGCGCTGGAAGCCGAATGCCAGTCGCTCAAGCATGACCTCGATGGGCACCTCGATTTCGTATCCTCGGCTGTTGGAGAACGCGAGGCGCTGAGAGCGAAGCTGCAGGCGCGGGAAGCCGAAGTAACCGGGCTTAAAGGCGATCTCGACCGCGAACGAGATAAGCTCGCCACAGCAGCGCAGTCGCATCTGCAGGCCCTGGTTGAGCTCCGCGCCACATTCGATCGCGAGCGCGAGACGCTGGCGGCGGCCTTCGACGGCGAGCGCGCGGGGTTCGCGGCGGTGATCGAGCGGCGCGGCGAGGAACTCAACCAGCTTCGCCGGCAACTGGCGGAACAGGCGAAGGCGCATGAACTGGAGTTGTCCCAGCTGCGTCTAGGCTTTGCCGGCGAACGTCACGACCTCGCGGCCCGGCTCAAGGTGAGCGGCGACGAACTCGCGGCGCTTCGCGTCGTGTCCGAGCGGGAGCGCGATGCGCTGATCGCGAAGGTTTCAGGCCTCGAAGCCAAACGCGCCGAACTCCGTTCGGCGTTCGATCGCATTGCCGATCTGAAAAACCAGACCAATGGGTCGCAGGATGGCGCTGCAGATTCGGTTGCCGCAGTAAACGGGCCGGAAGCGGAGGCGCGGTCGAACCCGGCGCAACCGGGCGGCCGAAATCCTGTCGTCGGCGAAGCCGATGTGGTGGTGGCGAGGGCGACGCTGCGGCAGGCTCGCTCCCAGTTCGAATATCTCGCCCATGAATTTACCGGCGCCGGTGACGTCGCGTCGCAGGTGATGTGCGAACTCGGGGCGTTCACCATGGATCTGGCGCTGGGCTCCGGCCGGAAGGCCGATCCGCTACCCGTTGGCGACGTTGCGCTGAGTATCCTTGCCTCGCCCGGTTCGGCGGTTCCAGCCAGCACCGAAACCGGAGCTTCGTCGCGCTGACGCGTCAGCCCGCCGCCTTCACCAGCGCGATCAGTTCGTCGCCGTAATGTTCGAGCTTCTTGTCGCCGATGCCGGGGATGTTGCGAAGCCCGGCGAGCGTGGTCGGGCGCGAGGTCGCGATGCCGTCGATGGTGGCGTCGTGCAACACGACATAGGCCGGCACGCCGCGCGTGCGCGCCACTCCGGAACGCCACGCCCGGAGCGCGCCGACCAGACCGGGATTGGCGGCGCCGCCGGAACCTGCGATTTGCGGCGCGATATCGCCGCGTCTTGATTTCGTCCGGACGGAACGGATGCGGGCGCCGGCGACCTGCTCGCGCAGCATCACCTCGGTCTCGCCCTTCAACACGCCGCGCGCGGTCTCCGTCAGTTTCAATGCGCCAAAGGCCTCGGAGTCCGGTGCCAGATGGCCCATCGCCACCAGCTGGCGGATCACGCCGCGCCACTGCTTTTCGTTGAGGTCGGCGCCGATCCCGAATACCGACAGTTTGTCGTGTCTGAATTGGGTAACGCGTTCGGTCAGGCGGCCGACCAGAATATCGATCAGGTGCATGGCGCCGAACCGCTGCCCGGTGCGATAGGCGCAGGACAACAGTTTTTGCGCGGCCACCTTGCCGTCGCGCACCAGCGGCGGCGACAGGCAATTGTCGCAATTGCCGCATTTGGCCGCCGCCGGGGTTTCGCCGAAATAGCCGAGCAGGCGGCTGCGCCGGCAGTTCGCGGTTTCGGCCAGGCTGACCAGCGCGTCCAGCTTGCCGATCGACACCCGCTTGAACGCTTCGGCGCCGGTGGACTCGTCGATCATGCGGCGCTGCTGCACGATGTCCGACAGGCCATAGGCCATCCAGGCGCTGGACGGCTTGCCGTCGCGCCCGGCGCGACCGGTCTCCTGATAATAGGCCTCGATGCTTTTCGGCAGATCGAGATGGGCGACGAAGCGCACGTCGGGCTTGTCGATGCCCATGCCGAACGCCACCGTGGCGACGATCACGATGCCGTCCTCGTTGATGAAGCGGTCCTGGTTGCGGGCGCGTGTGCCGGCGTCGAGGCCGGCGTGATAGGGCAGCGCCTCCACGCCGGACTTGTTCAGCGCGGCCGCGGTGTCCTCGACCTTGGCGCGCGACAGGCAATAGACGATGCCGGCGTCGCCGGCATGGCGCTCGGCGATGAAGGCTTTCAACTGGGTCTGCGCGTTCTGCTTGTCGACGATTTCATAGCGGATGTTGGGGCGGTCGAAGCTCGCGACGAAGCTCGGCGCGTTGTTCAGCCCGAGCCTGTCGACGATCTCCTTCCGGGTGAGGTCGTCGGCGGTGGCGGTCAGCGCGATGCGCGGCACATCCGGAAAACGTTCGGCGATGACGGAAAGACCGATATACTCGGGACGAAAATCGTGCCCCCATTGCGACACGCAATGCGCCTCGTCGATCGCGAACAGCGCGACATCGGTGCGGCCGAGCAGGTTCAAGCAGCGCGGCGTCAACAGCCGCTCCGGCGCGACATAGAGCAGGTCGAGATCGCCGGCCAGCAGTCGCGCCTCGACCGCGCTGGCCTCCTCATAGGACAGCGTCGAATTCAGCACCGCCGCCTTGACGCCGGCCTCAAGCAGGCCGGCGACCTGGTCGCGCATCAGCGCGATCAGCGGCGAGACCACGATGCCGCAGCCCTTTCGCAACAGGGAAGGCAACTGATAGCACAGCGACTTGCCGCCGCCGGTCGGCATCAGCACCAGGCAATTGCCGCCGCCGGTGACGTGCCGCACGATTTCTTCCTGCGCGCCGCGAAAGCCCGGCAGGCCGAATACGTGGTTCAACACGGAGAGCGCGTCGGGATCGGTATCGGACTTGGTGTTACGGGCAGGGGCCGTAGCAGGAATGGGCATGCGGGACAGGTGATCCGATGAAGGGCTTGCGAAGACGGGATTTCGGAGCCGGCGTGCCGAAGTGATGATCGCCATACGGGCGATCAAGGTCTATTTGATTCGGGCCGCCGCCCATATTCACTTCCGGGCCGGCTGCGAGGAAATATTGGCCAAAGGCGGCCAAAAGCCCGACTTTGCAGCGCTATGTCGGTGCTGCGATCGCGCGAGTGTAGGTTGCCAGATCGAAGTAGTCGCGCCAGATCCTGATTTTGCCGTCGGCCAGTTCGAACACGCCACAGCAGGGCAGATCGACACTTTTGGCCCCCAGGCTGGTTCTGTCGAGACGCTCGGCCATGACGATATCGCCTTGAGAAACGATGTTGAGGACATCCCAATTCGTCTCCGTCCAATCCTTGATGAACCCGCCGATGAACTTGCGCAGGTTGTCGTGACCGCTGACCGGCTTGTTCATCATGTTGTGATAGGTGCCGTTGGGGGTGAAGAATGCGACGATCTCGTCGACATCCAGCCGCGACCACGCTGCGATGAAATTCCGTACGATCTCCTCGTTGGTTCCCATGATCATTTCCTCTGAAGTCGCGAGTAGAAAGGTTGCCGGGCGGGCCGCGGCAATCGAGCTATTTTGGCCTTTTGCGCTGCTGGACGGCCTTGAGGTAGTTGACCGCCGCCTCGGCATCGTCCCGGCCGAAACGGAAAGTCGGCATGCCCGGATGCATGGTGGTCAGGCCGTCCTGCAATCGTTGTACGAAGTCGGTGTCGTACAGTTTCTCCCCGAAAGTGCGAAACGGCGGCGCCTCGGCAAGAGGGCTTTTGCCCGTTTTGCCGACAGCGTGACAGCGCGCGCACATGGTTTCGAGCAACGCCTTGCCGTGTCGCTGCTCGCGATCGAGCGCGTGACTGGCCTGGCTCCAGGCCGCTGTCAGCAGCAGCGCGAGATAAATTCTGTTCATGGCCAGTCCCTATGTCGCGGCAATCTAGCACCGGGTTTCGCCATCGGGGGAATGATTTGTCCAGGTCGACAAGCTCCCTGAAATGCTCGATATTGCAGAGACATGGAGACAGTTTTGTGCGCTTCGCCGGCATGCTGATTGGCGCGACCAACGAAGCGAAGGGAAATCATGACCAAGGCGGTTCTGGGCATCATCGGCGGTTCCGGCATTTATGACCTGCCGGGGCTGGAGAATGCCCGCGAGGATGCGATTCACAGTCCGTGGGGCGAGCCGTCCGCGCCAGTGCGCCGCGGCAGCATCGCCGGCCTGCCGATCGTGTTTCTGCCGCGCCACGACAAGGGCCACCGGCTGTCGCCATCCGACATCAACTACCGCGCCAATATCGACGTGCTGAAGCGCGCAGGCGTCACCGACCTGGTCTCGCTGTCGGCCTGCGGCTCCTTCAGGGAGGATCTGCCGCCGGGCACCTTCGTGCTGGTCGACCAGTTCGTCGATCGCACCCACAAGCGCGAGAGTTCGTTTTTCGGCCGCGGCTGCGTCGCCCATGTGTCGATGGCGCACCCGGTGTCGCCGCGGCTGCCGGTTCATCTGGCCGCCGCCGCCGAGGCCGAGGGCATCGCGGTCGCGCGCGGCGGCACCTATGTCTGCATGGAGGGTCCGCAATTCTCCAGCTATGCCGAGAGCATGACCTACAAGAACCAGGGCTATTCCGTGATCGGCATGACCAACATGCCGGAGGCCAAGCTCGCCCGCGAGGCCGAGATCTGTTACGCGACGGTCGCGATGGTGACCGATTTCGATTGCTGGCATCCCGACCATGATGCGGTGTCGGTCCAGGACATCATCCGGGTGCTGGGCACCAACGCCGACAAGGCGAAAGCTCTGGTGGCGCGGCTCGCCGCCGGGTTTCCGAGGGAGCATGAGCCGTGCCCTGTTGGTTCGGACCGCGCGCTCGACACGGCGCTGATCACCGCGCCGGAAGCGCGCGATCCGGAGCTTCTGAAAAAACTCGATGCGGTGGCGGGACGGATCTTGCGCGGATGAGTTTTATACCGTCGATGGACGCGCCATGAAAGTCGGAGACAGGCACGTCAGGAGCATCTGGCTCGAGAGCGACGGCTGGTCGGTCAGCGCGATCGACCAGCGGCGGCTGCCGCATGATTTCGCCGTGGCCCGGCTGACGACCAGCGATGCCGCCGCCGATGCGATCCGCTCGATGCTGGTGCGCGGCGCGCCACTGATCGGCGCGACCGCGGCCTACGGCATGGCGCTGGCGATGCGGGCAGACGCTTCCGATGCAGCACTCGATCAGGCCTACAAGACGCTGGTGGCGACGCGGCCGACCGCGATCAACCTGCAATGGGCGCTCGACGCCATGCATTCGCTGTTGCGGCCGTTGCCGGCATCGGAGCGAACGGCGGCGGCCTATTGCCGCGCCGGTGAAATTGCCGAGGAAGATATCGCCATCAACAAGGGCATCGGCCGGCATGGTCTTGGCCTGATCGAAGCCATCGCGGCGCGCAAGAAACCGGGCGAGCGGGTCAACCTGCTGACCCATTGCAACGCCGGCTGGCTGGCGACGGTCGATTGGGGCACCGCCACCGCGCCGATCTACCTGGCGCATGACCGCGGCGTCGCCGTCCATGTCTGGGTCGATGAAACCCGTCCGCGCAACCAGGGCGCCTCGCTGACAGCCTGGGAACTCGGCCATCACGGCGTGCCGCACACGGTCATTCCCGACAACACCGGCGGTCATCTGATGCAGCACGGCATGGTCGACCTCGTGATCACGGGCACCGACCGGGTCACCGCTGACGGAGACGTCTGCAACAAGATCGGCACGTATCTCAAGGCGCTCGCCGCGCACGACAATGGCGTGCCGTTCTATGTGGCGCTGCCTTCACCGACCGTCGATTTCAGTGTCCATGACGGCGTGAAGGAAATTCCGATCGAGCAGCGCGGGCCTGAGGAAGTGACGCACATGACCGGGCGGACCGCCGATGGCAGGATCGAAACGGTGCGCATCGTGCCCGAGGGGTCGCCGGTTGCGAATTATGCGTTCGATGTCACGCCGGCGCGGCTGGTGACGGGGTTGATCACCGAGCGCGGCGTGCTCAAGCCCGATCGCGCCGCGCTATCGGCGGCTTTTCCCGAACGGACAGCGGCCGCCGCCGAATAGCCAAGGAAGCAAGCGTATGCAGAGTGCCTGGATCGATCGCGATGCCGATGCGGCCATTGCCCGCTATGCCGGCCTCGGCCGCGACGTGGCGCTCAGGGTCTATACCACGCGCCTGCTGGGCCAGGATCCGCGACTGGTGCTGCATGGCGGCGGAAATACCTCGGTGAAGACGCGGCTTGCCGATCTCAACGGCGACACCGTCGACGTGCTCTGCGTCAAGGGTTCCGGCTGGGATATGGGCTCGATCGAGCCGGCGGGTCTGCCGGCGGTGCGGCTCGCGCCCCTGCAAAAACTCCGTGCCCGCGAAAAACTGTCGGACGAGGAAATGGTGCAGTTGCAGCGCGCCAATCTGATCGACCCGATGGCGCCGAACCCTTCCGTGGAGGCGTTGCTGCACGCCTTCATCCCGCACAAATTCGTCGACCACACCCATTCGACGGCGGTGCTGGCGCTCACCGACCAGCCCGATGGCGAAGCCTTGTGCCGCGAGGTTTACGGCAATCGGGTCGGCTACGTTCCCTACATCATGCCGGGTTTTGGTCTCGCCAAAGCTGCGGCGCAGGTGTTCGACGCGGATCCCTCGGTTGAGGGTCTGGTGCTGGTCAAGCACGGCATTTTCAGTTTTGGCGCCGGCGCGCGGGAGGCCTATGAGCGCATGATCGCGCTGGTAAGTCTGGCGGAAGAACGGTTGACTAGAAATCGCAAGCCGGCATTCCCGAGCGCAAAACTCCCGGCGCAGCCGGCGCGGCTCGCCGACGTCGCGCCGATCGTCCGCGGTGCCTGCAGCCTGCCGGACGGCAAGAGCGACGGCGCCTGGAAGCGCTTTGTGCTGGATTTTCGCAGTGACGACGCGGTGATGAACTTTGTCAACGGCGCGGATGTGGCGCGCTACGGCCAGGCCGGCGTGGTGACGCCGGATCACAACATCCGCATCAAGAACAAGCCGCTGGTAGTCGCCGCGCCCGAAGACGGCGACCTCGCCGGCTTTGGCAAAGCGGTTCGCGATGCGGTTGCAGCCTATGGCGCAGCCTACAACGACTACTTTGCCCGCAACAATGCGCGCGTCGGCGGGATCAAGACCATGCTCGATCCCGCGCCCCGCGTGGTGCTGGTGCCTGGCATCGGCCTGTTCGGGCTCGGTCGCAGCAAGAAGGACGCGCGCGTCGCCGCTGATCTGGCCGAGGCCGCGATCGCCACCATCACCGACGCGGAAGCGGTCGGCCGTTTCGAGCCGCTGCCGGAAGCCGA
>NZ_JAUYAN010000083.1 GCF_030693485.1 Bradyrhizobium sp. | reverse complement strand
CCCGCGCTCCAGATATCGCGCCAGCGCGCCGGGCGGTTTTCGCGGGCGCCGATGTCGATGTCCTTGCCGATGTCGATCGCGCCGCGCGGCGGCAGGTTTTCAGGGTCGAGGCCGGCGGCGGCAATCGACGGCCGCAGCATGTTGGTCTGCAGGCCGGTGAAGGCGGTGGTCAGCAGAATATCGTCGGCGCTGCTGGCGACCAGCATCGCCTTGTACCTGGGGTCGGCCATGCTCTCGGCGGTGGCGATGAACTTGGTGCCCATATAGGCGAGGTCGCAGCCCAGCGCCTGCGCGGCGCGCAGCGCATGGCCGTCGCCGATGCCGCCGGCCAGCACGATCGGGCCATCGAAGAAGGCGCGCACCGCACGGACGAACACGAAGGGGTTGAGCCAGCCGGTCTGGCCACCCGCCCCCGCCGTCAGCAGCACCAGCCCGTCGGCGCCCGATGCCGCCGCGCGCTCGGCATGACGGATACTGGCGACGTCGGCGAAAACCAGCGCGCCGGCATCGTGCAACGCCGCCAGCACCGGCGCCGGCGAGCCGACCGAAGTGATGACGAGTTCGGGCCGGTGCCGCAGCAGCACCTGCAGATCGGCATCGAGCCGCGCGTTGGAGCGGTGCACGATCAGGTTCGGACAGATCGGCGCCGCGGGCTTTCCCGTTGCATCGGAATGAAGGCGCAGCCGGTCCTCGATATCGTTGAGCCAGCCATCGAGCTGTTCGGGGCTGCGGCAGTTCACCGTCGGAAACGAGCCGATCACGCCGTTGCGGCAGGCCGCCGCCACCAGCTCGACGCCGGACACCAGAAACATCGGCGCCGCGATCAGCGGCAGGCTGAGGCGGCCCTGAAAGCGCGCGAGAAGATCAGTCTGTTTCAAAGTCATTGTCCCCGCTTCCGCACTGATGCTAGCGTTTTCCCAACACTGGCACGAGCGAACGCCCAAGACAAAGCAGGCGTCAAAGCCAGTGACAAAACGCCGGAGGAAACATGTCCGATCCGCTCTATGCCCTTCCGCCCGCCTGCGCGCAGACGCTGCGTGCGCTGGCGCGCTATCCCCAGCGCACGGCGTTCTCCTGGTCGGGCGGATCGCTCAGCTATGCCGGCGCCGGCGATCTGATCGGCCGCATTCAAAAGGTGTTCATGCAGCTCGGACTGCAGCCTGGCTCGCGGGTCGCGCTGTTGTCCGCCAACCGCGTCGACAGCTGGTGCAGCGGCGTCGCCGCGCAACTGGCGCGGCTGTCGGTCACCTCGCTGCATCCGCTGGGCTCGCTCGACGACCAGTCGTTCCAGCTCGAGGATTCCGAAACCCAGGTGCTGGTGGTCGACGCCGATACGTTCCGCGATCGCGGCGGCGACCTCGCGGCAAGAGCCTCCAACCTGAAACACGTGTTCACGCTCGGCCCGGCCAGCTACGGCACCGACCTGCTGGCCGCGGTCGAGGCCGCCGGGAACGCCAGCCCGCGCAACTTTGCCGTTCCCGACGACATCGCCACGCTGAACTACACCGGCGGCACCACCGGCAGGTCAAAGGGCGCGCTGCGCTACCATCGCGAATATGCCGGTTTTGCCAACGCCATCCTGGCCGATTTCGAGATCCCGGATACGCCGAGCTATCTGACGGTGGCGCCGATCAGCCACGTCGCCGGCACCAAGGTGCTGCCGACGCTGATGCGCGGCGGCACTGTGCACCTGGTGAAGGGTTTTGATCCCGAAACGGTGCTCAAGACGATTGCCCGCGAGCGCATCAATTTTACCCTGCTGGTGCCGACCATGATCTACGTGTTGCTGGATCACCCCGCGCTCGACAAGACCGACCTTTCCTCGCTCGAACTGTTGCTCTATGGCGCATCGGCGATGTCGCCGAGCCGGCTGGTGGAAGGTATAGAGCGAATCGGGCCGGTGTTTTCGCAGCTTTACGGACAGACCGAATGCTATCCGATGTCGGTGCTGCGCAAGGCCGACCACGATCCGAAGACGCCGGAGCTGTTCACTTCCTGCGGCTTTCCGATTTCGGCCTGCGAGATCAGGGTACTCGACGACAACGACAGGGAAGTCGCGACCGGCGAAGCCGGCGAGATCTGCGTGCGCGCCCCGCATGTGATGGCCGAGTACTGGAAGCGGCCGGAACAAACCGCCGAAACCCTGAAGAACGGCTGGCTGCATACCGGCGACATCGCCCGCGCAGACGAGCGCGGCTATTTGTTCATCCTCGACCGCAAGAAGGACATGATCGTCTCCGGCGGGTTCAATATCTTTCCGCGCGAGATCGAGGACGTGCTGTCGCAACATGCCGATGTCGCGATGGTCGCCGTGGTCGGCGTACCCGACGACAAATGGGGCGAGGCGGTCACGGCGGTGGTGGTCGCGCGCGAAGGCGCCAGGCCGAACGCAGATGAGCTGATCGCCCTGGTGAAGGCGCGCAAGGGCGCGGCGCATGCGCCCAAGCACATCAAGTTCGTCACGGAGCTGCCGATGACCGGGGTCGGCAAGGTCGACAAGAAGGTGCTGAAAGCGGGCTTCTGGGCGGGCCGGGACCGGATGGTGGGATAGCGGGACGTCAACGCAGGGAAATCGGGCCGGCATGCAAGCCGACATGCAACAAGTGCCGCGCGGAAGCAACCGGGCCGGGCACAGGTCAGCTTTCCCCGGGCACGATCACTTCGATGGCTTTCGGCGACACGCTGAACACGGCGGGCGTTTGGGTGACGATCTCGCCGTCCGCATTTACAGGTCGAGGCCGCCGGGTCCGGATCTCGAAACGGCCGGCGCGCAGGGTGCGGACCTCATCCAGGGCGCCGTGCTCTCCGGTGCGGAATGAGCGAAGCATCAAGATCATTCGCCAGGTATTGACGAACTCCAGACTGTATAATCTGAGACTTTCGTCGTCGATCTCGGCATTCTTTTCGACGACGTTTCCGCCGCCGTAGTAACGTCCATTGCCGACGGCGATCTGGAGCGTCAGCGAGCGGTTTCGTCGGCCTTTACTGATAATGTCCGCACGGAACGGGCGGGCGCCTGCAAGGACGCGAAGCGCCGTAAGGGCGTAACCGAGCTTGCCGAAACGTCGTTTGGTCTCGGCCGTCAATTTCTCGGCCAGCTCGGCGCTGAGGCCAACACTGGCGACATTGAAGAACATCACGCCGTTGACGATGCCGACGTCGATTGACCGGACCCTGCCGCCGCCGATGATGTCGAGGGCAGACTCCAGGTCAGGCGGTATTCCCAGCGTCCGAGCCAGGTCGTTGGCGGTACCGAGCGGCAATATGCCCAGGGGACGCTTGATCTCGGCCAGGCCGGCTGCGGCTGCATTCAAGGTGCCGTCACCGCCGCCGATGATAACCATGTCAGCATGCGCGCCCTCCCTCACAATCAGCGGCGACAGCTCTTCCCGGCTGTCGCACTCCTTGTGGATGGGATCGATCCCGAGTCTTCTGAGCCCTTCAATGACTTCAGTGTGAGAATCGCTTCCGCTGCGGCTGTTTCCATTGATGATCAAGAGCGCTCTTTTGGTCATCTCGGTTCGTGTACCCTTCAATGGTTACATGCGAATGGCACAGCCACTGCTTCCGTCAATATCCCCGCGTGCAATTTCAGGTCGACCCTTTGCGGAGCAAGAACAAAGCGCTCCAAGGCCATTGCGGCCGGGAATTCATCTATGCGACTTCACCCCAGCATCTGATCGAGCCGATCGCGCAGCTGGTCCTGGTGATAGGGCTTTGCCAGCCGCGGCAGATCGAGCTGGGAGCCCTCGGGCAATTCGGCATAGCCGGTGGCGAGCAGGATCGGCAGTGACGGCCGCACTTCGCGGGTCGCCGCCGCCAGTTCGAGCCCGGTCATGCCGGGCATCACATGGTCCGTCATCATCAGGTCGATCGGCTGCTCGCTCCTCAGGATATCGAGCGCATGCCGGCCGGAACTGACGCCGATCACGTGATGGCCGAGGTCTTCCAGCATTTCGGTGGTCGACATCGCGATCAGCGGATCGTCATCGACAAACAGGATCACCGCCGAGCGCTCGACCTTCGGCGCTCTATGCAGCGGGGCTTCCGTCTCGGGCGCCGAGGTGGCGACCGGCAGCAACAAGGTCGCGGTGGTGCCCTTCCCCAGCGTGCTGGAAAGCTGCAGCGCGCCGCCGAGCTGAACCGCGAGGCCGTGCACCATCGACAGCCCGAGCCCGGTGCCCTTGCCCAGCGGTTTCGACGAGAAGAACGGCTCGATCGCCTTCTTCAGAATGTCCGGCGACATGCCCTTGCCGTTGTCGATGACCGACAATTTCAGGTAGTCGCCGGACTCCAATGCGGGGTCGCCGCTGGCGCGGTATCTGGCGACGCGGATGTCGATCGTTCCGCTGTCCTCCATGGCGTCGCGTGCGTTGATGGCGAGATTCAGGATCGCCAGCTCGAGCTGGTTGGCGTCGATCCGTGCCGGCGGCAATCCCTCGGGAATGTCCAGCCGCAGTGCCACCCGCGGTCCGAGCGAGCGCTCGAGCAGATCGCCCATGCCCTGGATCAGGCTGCGCAAATCCACCGCCACCGCGCGCAAATCCTGCTGGCGCGCGAACGCCAGCAGGCGCTGGGTCAGCGACGCGCCGCGCTCGGCGCCCTGCAGCGCGCCGTCGATCAGACGGTGCAGGCGTGGATCGTCGGGTATGCGCTTGCGCAGCAAATCGAGGTTACCCATCACCGCCATCAGCAGATTGTTGAAATCATGCGCGACGCCGCCGGTGAGCTGGCCGATGGTCTCCATCTTCTGGGCCTGGCGCAGTTGCTCCTGCGCCCTTTCGCGCGCCGCGACTTCCTTCATCAGATCGGTGGTGCGTTGCTCGACCCGCTGTTCCAGCGTGGCGGTCAGTTCCGCCAGCGCGGTTCGCTCGGCCGCCAGCTGCGCCAGCAGGTTCTCGCGCTCGATTTCGGCGAGCTTGCGCGCGGTGATATCAGAGGAAACGCCGACCAGCGATTTGATGCTGCCGTCCGGAGCGCGAACCGCGCGCGAACGGACGTCGATCCAATGCTGCGATCCGTCGGGCCAGATCGCACGGTATTCGATGCTGTAGTCGCGCCCGGTCAGAATCGTTCGCTCAAGTACCTCGGCACGTCGCGCACGATCTTCGGGATGAACCGAGGCCAGCAGGTCCTGGTAGGAAAACGATTCGTCGGGCCTGCGACCGAAAAACGCCTTGCAGGTGTCGGAAGCCTCGAGTTCGAACCCGGGCAGATGCAACTCGAGCGCACCGAGGGAGCCGGCCCTGAGCGCGGTCTGCAGCAGGTTCTCGCTTTCGGTGAGATCGGCGAGAATGGCGCGGGTCTGGTACTGGCGGCGGCGGCCGCGAATGGCGGAGCCGACGATGCTCACCAGCGTGGTCGGGTGAAACGGCCGCTCGATGAAGGTGACGTTGCCCAGCACCTGTCCGAGCCGAACCGCGTCCGGATTGCGCTCGGGACCGCCGCCCTGGCGCGTCAGCAGCACGATCGGAAAATCTGACCATGACGGCTGATCGGTGAGCCAGCGCATCAGGCCACGCAGGTCGGCGGTCTTGATCGCCTCGTCGGCGATCACCGCTAGACCGGCGCCTCGCTCGATCTCCTGAAGCAGCCCGGCAATGTCGCCGCAGACACCGGCGTAGAAACCTGCTTCCCTGATCAGCGCCGCGGCCACCGCCGCGTCGCGTCCAGTCGGCGCCAGGATCAAGGCGCGCTCGGACGAGGCTCCCGGTTTCACAAGTCCTGCTCCTGTAACAGCGGCCGGCCTTCGCCGACATAGATCGGCACACCGCGAAGCACGCCCTGAAAGCCGTCGAGCGGCGCGCCGAAGGTGAGGCCCCGGCCGTCGATGCGGTATTCGCGGATGGTCGATTCATGCGCGCCGGTGCGCTTCTTGATGATCGACACCGCGCGGCGCACGGTGCCGATCGCCTCGAAGTAGCGCAGCAGGATCACGGTATCGGCCAGATAGGTGACGTCGACCGGGGCCTTCATGTCGCCGACCAGCCCGTGCTGCGCCACCGTCATGAAGGTCGCCGCGCCCCGGCGGTTCAGATATTGCAGCAATTCGTGCATGTGCAGGATCAGCGAATTTTCCTCGGGCATCGCCGCCTGATAGCCGTTGAGGCTGTCGATCACCACGGTCTTGATCTGATCCTCATCGACCCGCTTGCGGACGCGGTGGGCGAACTCGCCGGGCGTCAGTTCCGCGGCGTCGACCTGCTCGATGACGAGGTTGCCGCTGCGCTGCATCTCCTCCAGGTCGATGCCAAGGCCCTTCATGCGCGAGAACAGCAGGCCGAGTTCCTCGTCGAACACGAACAGCGCGGCCTTCTCGCCTCGCTTGATCGCGGCGACGACAAATACGATGGTGGCAAGGGATTTGCCGGTGCCGGCGGGCCCGAGAATCAATGTGCTCGAACCGGTTTCGACGCCGCCGCCCAGCAACAGGTCGAATTCCGCGATGCCGCTCGACACCTTGTTGCGGGTGAAGTTACTGCGATATTCCGACGCCACCAGCCGCGGAAAAACGTTGAGGCCGCCGGTCGTGATGGTGACATCGTGGTAGCCGCCACGAAATTTCACCCCGCGATACTTGATGACGCGCGCGCGCCTGCGCTCCGCGCCATAGGCCGGCGCCAGTTCTTCGAGCCGCAGCACGCCATGGGCGACGCTGTGCACGGTCTTGTCGGCGACGTCGGCGGTGAGGTCGTCAAGCAGCAATACGGTGGTATTGAACTGCGCGAAGTAGTGCTTGATCGCAAGGATCTGCCGCCGGTAGCGCAGCGAACTTTGCGCCAGCAGGCGGATTTCGGACAGGCTGTCGAGCACCACCCGGTCCGGCCGCGTGCGCGCGACCGCCTCGAAAATCTGCTTGGTGGTTTCGCCGAGTTCGAGATCGGACGAATATAGCAGGCTCTGCTGCTGTTCGGAATCGAGCAGGCTTTCCGGCGGCAGCAATTCGAACACCTCGATACCGTCGTCCAGCGACCAGCCATGCGAGCGTGCGCCGTCGCGCAATTCGCGCTCGGTCTCGGACAGGGTGATGTAAAGGCATTTCTCGCCGGCCTTGGCGCCCTCGAGCAGGAATTGCAGCGCCACGGTGGTCTTGCCGGTCCCGGGGGCGCCTTCGGCAAGGAAGACATGCCCGCGCGTGAATCCGCCCGACAGAATGTTGTCGAGCCCCCAGATTCCGGTTTTAGCCTTGTCTGCACGTATTTTAACAGAGTTCATGTAACCCCCTGACCGGGGAAAAAACCGCCACAGTGTCCAACCGTTCCCAACAATGGAACTTTTTTTGCGGGAACAAATCAGGCGGTTCACGCACATGCGCGCGACAGGGCTTCATGTTTGCGACTGGATACCGGACAAGGCCTGCCCGGCGATGTCGCGTATCGCTAGCGCTTCTCGATCACCAGGCTCTGCACGGCGCGGCCGAAATAACCCCTGGTATCCGCGAGCCGCGCCATCGCGAGGCCGGCGCCATCGGGACCGATCCAGGACTCCGCATCAAGCAGGATCCATTCCCCGACCGGCTGGCGCGCAAAACTGACGGTGAGATCGGCATTGATGAACGTCCATTGCCGGAAATCCAGTACCGCGGAAGTGCCGTTGCAGAAATCCGCCGCGACCACCGCGCGCATCGCCTGCGACACCGGCGAACCCTCGACCAACGGCCGGTCGGCGCGGTACCAGATCGCGCCGGGACCGGGCACGCCGAAACTGCCGCGGGCGGCGCGCAGCGACATGCCCGATACGAACGGGCTCGATGAAAAATTCGCCGGCTCGACGCGCGATTGATCCGGCCCCGGCCATTCGACCGGCAAGTCCCGAACCTCCGGCGGCAGCGCCAGCGTCTGGCTCTTGATCTTGAGCACGGTGGCGCCGACCACGACGGCATCGCCGGCGCGCAGACGGATGGCGCACAGCTGGATCTTGCGCCCTTCCCGCAGCACCTCGGTCTCAAGCGTCAGCGGCGCCACCGGCACCGGGCGCATCAGGTCGATGGTGACGCGCGCGATTTGCATCGGCACCGGCGTCGCAATCGCCTCGGCCGCCCACACCACCAGCGACGCCGGCGCCGAGCCGTGCTGCATGCCGGGATCCCATGGCCCGGCTGCATTCGGACTGGTGAGGACGCGATTGCCGTCCACGCGAAAAATGGCGTCCATCAAATCAATTCCGTTTTCCGCCGGGTTCCAGGCGTGGCGAGGCGTGCGACCGCCCGTCCGGCCCCGCAGAAACCAAGCACGACGCGCCCGCGCGATCCGCGCCGAACGCGCCCGGATGATCGACGACGGCGCGAAGGGTGCGACCGATGGTCAACCGGCGACCGCCACGGACCTCTCAAAGCCGTTGGGCACTTCGATATCGACCTCAAGCGTCGATACGTGTTTGCCGCGCTCCATTTTGACGATGACCTTTTCCGGATCAAGCACGACGTGCCGCGAAACAACGGCAAGAATCTCGGCCCGCAGCAAGCCCAGCAGTTCCGGCTGGCTGCGCATACCGCGTTCATGGGCGAGCAAAATCTGCAGCCGTTCCCGTGCGACAGGCGCGGAAGCAGTACGGCCACCGAGAAGCCGCAGCAGATTCATCATGCTGCCCTCCGTCCCAGCAGCCGGTCCATCAGGCCCTTGCGCTCGGTCGGCACCACCATGGTGATGGTTTCGCCCATCAGACGCCGCGCCGCGTCGACATAGGCGCGAGCCGGCGCGCTGGCGGCGTTGTTCAGCGTCACAGGCGATCCGACGTTCGACGCCCGCAGCACGTCCTGGCTTTCCGGAATGATCCCGAGCAGCGGCGTCGCGAGGATCTCGAGAATGTCATCGATGCTGAGCATTTCGCCGCGCGCGGCTCGCCCCGAATCGTACCGCGTTATCAGCACATGCTTCTCCACCCGCTCGCCTCTTTCGGCCCTGACGGTCTTCGAGTCGAGCATGCCGATGATCCGGTCGGAATCGCGCACCGAGGAGACTTCGGGATTCGTGACGATGACGGCCTCATCGGCGTAGCGCATCGCCAGCGTCGCGCCGCGTTCGATTCCCGCCGGGCTGTCACAGAGGATCCAGTCGAACCGGGTGCGCAGATCGGCGATAATGCCGCCGACGCCCTCGTCCGTCAGCGCGTCCTTGTCCCTGGTCTGGGACGCGGGAAGCAGCCACAGATTCTCAAGGCGCTTGTCGCGGATCAGGGCCTGCGAGAGCTTGGCAACGCCCTGCACCACATTGATGAGGTCGAACACGACCCGCCGTTCAGCCCCCAGCACGAGGTCGAGGTTGCGCAGGCCGACGTCGAAATCGACCACCACCACCTTCTCGCCCAATTGCGCCAGCGCCGCGCCGAGCGCGGCCGTCGATGTGGTTTTTCCGACGCCGCCCTTGCCGGACGTCACGACCAGTACCTTGGCCATTCTTTGCTCCCTTAACCGGTTAATGCAGCGCTGTGATTCTCATGGCGTCGCCTTCCAGCCACGCCTGGGCTGGTCGATGGCGCAGAGAGGTGTCGATTTCTTCGGCAGTCTGGTAGTAGCCGTCGATGGCCAGCAGTTCTGCCTCGATCTTCTGGCAAAAAATGCGCGCGGTTGCGTTGCCATTGACTCCCGCCATCGCCCGCCCGCGAAGCGTCCCGTAGATGTGGATCGAGCCACCGGCGACGATTTCCGCGCCGGAGCCGACCGAACCCAGAACGGTCACGTCGCCTTCGATGAACACTACCGACTGGCCGGAACGCACCGGGGTTTCGAGCAGTAGAGAGGTCGATTTCGGTTTGGCTTGTGGCTTCTCGGCTTCGCTCTGCTTGACCAGGCAGTGGCGCCCGCCCGTGAGCAGGGGCGGCAGGCTCTTAGCCGCCTGCCCCGCGTCGACGCCTTCGATCCCGAGCACTCGGATGTTCCGCTGCTCCAGGCTCGCGACGAGATGCGCGATCGCGGATTGACTGAGGTTGAGCGCGGAGAGATCAAGCACCACCGGCTTGCCGACAAAAAAACCGGGCGAGCGCGCGATCGTGGCGTCCAGTTCTTCGAGCCAGCCCGCGATCGGCACTACGGGGCAAAACACGAACGCCACGTATGAGCGCCCCCGCAGGCGAACCAGTTGTCGCGTTGACTCCGCTACTGCGTTCATGGGGTATCGACTCGCCTTTCTTATCGAATGGTTAAGGATCGGCGGTCTTGGTTAACGGTTCGTTAACGGCCCCGGTTATTCGGCGACAAGCCGCCCGGTCACATCGTGTTGAAGCCATTCCCGCCCTTCTCATAGGCCAACGTTGCAATTCGGCATCCGGCAACCGTGGGCTTATTTTGTCGAGTTTGTGGCCGTCCCGCGCCTTCGATAGCTGCGGTTAATGCCTGCTACCAATGATCTTCGCACGATTTCGCGGTTACGCCGAAAGCTGTTGATCGGCAAAAACTAACCTCAATTCAGTCGAGGTTCGGACCTAATAATGTCTCGCCCCAGTTCCATCACATCCCAGTGACTTCGCCGGCGCAATTGCCGGCAGGTCATTTCCGCCGTCGTTCACGACGGATATTTGCCGGGGACAAAGGCAATGGAAGGGGTGGGAACGGCGCGGTCGCGCGATTTCAATCGCCGGCTGAGGAACGAAGCGGATGATGCAGATATCGCGTCTGCATCTTTGATTCAAATTCCAGGACCGAACTTATCATCTTGTTCAGTTCGATCGTCCAATCGTGCCAGAAAAAACCTCCACTGTTCAGTTCCCGTGGCGCCAGCGCCCGCGGTGCCATTCCCAAGCGTTATCGTAATGAGGAGTAGCGTAATGAGTAGTTTGAGTGACCACGACCGTCTCAGCCCCAACGATCCCGAGTACTATGCACCGCGCTGGTTGCGCGAAAGACCGGAGTCTTGGCCACCGCTGTCGAAGGAAACAGGATCCGAATCCCCGAGACCTCCGACCTCGCCGCCGGCCTCTCTCGATACCCAGCTCGAGAACTCTGTTTCCAATGCCCTGTGGCACTCGCTCGACCCCGAAGTCATCCACGAACCGCCGGGGTTGGCGAGCGAACTGGATCGGCGCAAGGCGCTCTTCAGCGTCGCCGGCCGCTTCGCGGCCGCCATCGGCGTTTCGGCCATCGTGGCACTGTTCTTCGTGATCATGATTCCCGCGGCCCGGCAACCCGACAACGGAACCCTCTCCGGCATGGTCCAGTCGGTAAAGGCGGCTATCCAGCCAAGCGCCAAAGACGATGGGCTGAAACCCGCGACTGCGGAGTTTCAGACGATTCTGGCGTCTACCCAAAATTCTTCGACCGTGGTGACGCGCGAGCAATCCGAACGACTGCTTCAACAATTTGTCCAGTGGCGCCAGAAGCCGGCACCAAGCCAAGCGCCTTGATCAACAACACAAGCAGGGGAGGGTGACGATGCTGCCTGATGATGGGTCCAACATGACCACGGTCTCGCGGAGCGTGCGACACCCTCCCTGGATAGCGCTGTTGATCAGCATCTTGTTCGCAGGCGCCGCCGCCGCGGCGCCTGGCAGCAACGCCGAAGTCGTTCGCGACCTGGCAAGCCGCGTCGGACCCATCGTCGGCTCGGCGCTAGCGTGCCGGGACATCGCACGGCCCCGGATCCAGGCGATCGTCGACAAGTTCGCGGCCGTGATCAGGGAAGCCTCGTCCAGCGAGGCGGAGCGGGCCAACCTCACCCAGATTCTCGATCGCAGTGTGGCGGAAGGCCGCAACGCCGTGACTTCAGGGCAGAGCGATTGTAAGTTGGCCGACCGCCAGCTTGCGGACCTCGAACGCTCGATCGCCGCGCCGAGCCTTGCGGCCGCTCTCGGACCGTCATCCGCGGTCGCCGCCACTTCAACCGCGCCGGTCCCCACAAGCCCGCCCCAGCGCGGAATCACCGACCGGGAAATCCGGTTCGGGATCGCAGCTGCCTTTTCCGGCGCTTCAAAAGAGCTTGGGCGCCAGATGAAACTGGGGATCGATGCCGCCTTCAACCGGACCAACGACGCCGGAGGCATCGAGGGCCGGATGCTCCGGCTGATCGCGGCCGACGACGGTTATGAGCCGACACGGACCATCGAGGCCATGAAGCAGCTTTATGAGAAAGATCAGGTCTTCGGCATCATTGGAAATGTCGGAACCCCCCCGGCGGCCGTTGCGATTCCATACGCACTCGAGAGGCGGATGCTGTTCTTCGGCGCCTTCACCGGCGCGGGTCTGCTCCGAAACGATCCACCCGATCGCTATGTATTCAACTATCGTGCGAGCTACGTGCAGGAAACCGATGCCGTGGTGCGCTATCTGGTGAAACTGCGCCGGCTGCGGCCCGCGCAGATCGCCGTTTTCGCGCAGCAGGACTCCTACGGGGACGCGGGATTCGTCGGCGTTGCCAAGGCATTTCGCGCGCTCGGAGCCAATGACAGCACGATAGTGCGGCTCAATTACAAGCGTAACACCGTGGATGTGGATGATGCGGTCAATCAGCTTAAGGCGCAGAAGACGCCGATCAAGGCGGTGGTCATGGTGGCAAGTTATCGAGCCGCCGCAAAATTCATTGAAAAGACCCGCGACCTCTATCCTCAGATGATCTACACCAACGTGTCGTTCGTGGGCAGCACCGCCCTTGCCGATGAACTGCTGCTGTTGGGCACGCGCTATGCCGCCGGCGTCGTGGTGACCCAGGTGGTGCCGGCGGTTTCCGGCTATTCGAGCGCGGTTCTCGAATACAAGAATGCGCTTGCCAAGTATTTCCCCGGCGAGTCGCCGGACTACGTGTCGCTTGAGGGCTATGTTGCGGCAAACATCCTGATCCAGGCTCTCAAACGTACCGGACCGCAGCTCGATACCGAGAAACTCATCGATACCCTGGAGACGATGCGTAACCTCGACCTGGGTCTCGGAACCTCTCTCAGTTTTGGCCGCGCTGAGCACCAGGCTTCGCAAAAGGTCTGGGGGACGGCGCTGGATGAAAACGGGAAGTATCAGCCGATCGAGCTTGAATGATACCTGCGCGATTGCCGGTCGCGGTCAATGGTGCGGGGACAAACGAAGCCACCGCATCACAGCGGCGGATCGATCGCCTCGTCGTATTCCTTCTTGAACCGCGCGATCAATTCGGCGGCGGGGACGATCTTGCCGACGCTGCCGACGCCCTGCCCCGAGCCCCAGATTTCCTTCCAGGCTTTCGGCTTGGCGCGCTCGCCCGAGGCGTCGGTGCCGAAGCTCATCTTGGAGGGATCCGACTCCGGAAGATTGTCCGGGTCCATGCCGGCCGCGACGATCGACGGCTTCAGGTAATTGCCGTGCACGCCGGTGAACAAATTGGAATAGACGATGTCTTCGGCCGACGACGTCGTGACCATCTGCTTGTAAGCCTCTACCGCATTGGCCTCCTTGGTAGCGATGAAGGCGGAGCCGATATAGGCAAAGTCGGCGCCGAGAATCCGCGCCGCGCGGATGGCGCGGCCATTGCCGATCGCACCCGACAGCGCGATCGGTCCGTCGAACCATTGCCGGGTCTCGGCCACGAAGGCCAGGGGCGAGATCTCGCCGGCATGGCCGCCGGCGCCGGCGGAGACCAGGATCAGGCCGTCGGCGCCCTTCTCGACCGCCTTGTGCGCGAACTTCTGGTTGATCACGTCGTGAAACACGATGCCGCCCCAGCGATGAGCGGCCTGGTTGAGTTCTTCACGGGCGCCGAGCGAGGTGATGATCATCGGCACCTTGTGCTTCTCGCAAAGCGCCAGATCCTGATCGAGCCGGTTGTTCGATTTATGCACGATCTGGTTCACCGCGAACGGCGCCGACAGCCGCTCGGGATGCGCCTTGTCATGCGCGGCCAGTTCTTCCTTGATCCGGACCAGCCACTCGTCGAGCAGGGCCGGCGGGCGCGCGTTCAGCGACGGGAACGATCCGACGATCCCCGCCTTGCACTGCGCGATCACGAGATCGGGCACCGAAATGATGAACAGCGGCGCACCGATCACCGGAATCGACAGACGGCCCTTGAACAGAGCAGGCATGGACATTCGAAAAATCCTCTTGGTTAAGCGCGGTCGATCTCAACCCAACAAGGCAATCTTTCCAGTGTCAAGTATTGCGTTTTGACGCTACGTTTCGACGTTACTGGCACAGCGCGCGGGTGACGTAATTCTCGGTCCGGCAGTCGCCCGGCTCGCGCTTTCGGCCCGGCAGGTACGCCTTGGCCGAGCATTTTTCGGCGGCGTCGGTATCGAGGCTCTTGCCTTCCTGATGGCCCTTGCTCTGGCACAGCTTGTCGGCGCCGGCCTTGCAGTCCGGCGCGCCATTGGCCGAAACCGGGCAGGCCATCCGCCCGGTCACCATCAGGGAAGGCTTGGCGATGCGCGACAGGCTATCGCCAGCATCCCTGGTGACATCCCTGGCGCGCGTATTCAAATCCTCGATGGCCTCCTGCGGGCTCTTCAGGGTGGGCAGGATGGATTTGGATTTTTCCCACAATTTTCCGAGTTCGTTGATCAGGCCCGGATTCTCCGGCGGCGATGGCGGGGCAGGCTCATTCTGCTGCGGGGCAGGCGGCTGGGGCCGGTCCGGCACCGATGGCTGGGCCGGCGACTGGACGCCGAGCGACGGCGGCGGCGACGCCTGCGGCCACGCCGCGGTGCTGGCCAGCGCGAATATCGACAGCGCCGCGCCTGCAGTCGCGACCCGCGTCCTGAACAGCGCGGGAAAGTTGCCGGGTGAATCGTGCATGCCCGAAGCGTAACCCGAAGCCGTGGAGCGGCAAAGCATTTCAAGACGGGGTGGACGAGGTATCAGATCAACTTGAATGCGACCACAAACCCTAGCACCAGCACGACGGCACCGAGCGCCACCCACAGTCCCAGACGCTTCTCGATCTGCATCCGGATCCATTCGCCGTAGCGGTTGAGCAGGATGGCGACGAAAAAGAAGCGGCCGCCGCGGGCGATGATCGAGCACAGGATAAACAGCCAGATGTTGTAATCGGCAAAGCCCGAGGTGATCGTCACCAGCTTGTAGGGAATCGGCGTCAGGCCCTTGCCGATGATGATCACGGCGCCCCATTCGGCATAGGAGGCGCGGAATGCCTCGACCTTGCCGCTGAGACCGTAAATCTGGATCAGCCATTGCCCGAGCGAATCATAGAGCAGCGCGCCGATGGCATAGCCGACGATGCCGCCCAGCACCGAAGTCACGGTGCAGACCATGGCATAGAACCAGGCCCGCTCCGGCCGCGCCAGCGCCATCGGGATCAGCATCACATCTGGCGGCACCGGAAAGAACGAGCTTTCCGCGAACGACACCGCGCCCATGATCCAGACCGAATAGGGCTTGTGGGCGGACTCGATGCACCAATCGTAAATTCGTCTCAGCATGGCGCGATGAACCACCATGGAGCGAATTTGTCCATGCCGCCAAATGCGGGAATTTTGGGAGGTTCAGTGCCGCTTTCGCAGGCTACGGCCCTCAAGCGCGACAATTCGTCGCCGGACCGCTGCGGACGCGGCTGTGGGCGCGGTGGTCGTGGCGGTTCGCTTGGACATCTTGGGCGACGATTTCGGCAGCTTCTCCGCGATTCCAAGCAGATGCTCGCGCCGCTCCATCTCGCGCCAGACGTCCTCGGGCCGCACGCCGGCCGAAGCCCACAAGACGGTGAGATTGTAGAGCAGATCGGCGCTCTCGCGGACCACCGCATCGGAATTGCCGTTGACGGCATCGATCACGACCTCGATGGCTTCTTCCGCCAGTTTTTTGGCCATCTTGGCCGGGCCACGCTGAAACAGCCGTGCGGTTCGCGACGTGGCCGGATCGAGATCCTTGGCCGCGACGACAGCCAGATAAAGCCGTTCGAGCGAATCACCCATCCTCCGAACCTAGTCGAAACCGATGGAAAGCGTGTTAACGGCCGGTTTCCTGCCCGCGCCCACACAAGAAAAATCCGCCGGCATCATTAAGCTGCCGGCGGATCAAATTCAGTTCGGAAGCCGACGCTTACCAGCTGGCGATCGGGTGACCGTTGAAGCGGGGTACGCCCGCCTTCGAGCCATAATATCCGCCGCCGTAATAGCCGCCGCCGTAATAGGGCTGACTTCCATAATAGGGATCGCCGCCCCCATAATAGACCGGGCCAGCGCCGTAATAGGCCGGCCCACCGCCATAGTAATAGCCCCGGTGGTTTTGGGCCGCGGCGATAGCGATACCGGTGCCGACGATACCGGCGAAGGCGGCCGCCGCAGCGGCGCCACCGCCGCCGCGGTGATAACGCCGGCGCTGGGCGCTGAAGTCGGTGCTGTCGCTGGCGGCGGCCGTCGACAGGCCCTGGCCTGCGGGCAAGGATCCGGCACGAGCCGTTGATGGCTCGAACGCGGTCAACGCCACGGCCGCGACCGTCGCCGCGACAGCGGCGCGGCCGATCGATGAAAGCAAAGTCTTACGCACGAGCATCTCGATGTCCTCCGTGATCAATGGGCCTGACAGGCCTGGTATAGCTAACCATCAGGCCCTTGGCAGCTTCCCTGGGCGCATCAGGCAAACAATCCGCTGGCATCTTTAAAGGCGCCGGCGGATCAAATTCGTCCCGAAAGTCGACGGTTACCAGTTGTGATGGGGCGTCAGGGTGTCGAAGGCGCCGCCGCGGCCGTAGTGGTTGCTGGGATAACCGCCTCGATAATGGCCGCCGCCGTAGTAAGGCTGGCTGCGATAATATTGCTGGCCGCCACCGTAGTAGACCGGGCCACCGCCGTAATAGCGCGGGCCGTTGTCATAGTAATAGTGCCGGCGGTTCTGGGTCGCAGCGATTGCAATGCCGGTGCCGACAATACCTGCAATAGCAGCCGCCGCTGCAGCGTTACCGCCGCGACGATAACGCCGGCGCTGGGAGCTAAAGTCGGAGGCGTGGCTGGTCGCAGCCGTCGAAAGGCCCTGGCCAGCGGGGGCGGAAACGGGGGCGGATTCGGCGCGCGCCGTTGACGGCTCGAACGCGGTCACCGCCAGCGCGGCGACTGTCGCCACGACAACGGCGCGGCTGATCGATGAAAACAAGGCTTTACGCGCGAACATCTCAATGTCCTCCGTGGTCGTCTGGCCTGGCAGGCCTCGGATGACTAACCACTGGCCACATATTAGGTTCCCCAATCCGAATGCAAGCTGAACGATCGGTGTCGAAATCGTGGCACTCATCGCCCGTTCAGGTTCGATGCGACAGTATGCCCCCTCCCGCGCCCGATACGCCATGAAACCAGCATAACCGGCGCCGCAACTGACGTCGGACCGCCTGAAGTAATCGCAATGCGTGCAATTTCGACCAATGCAGCTCGCTGCCTCCTGACGTTGATGCTGGGCCTGCTCGGTCTTGGATCCAGCGCTTGGGAATGCGGGGCAGCGGGCGAAACGCGACCGCCGGTCGCGATCCAGTTTTCCCTCGACCGGCCGATCGATGCCAGCGCCGCCCCGTTCGTGCTTGCAGCGAGCCGGGGCTTGTTCGGTTCGGAGGGGCTGGCGGTCAGCACCAATATCGCCAGCGGATCGGTTGACGGTATCGCCCGAGTCGCCGCGGGGACCAGCGACGTCGCGCTGGTCGACATCAACGAATTGATCCGGTTTCGCGACAAGCCCGGGGCGCGCCCGATCAAGGCGGTATTCGTGCTGTTCAACAAGGCGCCCTACGCCA
>NZ_JAUYAN010000081.1 GCF_030693485.1 Bradyrhizobium sp. | reverse complement strand
GCGCGCGCTAGTAGCACCGCATGATGTTGACGGTCCGCTCGGTGTTGTTGCGGCCGGGAACGGTGACGGTCTCCGCGTTGCAACTCTGCACATAGGGCCGGTCGGAAGGTGCGACCATCGGCGGAAAGCGATGCGGCCAGTCCCAGGGAACGTCCTGGGTGTAGGTGTAACGGATGTCACCCCTGATCGACTGGTTCACTTCAGCCGCGGCGGGTTGTTCGCCATAGGTCGGTCCGTAATGATAACCTCCGGTAGCCGGCCAGAACGCCCCCGGATGACCTCGCCGGTGATGCCCGATGCCCGGCGGACGGGGCATCGCATGCGCCGAAGCCGCTCCTGAACGGGGTGTCGCCTGCGCCGAGCGGGCGAAACTGTCGTTCGCCGCAAGTATCAGCACTGCGACGCTGAGGGGGGCGATCAACGCCCCATAGATCCGATACGCCATGGCACGCACCCATTGTTGGTTACCGAGCAGGCCCCCCAATGCAGGCTAGGACGGACCGCTCGCGTCCACAAATATATAATTAACTATTGGTTAAGGCGTAATACTAACAAGGGCGAACCAATCCCGTTGCCGGCCCTCGAAATCACGCGGGCTACTGTGCCACCGCCCGCAGCTTCGGCGCCTTGCCCTTGCCGAAACTGGCTGCCGACTTTCCGGTCAACGCCGCCAGCACCAGCGCCACCATATGGGCGAGCCTTTCGTCCCGCGCTTCCGGCTTGAGCAGGTCGCGGCCGAAGATGACGCTCAACGTGGCGCTGTTCGACAAATAGAAAAAGCAAAGTCCCGCGATCGAGATATAAAGCTGCACCGGATCGACCGCAACGACGAAGTCGCCGCTCTCGACGCCGCGCCTCACCACGGTGCGGATCATCTCGACGAAGGGCGAGTGCATCGATTTGACTTTTGTCGATCGCTTCAGATGGCGCGCCTTGGCGAGGTTTTCGGTGTTGAGGAGCGCGAGGAATTCCGGGTTGCGGATGAAGTAATTCCAGGTGAATTCGATCAGCCGCTCGATTGCGTCAGGCGGATCGAGGTGTTCGAGATCGAGCCCGCGCTCCTCGGCCCGGATCTGCTGATAGGCGCCTTCGAGCACCGCGAGGTAGAGATCGTCTTTCTTGCCGACATGGTAGTACAACATGCGCTTGTTGGCCCCGGCCTTGGCTGCGATCCGGTCGACCCGCGCGCCGGCCAGGCCATGGGCGGCAAATTCCTGCTTGGCGGCCTCGAGGATGCGAATTCGCATCCCCTCGGGATCGCGCTGCCATTTCAGTGGTTGCTTTGCCTTGGCCAAGGTGGATGCCCGGTGAGAGTGCAAATGTGGATGTAGCATGCGAAGCGGGGATTGAGAATGAAGGCGTCATTCCGGGGCGATGCGAAGCATCGAACCCGGAATCCTAGGATTCCCCGGTACGCAATTGCGCACCTGAGGTCTGGTGCTTCGCACCATCCCGGAATAACGAAGTATCGATTGCTTCGTCGCCTGCGGCTCCTCGCAATGACGAAGATCAACCGCCCGCCGTCCGCTCCACCAGCAGCGTGGGGATGCCGCAGGTGCCGCTGCGCACGGTGAGCACCCGGGTGCCCGGCTTGCGGCCGGTGCGCACCTCGGAGACCTCGACGCCGGCGGCGGCGAGCCGGGCCCGCGTCGCATCGGCGTCGGCGACGCGCCAGCTCAGGCCCCACAGCCGGTCGCGCGCGGCATCGAGGTCCTTGCCGGGCCGGTGCACGATCTCAACGACGAGGTCGCCGCAGCGGAAGAACATCAGCCTGCCCCAGTCCGGATGCGAACGGTCGAACCGCATGTCGAGCCCGAGCCGCGCGCCATACAGCGCGGCCGCCCCTTCGGGATCGCCGGTCGCGACCACGACATGGTCCATCGCGGTGATCGAGGCTGCCTCGGTGCGCACCGACAGCGGGCGCTCCCTGGGCAGTTCAAGGAAGAACAGCCGGACGCCGCGCGTGGCGTCGGTCGCAGCACGGGTTCGCTTCCATGACAAAGTGGCGCCGGTCTCGGCATCCAGGCTGTCGGCCTCCGCGACCGGCTCGGGCTTGAGCGACAGCCGCTCCAGCCGGCGATGCATCCTGCCAATATCGATGGTTCGGTAGCACAGGCTGGCGAGCCCCTCGCCCTGCTGCGCGATCACGCTGCGGATCCGGTCCGCGATGGCGCCCTCGCCGGCGGGCGCCATCAGCTCCAGCGTCATGTTGTCGAGCGTGAACAGCACCCGCTCGGCGCCATCGCCGCTGCTGCGCCCCGCCGGTGTCCGCGCGAACAGCGTCTGGTAGGAAGCGGCGGCGGCGGCGAGGTCGCTGACGAGAACGACGACGTGGTCGAGCCCGCTGATCATGGAAAAAGCCCGCGGGTGTTCTTGGCGGCACGGACTTTTTCGACGCCGATCGCCATGGCGGCGGTGCGGTGCGAAATATTGTCGGCCCTGGAGCGCGCCACCATGGTCTCGAAGGCACGGTCGAGGATATGATATTCGCGCCGCGTGACTTCCTCTTCTTCCCAGAACAGTTGCTGAAGATCCTGCACCCATTCGAAATAACTGACCACGACTCCGCCGGAATTGCACAGGATGTCCGGAATGACGAAGACCTCGTCCCGTCGTTTTTCCAGCACCAGGTCGGCGTCCGGCGTGGTCGGCCCGTTGGCGCCTTCCGCCAGCACCCGGCATTCCAGGTTTTCCGCGACCTTGGCGTCGATCACGCGCTCCATCGCCGCCGGCACGAGCACGTCGCAGGGCAGCGTCAGAATTTGCGCGGGGTCGAATTGCAGTTGGCTGGAAAAACCGGCGATGCTGCCGTGCTCGCTCGCGTGCCGCATCAGCGCCGGGATATCGAGCCCGGCGGGGTCGTGCAGCGCGCCGGTGTGGTCGCTGACCGCGATCACCTTGAGGCCGAATTGCTGCAGCTCCAGCGCCACATGGGAGCCGACATTGCCGAAGCCCTGGATCACGGCGGTGGCGCCATTCAGGCTGATCGACAATTCGTTCAACACCCGCTTGGCGAGATGCGCGACGCCGCGCCCGGTGGCTTCGCGCCGTCCCAGCGTGCCGCCGGAGGCCACCGGCTTGCCGGTGACGATCTCGGTCACGGTGCGGCCCTGATACATCGAATAGGTGTCCATGAACCAGGCCATCACCTGCTCGTTGGTGCCCATGTCGGGCGCCATCACGTCGGTATGCGGCCCGACGAACGGAATCATCTCCTGCATGTAGCGGCGCGACAGCGACTCCAGTTCGCGCTTTGAAATGGTGGAGAGATCGACCCGGACGCCGCCCTTGGCGCCGCCATAGGGTAGCCCTACCAGCGCGCATTTCCAGCTCATCCAGATCGCCAGCGCCGCCACCTCGCCGATATCGACCGAGGGGGCAAACCTGGTGCCGCCCTTGGTCGGACCGAGCGTGAGGTGGTGCTGTACCCGGTAGCCTTCGAACACCGCGATCGAGCCGTCGTCGCGATGGATCGGACAGGAGACGATCACTGCCCGCTTCGGCAGCAGCAGGCGGTCGCGCTCGTCCATCGGGATCGACAAATGATTGGCGATCACCCCGAACTGGTTGACCGCCATCTCGAACACCGGACCGGAATAGACGGTCATCGTTCCCTCCCCTTTTGTCCTGCTGGCAGGAACCCGGAGCGGCACAGGCCGTTAGCCCGGCTCCACGCTGACGACACTTCCGCACGGTCGTAGTCCCGCCCTGCGGTTATCTCAAGCGATTAAGGTGGCAGGCCTGCGAATAATTTCAGCGAATAATCCACCATGGACGGTGCTAATGTATCTCTGCCGGCCGGGACCACCCCTCAGCCACGACGGACAGATTTATGCAGGCGCTCTTCATCGGACAGACCTATATCGACGTCACCTTCATCACCGACCACATGCCGACCGGCGACGAGAAGCATGTTGCTTCCGCCTACGCGGTCTCGTTCGGCGGCAACGCAGTCACCGCGGCATTCTGCTGCGCCAAGCTCGGCATCGTGCCCGACCTGATCACCACCGTCGCCAATGACTGGCTGGGACGCATGTTCCAGGACATGAGCGTGAAGTATGGAATCTCGATCCATCCGCGCAAGGTCAACTCCTCGTCGCTGTCCTTCATCATGCCGAAGGACGGCAAGCGGGCGATCGTGCGCTGCCGCGACGACGAGCATATTCACCCCTTCCCGCTGCTGAACCTCGGCGGCTGCCGCGCGCTGCATGTCGACGGCCACCAGCCGGACGCCGCGATCCACTACGCCAGACTGTGCCGCGAGGCCGGCATCCTGACCTCGCTCGACGGCGGCGGCCTGCGCACCAACACCCATCAACTCCTGGAATTCATCGACGTCGCCATCGTCGCCGAGCGGCTGTGCGAGCAGATGGACATGACGCCGGAGAAGATGCTGGACTATCTCAAGAGCCGCGGCTGCCGGGTCGGCGGCGTCACCCTGGGTGAAAAAGGCCTGCTCTGGTACGACGAGACGGGCGCCGTTCACACCCTTCCCGCGCTGCCGATCGCGCCTGAGCGCGTGATCGATACCAACGGCGCCGGCGACGTTTTTCACGGCGCATATGTCCATTCCTATCTCGCCAATCCCGGCAAGGGCTGGAAGGATCATTTCGAGTTTGCTCGCGCCGCATCGACCTACAAGATCCAGCGCCTCGGCAACGAAGCCGGATTGCCGACCCTGGCCGACATCGAAACCGTCAAGCAGGAGTTTCAGGTCGGGCGCAAGAAGGAATTTTGGGACTAGGCAATTCCAGGAATAGACGATTCAGGAATAGACATGGGCCGCGTATTCGTAGCGGGCAGCATCAACATGGATGTGGTGGCGACGGCCGACCGGCATCCCCGCATCGGCGAAACCGTCGCTGGCACGGCGCTGCTCTACTTTCCCGGCGGCAAGGGCGCCAACCAGGCGATATCGGCCACAAGGCTCGGCGCGACGACGACGCTGATCGGTCGGCTCGGCAAGGATGCGTTCGGCGATCAGCTGAAGGCATTCCTCGGCGCACAGGGGGTAGACCTGAGTTTCGTGCAGGCGACCGCAGGCGCCGCTACCGGAACGGCCGTCATCACGTCCGCCAACGCCGACAACACCATCGTCGTCATTGCCGGCGCCAATGCGCTGGTGAGCGCGGCCGATGTCACTTCGCCTGTCCTCGCGAAGGGCGACATCGCGGTCAGCCAGTTCGAGATCCCGATGCCCGCGATCGCCGCCTTCTTCAAACGCGCCCGGGCCGCCGGCGCGACCACTATCCTCAATCCGGCGCCGGCGACCGAATGCGGCACCGCGTTGCTCGAGCTTGTCGACATCCTCATTCTCAATGAGACCGAACTCGGCTTTCTGACCAAGACCGAACTTCGCGATACCGACGATCTCGTCCGGTTCGTCGAAGCCGCGCGTTCGCTGCCGATCGGCCGGGGCAAGATCGTTTGCGTGACCCTGGGCAAGCGCGGCGTGCTGGCATTGATCGATGACGAACCGAGGATCGTTGCGGGCCGAGCGGTCAAGGCCGTCGATACCACGGGCGCCGGAGATTGTTTTGTCGGCGCGGTCGCAGCGCAGCTTGCCGGCGGCAACTCAATAAGCGACGCGCTGGAATACGCCAACGCCGCGGCCTCGATCTGCGTGCAACGAATGGGCGCGGCGCCGTCGATGCCGACGGCGGCGGAGGTGAAAGCGCTGATCTCCCGTTGAACTACTTCAACATCCCCATCGTGCGCGGCAGCCACAGCGTCAATTCGGGGATCAGCGTAATCGCGATCAACGACGCCATGAGCGGTATCAGCCAGGGCAGGATCGCCATGGTGGTGCGCTCGATCGACAGTTTCGCGATCCTGGACAGGACGAACAGCACCATGCCGAGTGGCGGATGCAAGAGTCCGATCATCAGATTGAGTGTCATCACCACGCCGAAATGAACCGGGTGGATGCCCACCTTGAGGATGATCGGCATCAGCACCGGCACCAGGATGCTGATCGAGGCGATCGGCTCCAGGAAGCAGCCGACAATCAGCAGCAGCACGTTGATCAGGAGCAGGATGATGTACTTGTTGTCGGTCAGTTGGAGCAGCGCCTCGGCGCCGGCTTCGGTCAGGCGCGTCGTCGTCAGCACCCAGCCGAACAAGGAGGCCGCGGCAACGATCAGCAGCACACCGGACGTGGTCTCGATGGTGTCCATCGTGACCTTGTAGAACTGCTTCAGCGACAGAGAACGGTACAGGACGATGCCGAGCATCAGCGCCCAGGTGCAGGCTGCGATGGCGGCTTCGGTCGGCGTGAACCAGCCGAAGGTCATGCCGCCGACGATGATGACCGGCGTCATCAATGCCGGCAGAGCCGCGATGAAGGTCCTGAACAGGACGTCCCAGCGAAACGCCTGATCGCGGCCCATGCCGTAACGCCGCGCGCAATAGCTGACATAGAGCATCATCATGAGTGTCATGAAAACGCCGGGGATGAAGCCGCCAAGAAACAGCGCACCGATCGAGACGTTGCCCATCATGCCGTAGATCACGAACGGCAGCGACGGCGGGATGATCGGACCGAGCGTGGCGGAGGCCGCGGTGACACCAACCGAAAATTCCGTGCTGTAGCCGTGGTCCTTCATCGCCTTGATTTCGATGGTGCCGAGACCGGCGGCATCGGCAATCGCGGTGCCGGACATGCCGGCGAAGATCACCGAGCCGAAGATATTGACGTGGGCCAGGCCGCCCTTCATCCAGCCGCAGGTCGCCACCGCGAAATCATAGATGCGGTTGGTGATCCCGGCGGAATTCATCAGATTGCCGGCGAGAATGAAGAACGGCACTGCCAGCAGCGGAAAGCTGTCGAGCCCGCCCGCCATCCGGTGCAGGATCACGAAATCGGGAATCCCGGCGATGAAGTGGGTGTAGAGCAGCGACGAGAACGCCAGCGCGATGAACACGGGAATTCCGGCCAGCAAGGTTGCAAAGAAAACGAAGATCAGGATCGGCATCGGTCAGCCCGGCTTTCAATCGGCGTGAACTTGATCGGTGACATCGGGCGCCCGCCGCCAGCCATCGCGCGCGTTGGCCCAGACCACCTGGATCTGGCGCGCCAGCATCATGAAGCAGCCGAGGCCGACGAGGCCGTAAACCAGGCTCATCGGCAGGTCGAACACCGTCATCGGCTGCGAATGCATGCGCTCGACGATGGTCACCGAGAAATACGCCAGCAGGCCCATGAAGCCGAGCGTGACAAAATCGACCAGCGCCAGCAAGGCGGCCCGAACCGGTCCCGGGCCCATCAGGTTCGACACCAGTTCGACGGCGATATGCGCCTTCTTGCGGGTCACCACCGCGCCGCCGATGAACGCCAGCGACATCAAGCCGTAGCGCGCAATCTCCTCGGTCCAGGCCAGGCTGTCGTTGAGGATGTAGCGGGTGAAGAATTGCAGAAAGACGATGAAGGCCAGCGCCCAGAACAGCACGAATGCGATCCAGTCCTCCGGATGATGCTCGATCACGACCGCTTCGTCCTCGACGACGATCAGGTGAACGTCGTCGGACGGCGCGGCGTTGGTGGATTTGGGCGGTGTGTTCATGGTGGAGGTCCGTTTGCACGATCTGCAACGTCGTCCCCGCAATTGCGCACGAGGAGCGGGGACCCATACTCCGCGGCGCCTGTGGCGACAAAAGGTGTCTGCCACCAACGTTAAACGAGAGGACACGGCGTATGGGTCCCGGCGTTCGCCGGGACGACTCGTTGAGAGTTCTTACTTGAGCGCCTGAAACTCATCGTATTGTGCTTGGCTCCAGCCGGCGCCGGCGGAGGCGTCGTTGTGCAGCGGGATCGCCGCCTTGCGGAAAGCTTCGCGATCGACCGTAACCACAGTCTTGCCGAGCTTGCGCAGCTCATCGGCGATCTTCTGTTCGGATTCCCGGATCTGATCCGACGATTTGGCCGCCGCCTGCACCAGCACCTCGTCGAACACCTTCTTGTCGGCGTCCGACAGCTTCGACCAGACGTGCGTGCCGGTGATGGTCAGCAGCGATTCGATGATGTGGCCGGTCAACATGACGTGGCTCTGCACCTCGTAGAACTTCTTGGCCATGATGGTCGGCAGCGGGTTCTCCTGGCCGTCGACGGTGCCCTGCTGCAGCGCCAGATACACTTCGGCGAAGGCGATCGGCGTGGCGTTGGCGCCGACCGATTTCGCCAGCATCAGATAGAGCGGCGCCGGCGGCACCCGCAGCTTCATGCCCTTCATGTCCTCGGGCTTCTTGATTTCCTTGTTGGCGGTGACCATGCGCTCGCCGTAATAGGTCAGCGCGACGATCTTGTGCTTGGTCTTGTCCTCGTAGCCCTTGGCGATGTCGCGGAACAGCTTGCCGTCGCGATAGGCCTTCCAGTGATTGAAGTCGCGCACCATGAACGGCGCGCCGGAGATCGCCAGCGGCTTGTGAATCGAGCCGGCGAACGAGGTGCCGGTGTAGATCATGTCCACGGTGCCGAGGCCGAGACCCTCGTTGATCTGGTTCTCGTTGCCGAGCTGGGAGGCCGGAAACACCGCGATTTCATACCGGCCGGAGGTGCGCTTCTTGATTTCCTCGGCAGCCCACAGCGCCTGGGTATGATAGGGCTCGGCGACTTCGTAGACATGCGCCCACTTCAGCTTGGTCTGGGCCGACGCCGGACCTGCGATGGCTGATGCGATGATGAATGCCGTCGACAATGCTGCATGGCGTGTCCACACGGACATGGTTCGCTCCCCTGAAATGATTGCCTGGGGCCTCATTGGCGGGCCCTCGTTCGACAACGTCGCCGATATGAAGTTCGGATGCAAGTGGTGGCAACGCCGACTTAGGTCAGGGCGGCCTTCAGATCGAAGCTCAAATCCGCCGCCTGTTCCGGTTCAATCGAACGGTTCAACGCCAGGATGCGGCGTCCGAACACGTGATCCGCCGCGCGGTTGATGGACTCGACGCCGACGAGCTTACCGGATTTATAGCAGAAGGCCGAGAACGACCGCTGCGCCGGGTCGCCTCGAACCACCACGCGATCGTAGCCGGTGGTCAGGCCGGCAATCTGCAGCTTGTCGTCGCCCTGGTCGCTCCAGAACCACGGCTGACCGTCATAGGTCCTGGCGTCGCCGGTCAGCCGCGCTGCCACGCAGCGCGCCTGATCGGTAGCGTTCTGCACCGACTCCAGCCGCAGCGAGGCGCCGAAGCGCGGGCTTGCGAACAGCGCACAGTCGCCGATCGCCGAGATGTCGGGATCCGACGTCAGCAGCTGCTCGTCGACGATGATGCCAGATCCCACCTTCAGGCCGGCTTCGCCGGCCAGTTCGACATTGGGCAGGACACCGACGCCGACCACGACCAGATCCGCCGGGATATGACGGCCGTCGCTGAGGCTGACCCCGGTGACGCGGCCGCCGTCGCCCTCAATGGCGGTCGCCTGCACGCCGAGATGGATGCGGATACCGGCCGCGGTGTGCCTTTGTTGAAAATACTCCGAGATTTCCGCGGTCACAGCGCGCGCCATGACGCGGGCGCCGAGTTCGATCACATC
>NZ_JAUYAN010000078.1 GCF_030693485.1 Bradyrhizobium sp. | reverse complement strand
TTCAAGGGCGGCGCCGAAACCAATGCCGCCGTGCTTGGCCAGCACACCATGTTGCAGGCCGATTCCACCGGCTGGCGTCCGCTGGTCGACGCCGGCAAGCTTCGGCTGCTGATGGTGTGGACCTCGGCGCGGTCGCCGAATTTCCCTGATGTGCCGACGCTCAAGGAACTCGGCTATCCCATGGTCTACGATTCGCCGTTCGGCATCGCCGGGCCCAAGGGCATGGATCCGAAGATCGTCGCCAAGCTGCATGACGCCTTCAAGAAGGCGCTCGACGATCCCGCGGTGATCGCGACGCTGGCCAAATTCGACATGGTTCCGAACTACAAGAACACCGAGGACTACAAGAAGTTCGTCACCGAGGTCACCAACTCCGAACTCAAGGTGATCGAGGCGCTCGGCCTGGCGAAGAAGAAGAACTGACACCGCCCTTGCGTCCCGGACCCGGTGGACCGCTACTTCAGCGCTGCGCCGCAGAGCCGGGTTCGATAACTTTGCTCCCTGAACCCCGGCTC
Organism: Bradyrhizobium sp.; assembly: GCF_030693485.1. Taxonomy (GTDB): domain Bacteria; phylum Pseudomonadota; class Alphaproteobacteria; order Rhizobiales; family Xanthobacteraceae; genus Bradyrhizobium. The sequence continues at coordinate 9,977 of NZ_JAUYAN010000078.1, read as the reverse complement.
TGCAGCGCACCGGCATAGCCGCTGCGCTGCGCCCGGGGAACGCCTGAGGAGAATCGATGAGCGATCAAGATAACGTCAAACTTCGCGTCAATAATTCCGAGCTATGGGGCGGGCTGATCGGCCTCGCGCTGGGCGCCTTCGTCGTCTGGTCGGGCCTCAAGCTCAAGCTCGGCACCATCAACGACCCCGGCTCCGGCTATGTGCTGTTCTACACCGGCCTGCTGATGTGCCTCTTCTCAGTCACCATCATCTTCGCGGCCGTGACCGAGGGCGGCCCGACCTTCGGCGCGCGCTGGAAAGACGCGCGCTGGACCAAGCCGCTGCTGGTCATCGCATCGCTCATCGCGTTTTCCCTGGCGCTCGACAAGCTCGGATTTCTGCTTTCCACCATACCGTTGATGTTGCTGCTGCTGCGCCTGGTCGATCCGGTGCGCTGGTCGCTGGCCGTTCCGATCGCCCTGCTTGCGCCGCTCGGGGTTTGGTGGGTGCTGAAGCGCGTGCTCCTGATCCAGTTGCCTTCGGGCATCTTCGAAATCGGCTGACTGGATCGAAAACATGGAAACACTTCTCAATGTCGGGCAGGGCTTCGGCGTCGCGCTGATGCCGATCAACCTGCTCTACTGCTTCATCGGCGTGTTCATCGGTACGCTGGTGGGCGTACTGCCCGGCATCGGGCCGATTTCGGCGATGTCGCTGCTGCTGCCGATCACGCTGTCGGGAACGCCGGAGTCCGGCATCATCATGATGGCCGGCATCTATTACGGCTCGATGTATGGCGGCTCCACCACCTCGATCCTGGTCAACATCCCCGGCGAAGCCGCCTCGGTAGTGACCTGTATCGACGGCCATCAGATGGCGAAGCAGGGCCGCGCCGGACCGGCGCTCGGTATCTCCGCGCTGGGCTCCTTCATCGCCGGCACATTCGCGCTGATCGCGCTGATGCTGGTGGCCCCATCGCTCGCCAGCGTCGCGATCGCATTCGGGCCGGCGGAGTATTTCAGCCTGATGGTTCTGGGACTGGTGGTTCTGACCTTCCTCACCCAGGGCTCGATGGCGAAGGCGCTGCTGATGGCCTGCATCGGCATCGTGCTGGGCCTGATCGGGCTCGACAGCATCAACGCCATGCCCCGGCTGACCTTCGGCCGCCTCGAACTGATCGACGGCATCGGCCTGGTGCCCGTGGTGATGGGGTTGTTCGGCGTTGCCGAGGTCCTGATCAATACCGAGAAGCTCATCAAGCGCGACATCATCAACGCCAAGATCACGCACCTGCTGCCGAACAAGGCCGACTGGAAGGCCAGCGCCGGACCGATCGGACGCGGCACAATCCTTGGATTCTTCCTGGGGATTCTGCCGGGCGGCGGCTCGGTGATCTCCTCGTTTGCGTCCTACGCGCTGGAGAAGCGGCTGTCGAAGACGCCGGAGCGGTTCGGCAACGGCGCAATCGAGGGCGTCGCGGGGCCGGAATCCGCCAACAATGCTGCCGCCGGCGGCGCCTTCATTCCGCTGATGACGCTCGGCATTCCCCCGAACGTGGTGATGGCGCTGCTGCTCGGCGCCTTCATCGTCCACGGGGTGCAGCCCGGCCCGCTGATGATCACGCAGAACCCCGGCCTGTTCTGGGGCATCGTCGCCAGCATGTATATCGGCAACGTCATGCTGCTGGTGCTCAATCTGCCGCTGATCGGGATGTGGGTTCAGCTCCTGAAACTCCCGTACAATATCCTGTTCCCGCTGATCATCCTGTTCACCATCATCGGCGTCTACTGTTCCAGCAACAACGTGTTCGACGTCTATGTCATGATCGCCTTCGGCGTGATCGGCTACTTAATGCGCAAGATCGGCTACGAGCCCGCGCCCCTGGTGCTGGCGTTCGTGCTGGGGCCGATGCTGGAAAACAACCTGCGCAAATCGCTGATCCTGTCGCAGGGCGATCTCTGGACTTTCGTCGAGCGCCCGATATCGGCAGTGTGCCTGGCGATTGCGGTCGTCCTTCTGATCGGCCCGCTGCTGCCATCGTTCCGCAAGAAGCGCGAACTGGTGGCGCTGGAGGAAGGCGCCTAGTCTCGGCTGCAGAGCAGTCTCTGAGGCTTCAGAGCAGTCTTGCGCGCGCGAACAGGGCGCGGAGTGCGTTGGTTGCCTGCACGATGAGCATGCCATCCTCGGCCGCGGCCTCGAGCGCGGCCTTCGCATCGCTGTGCAGCGACCTGAATTCCATCCACTCGACCGAGTTGAGACTGCTGATGAAACCATGAGCCTGGCCGACGGTCTCGATCGCGACGATCTTGCCGTTCACCTTGACCCGGAACGTCGCCTTCAGCCTTGTTTCGGAGTTTGATACGTTGCTCATCGCGGTACCGTTGTTCAGCGGCGAAGACAAAGTCAATTGGAACTCACTTGCCGATCGCGCGGCCTCTCGCCCAGATCCCAGAACAGGCCGGCCATGATGCCCAGCGCCTCTTCGGTCACGGTGAGCAGAATGTGCTCATCGGGCGCATGCTGCGAGCAGCCCGGATAGGAATGCGGCACCCAGATCGTGGGCAGGCCGAGCCCTTCGGAGAACACGTCATTGGGCAGCGACCCGCCGAAATTCGGCAGGATCGCCGGCGCCTTGCCGGTGGTCCGCCGGATCGATTCCGCCGCCCAGCCGACCCAGGGGCTGTCGAAATCGGTGCGCGACGCCGCAAAGCTCTGGGCCGCGCGCACCTCGACCATCGCAAACCCGTTGTCGTGCAGATGCGCACGCACCGCCTCGATGACCTGATCTATTCGGGTGCCGACGACGAAGCGCAATTGCAGCACCGCATGCGCCTCGCCGGGGATGGCATTGGCGGGGCTTGCAATGTTGCCGGACGACATCGCAAGCACTTCGAGCGTGTTCCAGGCGTAGAGCCTCTCAGCGGGCGACAGCCCCTCCTCGCCCCAATTCTCCGACAGGGCCGGCTCATCGGCCGTCGGCTCGACCTTCACCTCGGCCAGCACGGCGCGAATCGCGTTGGAAATGCGCGGCGGCTTCAACTGATCCAGTTGCATCCGTCCCTTGTGGTCGACCAGGCACGCGATCGCGCCTGACAGAATTGTTCCGGCATTGGCCAGCACGCCACCCCAATTGCCGGAATGATGCGCGCCGTCGCGCAGCTTGACGTCGAGATGAATCCGCAAGCCGCCGCGGCAGCCGAGGAAGATGGTCGGCCGATCCGCCGACAGCCGCGGCCCGTCGGATGCCAGAAACAAATCGGCCTTCAGCTCGTCGCGCAGCGACTCGCATACGACGCGCAAATCCGGTGAGCCGATCTCCTCGCCGGTCTCGATGATGAATTTGGCATTGAAACCGAGCTTGCCGCCGCGCGCCGCGCGCACCGCCGACAACGCCGCCATGTTGATGCTGTGCTGGCCCTTGTTGTCGGCGGTGCCGCGGCCATAGACCCGATTTCCCGACACGGTGGTCCGCCACGGATCGAGATTGTCGCGCCATTCGCCTTCCATGCCGTCGACGACGTCGCCATGGCCGTACATCAGCACGGTCGGCGCCGACGCGTCCTCCCGATACTCCGCGACCAGATAAGGCCCCTTTCCGGTCGGCGATTCGATCAACCGCGAGGAGAAATCGAGCTGCGCAAATGCCGGTCGCAGTCCTTCCTCAAGATAGGCGCGCAGGGCATCGCCGCTGCCGGGAGTCTGGCTTTGGGTTTTATAGCGGACCCTGCGGTCGAGTTCGGCGAGGAACTCGCCGGAATGAAGCTGTTGGCGGGCGCCGGCGACGGCATCTTCTCTGGTCATGTCTTCTCTTCTGCAGTCACGGAAGTTTCGATCGTCTGCCAACGTAGCGACAACCGGTGCCGACCGGAAGTGGGCACGACGCCGACAATTTTCTTTGCTATGCCCAGCCGGAATGCAACAATTTCGCTCGCAGCCCGGGCACGCAGATCGGGCGGATAACAGGGTGGACCCCGTGGGGCGCCTCGAGGTTTCTCAACCATGAAAAAACAAATCCGGCTCAATGCCTTTGCCATGAACTGCGTCGCGCATCAGTCGCCGGGGCTGTGGACCCATCCGCGCGACCGCACCAGCGAATATAACCGGCTACCGTACTGGATCGACCTGGCCAAAACGCTGGAGCGCGGACGGTTCGACGGGCTGTTTCTCGCCGACGTGCTCGGCGTCTACGACGTGTTTGGCGGCAACCCCGACGCGGCGCTGCGCAACGCCGCGCAAACGCCGGCCAACGATCCCCTGCTGCTGATCCCGGCGATGGCCACCGTCACCGAGCATCTGGGTTTCGGCGTCACCTCCAACCTGTCCTATGAGCCGCCCTATACATTCGCGCGGCGGATGTCGACGCTCGATCATCTGACCGAAGGGCGGGTCGGCTGGAACGTGGTGACCGGCTATCTCGACAGCGCGGCCAAGGCCGCCGGCAAGGACAAGCAGACCGGGCATGACGACCGTTACGACGTCGCCGACGAGTATATGGAGGTGGTCTACAAGCTGTGGGAAGGCAGCTGGGAGGACGACGCAGTGGTGCGCGATCGTATCAGGGGAATTTTCACCGATCCCGCCAAGGTGCATCGCGTCGTTCACGCCGGAAAAAACTACCGCGTCGACGCCATCCACCTCAGCGAACCCTCGCCGCAGCGCACCCCTGTACTGTACCAGGCCGGCACCTCGCCGCGCGGACGGCAATTTGCGGCGGATCACGCCGAATGCGTGTTCATGTCCGGGCCGTCAGCCAGGATCATCGCGCCGCGCGTGGCAGCGATTCGCGAACTCGCGGCCAAGGGCGGCCGCAACCCGGCCGAGATCCTGATGTTCTGCATGTTCACCGTCATTCTCGGACGGACCGAAGCCGAGGCGAAGGCCAAATACGCCGACTATCGCAGCCACATCAATCCGGAGGGCGCGCTGACGCTGATGTCCGGCTGGACCGGAGTCGATTTTTCGACCTACGACCTCGACCAGCAGGTTCGCCATGTCGAAAACGACGCCGGCCGCAGCGCGATGGACAACATCACCCGCGCCGATCCGGACCGGGTCTGGACCGTGCGCGAGGTCGCCCAGCATGTCGGCATCGGCGGCGCCGGGCCGGTCGTGGTCGGCACGCCGGAAACAGTCGCCGACGCCATCGAAGCCTGGTTCGAGCAGACCGATGTCGACGGCCTCAACATGCCGTTCGCAGTGTCGCCCGGCGATTTCGCTGATATCGCCGACATGCTGGTGCCGGAACTGACCCGGCGCGGCCGCTACAAGCAGGCCTATGCCGAGGGCACGCTGCGCGAAAAACTGTTCGGCGCCGGCCGCGCGCGTCTCGGCGCGCCGCATCCGGCCGTGCAGTATCGGCATGGCGTGACGGCAAAGGCGGCGGAGTAGGTTTCGCTCCGCAGAGTGGGCAAAGGCGCGCTCTTCGCGCCGTGCCCACCATTTATCGATTTGCGCGCTGTGGTGGGCACGCTGCGCTTTGTCCACCCTACGATTCAATGGCAAAACGCGCCAGCATGTCGCGGTCGACATCGATGCCGAGGCCGGGGCCGCCGGGCACCTGCACGATGCCCTTCACATGCTCGATCGGTTGTAACAGAAGCGACTGGCGAATCGGATGTTCGGTGCGGTCGAACTCGAGCATGGGTTCGAGCGGCGCGAGTGAATGCGGCGTCTGAGACGGCAGCACGGCGAGCAGTTGCAAGGAGGCTGCGATCGCGATGCCGGTGCCCCAGACATGCGGGTTGTAGCGGACGCCGAACGCCTCGGCCATGTCGGCGATCTTCTTGCATTCGGACAGCCCGCCGGCCGCGCAGGTGTCGGGCTGAATGATGTCGATCGCCCGCGACGCCAGCAGGTCGCGAAAGCCGAACCGCGTGAACTCGCATTCGCCACCCGCGATCGGGATCGAAAGCGCCGCTTTGACTTCGCGATATCCCGCAACATCCTCCGGCGGCGCCGGCTCCTCGAACCAGCCGATGTCGTACGGCTCGATCATCCGGCCGAGCCGGATCGCCGCGACGGCGTCGTAGGCATGGTTGGCATCGACCATCAATGCGACGTCGGGCCCGATTGCTTCGCGCACGGCGCGCGTTACCGCGGCATCTTCTGCCACGCCGAAGCCGACCTTGAGTTTGACGGCCTTGAAGCCTTCCGCGACATAGCCGACCGCTTCCTCGGCAAGATATTTTAGCGGATCGCCCGATTTGCGCCGGTACAAACCCGTCGCGTAGGCCTGTACTTCGCTGCGCAGCGGGCCGCCGAGCAGGCGATGCACGGGAACCCCAAAGTGCTTGCCCTTGATATCCCACAGCGCGATGTCGATGCCGCTCAGCCCTTCGATCACGGCGCCCTTCTGCCCGTGATCCCTGAGCCGGGCATAGATCATCTGCCACAGGAACTCGGTCCGCAGCGGATCCTCGCCGATCAGCCATGGCGCAATGGCTTGCACGACGGCAGCGGTGATGCGGGCGGGGCCGTAGCATTCGCCCCACCCGACCATGCCGTCATCGGTTTCGATCTCGACCACCATCGCGGTGCGCGTGTCGTACCACGCCCGCGAATAGGCAAATGGCTGCGACAACGCGGCCTCGAGGATGTGGGTGCGGACCGCGGTGATTTTCATGCAGGTGCTCTCGATATCTATCGCTCGTCATCCCGGGGCGCGTCAAAGACGCGAACCCGGAATCTCGAGATTCCGGGTTCGATGCTTCGCATCGCCCCGGATGACGGGGGGCGTCAGACGGTGCCGTCGACCACCACTTCGATCAGTTTCGCGCCGGGACGCGAGAACGCCGACTTGAGCGCCGCCGCGACATCCTTCGACTCGGTGATCTGCATCGCTTCCAGCCCGAGCGATTTTGCCAGCGCGGTGAAATCCACCTTGGGATCGACGAAATCCATCCCGACGTAGTGGTCATCGCCGTGGAACGCCAGCAGCCGCTGCTTGATGATGCGGTAGCCGCCATTGTTGACGATCACCACCGTCAGCGGCAGCTTGTGATGCGCCGCAGTCCACAGCGCCTGGATCGAATACATCGCGCTGCCGTCGCCGGAGAAACACACCACCGGACGGTCCGGATTGGCGAGGCTGACGCCAACCGAAGCCGGCAGGCCCCAGCCGATGCCGCCGGAGGCCAGCGCGTGATAACCGTAGCGGTCGCGGTGCGGGCGCAGCGCCAGCATCTGGCGCGACGAGGTCAGGCCCTCGTCGACCAGGATGGCATTTGCGGGCATCGCCTCGACAACCTGCAACGCCAGCCAGTCCGGATCGATCGGCGAGCGATCGCTGCTCTTCGAAATCTGCTCGACCAGCACCTTGCGTTTGGCGGTCCAGTTCTTCGATGCCAGCGCCGCGATGCCCTGCTTCGCACGCGTCTCCAGCGCCGCGCCGCCGGCGGACTTCAGCGCCGGCACCAGCACGCGCAGCGTCTCCCTGACATCGGCCTTCAGCGCGATCTCGGCGCTGTAATTCTTGGCGAGGTCCCAGTCGACCAGCCCGATCTGCACGACCGGCATGCCCTCCGGCAGCGGATCGATCTCGCTGTAGACCGACATCCGCAGGGGATCGGCGCCGAGCACGATCACGAGATCGTAAGGCGACAGCACCTCGCGGACCTGCTTCTGCAGCCGCGACAGCGCGCCCATGAAGCACGGGCTCTCCGACAGGAAGTGCGCGCCATAGGGCGTCGAGCATTGAAAGGCGGGCGCACCCAGCGCTTCCGCCAGATCCGCTGCTTCCCGCAGCGCGTCGCTCTTGACGATTTCATCGCCAGTGATGATGACGGGATTCTGGGCCTTCAGAATCCGCTGCGCCAGCGCAGCCAGGGACTCGTCGGACGGCCGGACCCTGCTATCGACGCGGGTCGAGCTGCCCAGTTCGATACCCGCCTCGGCATTGAGGATATCGCCGGGCAGCGAGATGAATACCGGCCCGGTCGGCGGCGTCATCGCGATCTTGGCGGCGCGGCGCACGATCCGCGGCAGGTCCTCCAGCCGCGTCACCTCCACCGCCCATTTCACCAGCGGCTCCGCCATCTGCAGCATCGGCCCGTACAGCACCGGCTCCATCAGGCCATGGCCCTGCTCCTGCTGGCCGGCTGTGAGGATCATCGGCGTGCCGGTAAAGCTGGCATTGAACAGCGAACCCATGGCGTTGCCGAGCCCGGGCGCGACATGGACGTTGCAGGCGACGAGCTTGCCCGAGGCGCGGCTGTAACCATCGGCGATGGCGACCACCAGGCTTTCCTGCATCGCCATCACGTAAGTGAGGTCGGGATGTTCCTTCAGGGCGTGCATGATCGGCAATTCGGTGGTGCCGGGATTGCCGAACAGATGGGTGATGCCCTCATCCTTGAGCAGGGCCAGGAACGCCGAGCGCCCGGTAATGCGATTCATCAACTGTCTCCTCCTGCCCGCGGCCGTTACCGTCGGGTCCTGCCATCATGGCTGATCCGCACCATCTGTTGCAAGGAAGCGCGGTCATGGCTGCCCTGCGCCGGCACGCGCGCATCCGCTATTGTGTTGGCGGTCGGTTGATTCATAGTGGTCTTGAAAATGGCATGGCCACAGGCCGCATTGTCTGGTCTGGAGCATTCCCCGCGATGTCGGAAGAATCGGGTTCGGCGACGGGACCATCTCCGCATGATGGCCTGCCGGCCGAACGCCGGCGCTGGGCGGTTGCGGCGATCTTCACCGCCGTCGCCGTGGCATCGCTCGATACCGCAATCGCGAACATCGCCCTTCCCGCCATCGCCGCCGACCTGCGCGTCAGCCCCGCCGACGTCATCTGGGTCGTGAACGTCTATCAGATCGCGCTGGTAGCGACACTGTTGCCGCTGGGCGCGCTCGGCGAAATCGTCGGCCACGAGCGAATCTATCTGGGCGGCTTGCTGCTGTTCACGGTGGCGTCGCTCGCCAGCGCCTGCGCGTGGTCGCTGGAGAGCCTGCTGGTGGCCCGCACGCTGCAGGGACTGGGCGCCAGCGGCCTGATGAGCGTGAATACCGCGCTAGTGCGATTCGTCTATCCGACCCACCTGCTCGGCCGCGCGTTCGGTTACAATGCGCTGACCGTCGCGACCGCGATGACGCTTGGGCCGACGGTGGCGGCCGGCATCCTGTCGCTGGGGCCGTGGCCGTGGCTGTTCGCCATCAACATCCCGATCGGCCTGATCGCGATCGCGATCGGATTGAAGACGTTGCCGCGGCCGCCACGGGCGGTTCACCCGTTCGACTTTCTCGGCGCCCTGATGGCCGCGGGCGCGCTCGGCCTCATCATCATCGGAATAAGCGGCGCGGCGCATCACGCCGACATCGGACTGGTCGGGGTCGCATTGGTGGTCGGGGTCGCGCTCGGATGGCTCCTGATCCGCCGCCACGCCGATCATCCCGCGCCGATGCTTCCCGTCGACCTGTTTCGGCTGCCGATCTTCGCCCTGTCGGCGGCCACCGCCGTGTGCTCGTTCGTGGTGCAGGGGCTGGCGTTCGTCGCGCTGCCATTCTATTTCCAGGAAACACTGCATCGGACCGCGGTCGAGACCGGCCTGTTCATGACACCCTGGCCGCTGGTGGTCGCGATCATGGCGCCGATCGCCGGCCGGCTGTCCGACCGATATCCCGCCGGGATCCTCGGCGGCGTCGGCCTGGCGCTGCTGTGCCTCGGCATGGGGTTGCTGGCCACGCTGCCGGCGGCGCCTGCGACCGCCGATATCGTCTGGCGCATGGCGCTGTGCGGATGCGGCTTCGGCTTCTTCCAGGCTCCCAATCTGAAGGCGCTGATGTCGAGCGCCCCGGCGGGACGCAGCGGCAGCGCCAGCAGCATCGTGGCGACGGCGCGCCTCACCGGACAGACCATTGGTGCGGCGCTGGCCGCATCCTGTTTCAGCTTCGTCGGCCGCGATGGCGCCGTGGTGGCGCTGGCGCTCGCCGCGGGCGTCGCCGCGATCGGCAGCCTGATGAGCTTTTTGCGTATGATCGCGATCCCGCGGCCCGGCTGATCGCGT
>NZ_JAUYAN010000047.1 GCF_030693485.1 Bradyrhizobium sp. | reverse complement strand
GGGCAAGGCCATTTTCCTTTCAAGCGTCGTTCGCGGAACGTTGGTTCCGGCCGGCGCCGAAGGAATTGGCGAAATGCGACAGGTAAATTCATTCTTGCGCTCGGCATCGTCCCGAATCGGACGCCGGTTCAAGCTGATCGTCGCCATTGCGGCCGCAAGCCTGCCGTCGGCCGGCGCCTAGACCCTTCGTGCGGCCGATGCCGCCTTATTGATACCGATCAAACGCTCTGCCTGTGATAGAGTGATATGGACTGTCTTGGCGCTTTGCGCGAGGGGAAGGTTCCATGTCGCGATTTGTCGTTCGATTCATGAAGGACGTGCTCGGCGAAAACGGCCGGCAGGCCGAGATCTGCCAAAGCATCGTGGAAGTTGACGCCGCCAGCGAGGGGCACGCCGCCGAACTGGCCAAGCGAAAATTCTGCGAAACCCAGTCGCTTTGCGACTGGTCGCTGCATGCGGATCGGATTCAGGTCAAGCAGACCGATTTTCTGTCCTGAGGTCGCTACTCGCTCGTCGCGCTCTGCGCTTGCCGCTTTTCAGCCGCCACCCGCAGGCTGGTGATGGTGGTGCGTGTCGAAATCTGCTCCGGATCGGTGCAGAGTTCGAGTAGCGCCGCGCGCCCCGAGCCGATGGCGCGCTCCAGCGCCGGCGCAAACTCCGCGGTCCGGGTGATGCGCTCGGCATGTGCGCCCATCGCCTGCGCCATGGCCACGAAGTCGGGATTGACGAGGTCGGTTCCGACGACGCGGGAAGGGTGCTCGCGCTCCTGATGCATGCGGATGGTGCCGTACATGTTGTTGTTGAACAGCAGGATGATCGGGTTGCCGCCGTGCTGCACGGCGGTCGAGATTTCCTGTCCGCTCATCATGAAGCCGCCATCGCCGACGCAGCCGATCACCACGCGATCCGGATGGACCAGCGATGCGGCCACTGCTGCCGGCACCGAATAACCCATCGCGCCATTGGTCGGTCCGATCTGGCGGCCGGGCCGGGCGTAGGTCAGAAAGCGCTGCGGCCAGCCGGTGTGATTGCCGGCGTCGAGCGTGACGATGGCGTTGTCGCCGAGCCGCTTGTCGAGTTGAAGCATCGCGGCGGCGACGTCGAGATCCTGGGTGCAGTCAGGCGGCGTGACCGCGTTGAGATAATCGGTGCGGGCGGAATTGCGCCAGGCGCTCCAGCGGTCGGCGGCGAACCAGCCGGCACCGGCGAGTTCAGCCATGAAATTATCGGCGGACGACTGCACCGCAATGTCGGGCGTAAACACCTTGCCGAGTTCGTTGGCGTCGGCGTGAACATGGATCAGTTTCGGCCGTGCCCTTGGCGATGAAAGAATGCTGTAGCCCTGTGTGGTCATTTCGCCGAGCCGCGCACCGATCACCAGCAGCAGGTCGGCTTCCTTGAAGCGCTGCACCAGCGCGGGCGGCCCTGAAGTGCCGAGGTCGCCGGCGAAGCAGGATGAGCGGTTGTCCAGAATATCCTGGCGGCGGAAAGAGGTCGCGACCGGAATACCGTTGGCCTCGGCAAACCCCTGCAGCTGGGCGCTGGCGCGGTCGCTCCAGCCGGGACCTCCGACCAGGATCATCGGCTTCTTCGCGCCCTCGAGCAGTTCGCGAATTTGAGGGAAGACCGCCGCAGCGGGGGCCGGTTGCGTCGCATGATAGCAAACGGCGTCGCCCGACTGCGTCACCTCCGTCAGCATGTCCTCCGGCAACGCCAGCACCACCGGGCCCGGGCGGCCCGAGGTCGCGATGTGGAAGGCGCGCGCGATGTATTCGGGAATCCGCGCGGTGACGTCGATCTGCGCCGCCCATTTGGCGACCGGGCCGAACATCTGGCGGTAATCGATTTCCTGAAACGCCTCGCGATCCATCATGTCGCGGCCGACCTGGCCGATCAGCATGATCATCGGCGTCGAATCCTGGAAGGCGGTGTGGACGCCGACCGCCGCATGGCAGGCGCCGGGACCGCGCGTCACCATGCAGATGCCGGGCTTGCCGGTCAGCTTGCCATAGGCCTCGGCCATGTTGGCGGCGCCGGCCTCATGGCGGGCATTGACGAGCTTGAAGCGGTCGCGCACGTCGAACAGCGCATCCAGCACCTCCAGATAGCTCTCTCCCGGCACGCAGAAGGCCATGTCGGCGCCGTGGATCAGGAGCTGGTCGACCAGGATCTTGCCGCCGGTGCGCGCATTGGAAAAGGGCAGGGTCATCGGATTGTTCTCCAGGAGAGCGAGGTTTTGGCCATCGCCGTTTGTTGCCATATCCGCCTTTGAGGTCTTGAGGTCAACCTGATCTGCGCAATGCCGCCGTCGCGGCTACCCTTTTTTCGCGGTCTCGTGAGGGGAAGCCGAATGCCTTGTGACCTCCGTCCCTTGATCAGCACAAGTAGCACGGGCGCACATTGATCCGATCAATTGACCGCGCGGGCCGAGATGGCTTGCGTTTGTGCGCCACTGGTGCAGAATATCCTCCAATGACAGCTTCGCCGGCTCGAGCGGAAGCTGCAACGAAAAAGACGCCACAACTGGGAGAGTGAACAATGAAGAAAACGGGCAAAGCACTTAAATTGCTGGCAGGGGTTTCGCTGCTGTTGGGCGTCCTCGGCGGGAGCGCGACGGCGCAGGACAAGCCAAAGGAACTGAAGATCGGCATTACCACCTTCCTGTCGGGTCCGGCGGCCGTGTTCGGTGAGCCCGGCAAGGCCGCGGCCGAGATGATCGCCGCCGACATCAACAAGAAGGGCGGCATCGGCGGGGTGCCGGTGGCGCTTTCCTTCGTCGACGAGGGCGCCGGCGGCGAAGCGCTGGTGTCGAACTATCGGCGCCTGGTGCAGGACGAAAAGGTCGACGCGACCTTCGCCTCGATCTCGTCGGGGTCCTGCAACCAGCTGGTGCCGCTCGCCGAAGACCTCAAGATGCTCAACTTCATGTGGGATTGCGGCGCCGCCTCGATCCTGGAGGCCAAGAAATATCGCTACAGCTTCCGCAGCCAGGCCAACGCCACACCCGAGATGCTGGCCGTGCTGGTCTATCTCCTGAAGACCAAGCCCAATTTCAAGACCATTGCCGTGGTCAACCAGGACTATGCATGGGGCCGCGAGAGCTGGGAGATCTTCTCCACCGCGCTCAAGCAGATGAAGCCGGACGTGCAGGTCGTTGCCGAATTGTTTCCGAAGTTCGGTGCCCCCGATTACTCGACCGAGGTTTCGCGCCTGATGGCGCTGCGCCCGGATGTGGTTTTCACCACGTCATGGGGCGGCGACCTCGACACCCTGGTGCGGCAGGCCGGTCAGCGCGGATTGCTGCAACAGTCGACCTTCGTGCTCGCCATCGGCGAATCATCGGTGCAACGGCTCGGCAAGGATCTTCCCGAGGGCCTGATCATCGGCGCCCGCGGCGATCACTGGTTCCTGCACCCGGAGAAAAAGAACGACGCCGCGTTCAAGGCCTTCAACGAAGCGTTCAAGGCCAAGACGGGCAGCATGCCGATCTACCCCGTCTACCACATGGCGCAGGCCTTTGCGGCACTGCAGGGCGCCTACGACAAGGCGATCAAGGCCAATGGCGGCAAGTGGCCGACCCGCGAGCAGGTGGTCGACGCGGCGCCCAATCTGGAGTTCGTCGGCTTCGGCCGGCCGGTCAAGCTCCGTGCCGAGGACAATCAGGGCCTCGAAGCGCAGCTCGTCGGCGTCACCAAGAAGGCCGACGGCTTCAACCACATGGTGCTCGACAACATGATGATCTTCGACGCCGCCGCGATCACCACGCCGGCGGGCCAGAAATCGGTGGAGTGGCTGAAGACCCTGAAGCCCGATTTTGTCAAGATGGACGTGCCGGTGTTCCAGCACGGTAAATAAATCAGGATGCATCGTGCGGGGGCAGGCATCGCTCGCCTGTCCCCGATCTCACCTCGAAACTCCGTGTCCTGATGAATTCCACGCTCTTCGTTCTCGCCAGCCTCGATGGCCTGTCCTATGCGGCGCTCGTGTTCCTGGTGTCCGTCGGTCTCAGCCTGATCTTCGGCGTGCTGCGCATCGTCAATGTCGCGCATGGCAGCCTCTATGCGTTCGGCGCTTACCTCGCCGCGTCCCTCAGCCTGCTGGTGACGCCGATTTCGCCGTGGCTCACCTATCCGGCGCTGCTGGTGGCATCCCTGGTGATCGGCATCGTGGCGGGCGGATTGATCGAGCGCCTGCTGCTGAGCCGGGTCTACGGCCGTGAGGAGGTGCTGCAACTCTTGATCACCTTCGCCGTCTTCATGATCATGGACAATCTGCAGCGAATGATCTGGGGCGTACAGCCGATCTATGCGGCCGAGCCGCTGAAACTGTTGCCCAACGTCTCGATTTTCGGCGTCAGCTATACGTCCTATCAGGTGATCGTGCTGCCGATCGTCGCGGTACTGGCGCTGTTCGGACTTCGCTATTTCCTGCGCCGGACGCTGATGGGGGCCGTCATTCTGGCGGTCACCGAGGACCGTGAGGCCGCCACTGCCATCGGTATCAACGCGCAAAGGGTCTATCTGATCACCTTCATCATCGGCGCGACCCTGGCAGCACTCGGCGGCGCACTGGCGTCGCCGACGACGTCGCTGGTGCCGGGCATGGGCACCGAAATGATCGTGCTGTCGTTCGCGGTCGCGGCCACCGCCGGCCTCGGCCAGATCGAGGGTACCGCGATCACCGCCCTGGCGATCGGCATGGCCCGCGCCTTCGTGATCTATCTGCAGCCGGAATTCGAAGTGCTGGTTCCCTATCTGATCATGGTGGCGGTGCTGCTGGTGCGGCCCGAAGGCCTGTTCGGCGCCACCAAGCTCAGGAAGATCTGATGGCCATCCGATCATCCGCTCTGACCTGGACGCTGGCCGCGGTGGTCGTTGCCGCCGGCGTCATTCCCATTCTGATCCCCAGCATGGCCACGCTGGTGGTGCTGATTCTCGCCAAGGGCATCGTGGTGCTCGGCATCATCATCCTGCTGCAGGCGGGGCAGGTTTCGTTCGGGCACGCCATGTTTTTCGCCGCCGGCGCCTATACCGCGGGCTTCTGGGGCAAGTATCTCGGCGTCGGCGATCTCGCCGCCTATCTCGTAGTCGGCACCGTGATTGCGACGGTTCTGGGTCTGCTGGTCGGATTGTTCGTGGTCCGCTACCGCGAGATCTTCTTCGGCATGCTGAACCTGGCCTTCTCGATGGTGCTGTGGTCGCTGCTGGAGAAACTGTTCCATCTCACCAACGGGGCGGACGGCATGCGCGTGCCGCGCCCGACCGTGTTCGGCATGGCGTTTTCGCCAGAGAACTTCCAGTACGTCCTGCTCTATCTGACACTGGCGATCGCCATCGTCGCCACGTTTTTCGTGCAGCGTTTCCTGGAAAGTCCGACCGGCAACATGCTGCGCGCGATCAAGTCCAACGAGACGCGGCTGGAGTATCTCGGCGTCTCCGCCCGCCGCGTCCTGCTGATCGGTTACGTCATCTCGGCGGCGCTGGGCGGCATCGGCGGGGTGCTGGTTGCCGTCGCCCAGCAGATTGCGACACCGGAATTCGCCTACTGGACCAAGTCGGGCGAGTTCGTCTTCATCGCCATTCTCGGTGGCGTCGGCAACGCGATGGGGGCCTTCGCCGGATCGGCGGTGTTCGAACTCGTTCGCTTCTATGCGTCGGCGCAGCTGGCCAACTCATGGCAATTGATCCTTGGCGTCGTGCTGATCGCCATCATTCTGTTCGCCCCGAACGGCCTGATCGGCCTGTGGCAGCGTCAGCGCGCCGCGAGGGATGAGTCATGACAGCGACGGTGCTGCTTGAGGCGAGGGGGCTGGCGATCCGCTTCGGCGGCGTGGTGGCCGCCGATGGCATCGATCTCGACGTGCTCGAAGGCGAGAAGCTCGCCATCATCGGGCCGAATGGCGCCGGCAAGACCACGTTCCTCAACATCGCCACCGGATATCTGAAGCCGCAGGCCGGCACGGTGCGGTTTCTAGGCAGGGAAATCACCGCGCACCGGCCGCGCGACATCACCCGCTTCGGAATCGCGCGTGCCTTCCAGATTCCGCAATTGTTTCTCGACCACACGGTGATCGAGAACCTGCTGATCGCGGCGGCGGGGCATAGCGGGCGCACCACCCTGATGCAGTCGCTGCACGATCTGCCCGAGCGTTCCGACATGGAGAACTTGCTCGATCTCGTCAGTGTCCGCGATGTCGCGGACCGCAAGGCCGGCGAGTTGCCCGAGGGCAAGCGGAAGCTGGTCGATATCGCGGTGGCGCTGGCATTGAAGCCTCGGCTGCTGTTGATGGACGAGCCGACATCGGGGGTCGCCTCCTCGGAAAAATTCGCGATCATGGACATTCTGGTGGCGGCGCTGGCGAAGCAGCGCGTGACCTCGGTGTTCGTCGAACATGACATGGATATGGTCACCCGCTATGCCGATCGGGTCGCGGTGTGGAGCGCCGGCAAGATCCAGATGAGCGGACCGCCGGCCGAGGTGCTGGCCGATCCCGTCGTCCGCGAGCAAGTGATCGGGATCTGAAACATGCTCAGTTTCAACAAGGTCAACGTCTGGATCGCCGGGGTGCACGTGCTGCGCAACGTGACGTTCGACCTGCGCGCGGGCGCCACGGTGGCGCTGATCGGCCGCAACGGCGCCGGCAAGACCACCATCGCCCGCACAACCATGGGATTCACCGACACCACAGGCGAGGTCCGGCTCGCCGACGTCGATCTCGGCAAGGTCGCGCCGCACGAACGGCCGGGGCTGGGGATCGGCTATGCGCCGGAAGACCGGCGATTGTTTTCGGCCTTCACCGTCGAGGAAAATATCCTGCTGCCGGCCCGCGTCGGCAAGCTCGATGGCGCGGAAACCAGACGCCGGCTCGATCGCGCCTACACGGTCTTGCCGGAACTCGCGGATCTCAAGGCACGTCCGGCCGGCTCGCTGTCGGGCGGGCAGGGCAAGATGGCCGCGCTCGGCCGCGCGCTGATGCTCGGCACCAAGCTCGTCATTCTGGACGAACCGTTTCAGGGCCTGGCGCCGGTGCTGGCGCAGCGCTACGCCGAGGCGCTGCGGCGGCTGCGCGCGCAGGATTCCGACATCACCCTGCTGATCACGGAATCGAATCCGAAATTGCTGGAAACGTTTGCGGATACCACCATCACCATCGAGCGCGGTGAGATCGAAGTGGTCAGCAAGGCCGCGTGATCACGGCCATGCCGCGTAAAACGGCCCGCGCTTCGCCTGTTCGGCCCTGGCGCGGCGCCGGTAGGCGCCGGGCGGCATGCCCTGGTGCTTCTGGAAGAACCTGCTGAA
>NZ_JAUYAN010000037.1 GCF_030693485.1 Bradyrhizobium sp. | reverse complement strand
CGGCACATAGGCCTCGGGCTGGTAGTAGTCGTAATAGGAGACAAAATACTCGACGGCGTTGTCGGGGAAGAAGCTCTTGAACTCGCCATAGAGCTGCGCCGCCAGCGTCTTGTTCGGCGCCAGAATGATGGCGGGCCGTTGCGTCGCCTCGATCACCTTGGCCATCGTGTACGTCTTGCCGCTTCCGGTGACGCCGAGCAGCACCTGGGTGCGGTCGTTGCGCGCAATGCCCTCGACCAGTTCCCTGATCGCGGTCGGCTGGTCGCCCTTCGGTTCGTATTCGGATTTGATCACGAAGCGGACGCCGCCTTCGGATTTGTCCGGGCGCGGCGGGCGATGCGGGGTCCAGATCTTGACCTGGCCGTCCTCGCCCTTGAATTCGGGGCGGCCGTCGCGGATCAGGCTTTCCAGCGCGTCGGCCGTGGCGGCGACGCCGAGCGCCTCCATCTTGTTGCGCGGCGGCCGCGCCAGCGCTGCGAGGTCTTCTTCCTCCGTGGTGAAGCCGAGCTGCTTTGCCAGTTCCGGGTCGAGGGTGGGGATGGTGGCGGCGGTGCCGTAATTGGCGGGCGGGGCTTCGTCGAAACCTCGGATCGCTGAGGCGCCCCCACCCTGACCCTCCCCCGCAAGCGGGAGAGGGGACGCAGGCTGTGCGTCCGCGGCGTTATTTCTTCCATTCGCGCCCGGCAGGTGTCGTGTGGAGCCCTCTCCCGCTTGCGGGGGAGGGTTGGGTGGGGGCGCGGCAACGGAGGTCTGGCGGCTGACCGAAGCATCCCGCTTCGCCACATCGTCGCTCGTGCCGCGGGTCGACGCCCGCGCGCGATGCAGTGCGGCCTCGCCGCCGGAGCGGCGGTCTTTCGAATTGTCCGGCGGCGGACGCAATCCGGTGCCAGATCCCATCCCGGCATCGCCGCGGTTGATCGCGGGATTGAGCAGTTTCGCCAGCGCCGGCCCGATCGGCTGCACATCGGGCCTCGACGCCTTGGAACCTTGCACCCTGGATTTCGGGGTTTTCGAGGGCTTTTTCGGAGTGTTGGGATGCTTCGCCATGGGTCGAATATGGGATGAGTCCGGCCGACATAAAAGGGCGGAAAGCCCCACGGAAACGGCGCGTTGCCATGTCAGCAGGTGGCAGCACATGGAAGAGCCTGTCCCTTGTTCGAACCTGCATTCTCCCTACAATGCCCAAATAGCAAAACCGTTGAGGAGACCAGGTGGCCGCTGAAATCAATCCGCTTGCCGGCAAGATCGTCGACCCCTCGATGCTGGCGAATGTGCCGCGGCTGGTGACGGCTTATTTTGCAGGCAAGCCCGACCCGTCGGTGCCGTCGCAGCGGGTGTCGTTCGGCACTTCGGGGCATCGCGGCTCCGCGCTCAACCACGCCTTCAACGAGGCGCATATCCTGGCGATCAGCCAGGCGCTGTGCGATCACCGCCAACGCGCCGGCATCGACGGGCCGATGTTCGTCGGCATCGACACCCACGCGCTGGCCGAGCCGGCGCTGGCGAGCGCGCTCGAAGTGTTTGCGGCCAACGGCGTCGAGGTGATGATCGACGCCGATGACGGCTATACGCCGACGCCGGTGATTTCGCACGCCATCCTCGGCTACAACAAGGGCCGCGAACGGGGCCTCGCCGACGGCGTCGTGATGTCGCCGTCGCATAACCCGCCGGAAGACGGCGGTTTCAAATACAATCCGCCCAATGGCGGACCGGCGGACACCGACGTCACCTCCGGAATCGAGCGCGCCGCCAACGGCTTGCTGGAAGTCGCGCTGCGCGGCGTCCAGCGCATCCCCTACGACCGCGCGCGCCGGGCGGCCTGCGTTCACCGCCACGATTTCATCGGGCCCTATGTCGCCGACCTCGGCAACGTCCTCGACATGGAGGCGATCCGCGGCTCCGGCGTCCGGATCGGCATCGACCCGCTGGGCGGCGCCGGCGTGCGTTACTGGCAGCCGATCATCGCGCGCTACGGCCTCAACGCCACCATCGTCAGCGATGCGGTCGATCCGACGTTTCGCTTCATGACGCTCGATTGGGACGGCAAGATCCGGATGGACTGCTCGTCGCCTTACGCGATGGCGCGGCTGATCGGCATGCGCGACCGCTTCGACGTCGCCTTTGCCAACGACACCGACGCCGACCGGCACGGCATCGTGACCGGATCGAACGGGCTGATGAACCCGAACCATTACCTCGCCGCATCGATCGCCTATCTGTTCGCGAACCGTCCGCAATGGCGCGTCGACAGCGCGGTCGGCAAGACCATCGTCTCCAGCGCGATCATCGATCGCGTCGCGAAGAAGCTCGGCCGCGGGCTGGTTGAAACCCCCGTCGGATTCAAATGGTTCGTCGATGGCCTTTGCGACGGCTCGTTCGGGTTCGCCGGCGAGGAGAGCGCCGGCGCCTCATTCCTGCGCAGGGACGGCTCGGTCTGGACCACCGACAAGGACGGCATCATTCTGGGACTGCTGGCCGCCGAGATAACGGCGCGCACCAGATCCGATCCCAGTCAGCTGTTCACGAAGCTGACCGACGAACTCGGCATGCCCTACTACGAGCGGATCGACGCGCCGGCGACGCCGGTTCAGAAGAACCTGCTGAAGGCGCTGTCGGCCGAAAAGCTTGATATGGCGGAACTGGCGGGCGAGCCGGTTCGCGCGGTGTCGTCAGCGGCGCCCGGCAACGGCCAGCCGTTCGGCGGCATCAAGGTGACGTCGGACAGCGGATGGTTCGCGGCGCGGCCGTCGGGCACCGAGGATGTCTACAAGATCTATGCGGAGAGCTTTCGCAGCGCGGATCACCTGCGGCAGATCCAGGACGACGCCCAGCGCGCCATCGCGCGTGCATTTGCGGCAGGCGGCTGAG
>NZ_JAUYAN010000025.1 GCF_030693485.1 Bradyrhizobium sp. | reverse complement strand
GGGGGTGGGGGGTGGGGGGAAGGTGGTAGCGATATGGCAAGGAAGCCAATCAGCGACTTCAAGCGCAAGACAGCGAACCGGCTGCGCGCAAATACGACAGTCGCCGAGCAAATTCTCTGGCGGCATTTGCGAAGATTGGATGCGAAGGGAAGTCACTTCAGAAGGCAGGTGGTCATCGGACCCTACATTGCCGATTTCGCCTGTCTGGCGGAGCGGCTCATCGTCGAGGTCGATGGATCGCAGCACGGAGATGATGAGGGGCTTCGCCGCGACGATATCCGGACACGCTGGCTGCAATCGGAAGGCTATAGAGTGATACGATTTTGGAACAACGATGTGATGAGCAGGACCGACGCTGTGCTTGAGACCATCCACGACCTAATCACTGTCACCCCACCCCGCCTGCCTGCGGCAGGCGACCCTCCCCCTTCAGGGGAGGGTAAGTAAATGCCCGATCTTCTCCTCGAACTGTTCTCCGAAGAAATTCCCGCGCGCATGCAGGCGAGGGCGGCCGACGATCTGCGCCGCATGGTGACCGACAGGCTGGTCGCCGAAGGCCTGGTCTATGAGGGCGCCAAGGCGTTCGCGACGCCGCGGCGGCTGACGCTGACCGTGCACGGCATTCCCGCGCGCCAGTCGGACCTGAAGGAAGAGCGCAAGGGCCCGCGCGTTGGCGGACCGGATGCGGCCGTGCAGGGATTCCTGAAAGCCACCGGGCTGAAGTCGCTCGACGAGGCCAAAATCCAGCACGATCCGAAGAAGGGCGATTTCTACATCGCGCTGATCGAAAAGCCCGGCCGCGCCACGCTGGACGTGCTCGCCGACATGCTGCCGGTCATCATCCGCACCTTCCCGTGGCCGAAGCAGATGCGCTGGGGCGAGCGCTCCGGCCGGCCGGGCGCGCTGAGCTGGGTGCGGCCGCTGCATTCCATCGTCGCGACCTTCGGCATCGATACCGAAGCCCCCGAGGTGGTGAAATTCGCCATCGACGGCATCGAGGCCGGCCAGACCACCTTTGGACATCGCTTCATGGCGCCTGATGCGATCGAGGTGCGCCGCTTCGAGGACTATGAGGCCAGACTGAAGGCCGCCAACGTCGTGCTCGATTCCCTGGCCCGCAAGGACATCATCCTCGCCGACGCCAAACAGTTGGCCTTCGCGCAAGGGTTTGAACTGGTCGAGGACCAGGTGCTGCTCGACGAGGTTTCGGGGCTTGTCGAATGGCCTGTGGTGCTGATGGGATCGTTCGATCCGGAATTTCTGTCGATCCCGGGCGAAGTGATCCGCGCGACGATCCGCAACAACCAGAAGTGTTTTGTGGTCAGCGATCCCAAAACCGGAAAACTCACCAACAAGTTCATCCTCACCGCCAACATCGAGGCGTCCGACGGCGGCAAGGCCATCATCGCCGGCAACGAACGCGTCATTCGCGCGCGGCTGAGCGATGCGAAGTTTTTCTATGAGACGGATCTGAAGACGAAGCTGGAAGACCGGCTGCCGAAATTCGAGCAGATCGTGTTTCATGAGAAGCTCGGCACGCAGGGCGAGCGCATCAAGCGGATCGAGTGGCTGGCGGCAGAAATCGCGCCACTGGTCGGCGCCGACGTTGAAAAGACAAAGCGCGCCGCGCGGCTGGCGAAAGCGGATTTGCTGACCGAGGTGGTCGGCGAGTTCCCGGAGCTGCAGGGCTTGATGGGCAAGTACTACGCGCTAGCGCAGGGTGAGGATGCTGTCATCGCCGCGGCGAGCGAAGAGCACTACAAGCCGCAGGGGCCGACGGATCGGGTGCCGACTGATCCGGTGAGCATCGCGGTGGCGCTGGCGGACAAGATCGATATGTTGGTCGGCTTTTGGGTAATCGAGGAGAGACCCACGGGGTCGAAAGACCCGTTTGCGCTACGCAGGGCCGCTTTGGGAGTTCTGCGTATCATTCTAAATAATGGCCTTCGACTGCGTCTATTTCCGTTGCTTTTCGCGCATGCGATAGTTGTCAAGGTTCAGATTAGTGGTGGACCCGCTGAAGATTTGACTTATCAGGTATTAATGGACCTCGGGTCGGTTGAATTTGCTCCTTTTGCGGAAGCAAAGGCGATTGTACAAGATGTTCGGTATCATGGCGCTCCGCCAGGTCTCGCGCTGGGAAACCTTGCGCCGGCCGTGGGCGACCTGATGGTCTTCTTTGCCGAGCGCTTAAAGGTCCAGCTGCGCGATCAAGGCGCACGACATGATCTTGTTGATGCGGTGTTCGCGCTTGGAGGTCAGGACGATCTCCTGATGGTAGTCCGGCGTGTCGAAGCGCTTGCGGCATTCCTCGACACCGATGATGGCAAGAACCTACTGGCCGGCACCAAGCGCGCAAGCAATATCCTCTCGATCGAGGAGAAGAGGGATGGCGTGATTTATGATGGACCGCCCAATCCTGAGCTAATGATCAATCCGATCGAGAAACGGCTTTGGAACACGATCCAGAGTGCTGTTACGGAAGCGAGTGATCTTGTTAAGTTGGAAGATTTCCAAATGGCAATGGAGTGTCTTTCAACTCTTCGAAGTGCAGTAGATTCGTTTTTCAGCAAGGAGGCAGGCATCAAGGTCAACGACGACGAAGTCAAGGTGCGCGAGAACCGGCTGAAGCTGCTGAACGAAATCCGTGCCGCGACGCGCGCGGTAGCGGATTTTTCCAGGATACAGGATTAGCCAGGTAGCCGTCATCCCCGCGTGAGCGCAATTGCGCTCGTCGCTGAGGTGCCCGCCGGCCCCTTGACGGCGAGCCTCGAAGGATGCTGCTCGATGCTTGCGGCCATCCTTCGATGCGCATCGCTTCGCGATGCCCCTCGGGAAGAGGGTGTGCCCGGAGCTTCGGATGCCGCGAAAAAAACTTTCGTCGAACCATGCTGCCTAAAACGACGAATTATCATGCAAATTCACTAAATCGACCCGGGCAAATCACTTCGGTTTACCGGAAATCATGTCAAGCCCCTGTCGAAAAAATATTTCTGTTTATCGGAATTAGAAACCGGAGTATATGATTTCGCATCCCGTCCCACTCCGAGGGGCATTGCGCAAAGGTCACCAGTGCGGGACGGGGATGCGGTGGACGCGGATGGCGCTCTCGACCAGGGCGCCTGATGCGGATGGCGAACTCGTGTGGTCCTGACACCCCCGACGTCGGTGTCAAGCTTGCGGTCAGTCCCGCGAGCGACGGTGGCAATAGAGCTGGGCTCGCCGGGGAGATCACGTATAAGCCGTAAACCATTGCGCGGGGAGTGCCGGGTGATTCCGGT
>NZ_JAUYAN010000024.1 GCF_030693485.1 Bradyrhizobium sp. | reverse complement strand
ACCGGAATCCCCGAGTGCCGTCCAGGCGTCCCATGCCTCAGCGAGAAAACCAAGATACTCCGGGCTATGCACCCGGGCCCGCGGCCCCTGCCCGAACACAACAGGCTCGACCAGATCGTGCTTGCCCGCCTTGAGTCCGGCCAGCAGCCGATCGGCGCGTTCGGGCTGCTCGGTGGTTCGCTGGACCACACCGCGGACCAGAAAGAATTGCGGGTCGTGGCTTCGATGCAGTTCGGTATAGACGGCCTTCACACGGATGCTCCCATGATCAAACAGAGTCCCAGTGCGCCAGCGTCGCACCAGATGGCTTCTGAGTCAGCCCCCGAACTCAGCCAAACCGATTGTCGTACCGGGTGATGGCAAGTTCAGCCGAATCGATGTCGGGCTTGCGGCCCGACAGCAAATCCGCGAGTACGCGTGCCGAGCCACACGCCATGGTCCAGCCCAGTGTACCGTGGCCGGTATTGAGATGAAGGTTGCCATAGCATGTCGCGCCGATCACCGGCGGACCGTCGGGTGTCATGGGCCGCAATCCACTCCAGAATGTGGCTTTGCCCAGATGGCCGCCACCCGGGAACAGGTCGGTCAGCGATTGATTGAGCGTGGCGCGTCGCGCCGGATGCAGCGTGTCGGAATAGCCTGAAACTTCGGCGGTGCCGCCGACCCGGATGCGATCGCCGAGCCGCGTGATCGCCACCTTGTAGCTCTCGTCCATCACCGTCGACACCGGCGCCGCATCGGGATCCGCAATCGGCACCGTGATCGAGTAGCCCTTGATCGGATACACCGGAATCGAAATGCCGAGCGGCCTCAGCAACCGGGGCGACCAGCTGCCAAGTGCCATCACATAGGCGTCTGCCTGCAACAGGCCCGCGCTGGTCGCGACGCCTGATATCCGGGAGCCGTCCGCTATCAATCCCTCGATCGTGGTCCCCAAGCGGAACTGGACGCCGAGTTTTTCCGCGTGAACAGCGAGCGCCTGGGTGAACATATGGCAGTCGCCGGTCTCGTCCTGCGGCAGCCGCAGGCCGCCGACGATCTCGGGTTTTGCCGCGGCAAGTGCCGGCTCCGCACCGATACAGCCATCGCGATCGAGCAGTTCGAACGGCACGCCGTACTGTTGCAGCACGGCGATATCACTGGCGGTGCCGTCGAGCTGGGCCTGGGTGCGGAACAGCTGAAGCGTGCCCTGGCTGCGCTCGTCGTACTTGATCGCGATCTCCGCGCGCAGCGCGCGCAGGCAATCGCGGCTGTATTCGGCGACCGGGATCATGCGGCTCTTGTTGACCGCATAGCGCGCCGATGTGCAGTTGCGCAGCAGCTTGGCGAGCCACAGCCACATCGCCGGATCGAGCTTGGGCCAGATCACCAGCGGGCCATGCTTCATCAACAGCCACTTGATCGCCTTGGCCGGCACGCCGGGGCCGGCCCACGGCGAAGCATAACCGGGCGACACCTCGCCGGCATTGGCAAAACTGGTCTCAAGCCCGGGCTCCGCCTGGCGGTCGACCACGGTGACCTCGTGGCCGGCCTTGGCGAGATAATAGGCTGATGTCACGCCGATGACACCGCCGCCCAGAACCAGAACCTTCACAATCGTCTATGCTCCTGCCGCTGCATCGGCATTGCTGCTTATCCTTCGAAACGGCCACTTCGTGGCCTCCTCAGGATGAGGTCAACTCGTTGAAAGATAACGACCTCATGCTGAGGAGCGAGCAGCGCGAGCGTCTCGAAGCATGGGCCGCAAGCGACTCACCGATATTCCGTAGCGAGGAGCTTTGCAAACTTCAGGCCACGCGCTTCAACGCGTCGCCGAGGATCGACGCAATGTCGTCGATATGGCTGCGCTCGACGATCAGCGGCGGCGACAGCGCGAGGGAATCGCCGGAATTGCGAAGCACGAGGCCGCGGTTGAAGCAGTCGACCATGACGTCGTAGCCGCGTGCACCCACTGCATCCGGCCGCGACGACAGCTCGACACCGGCGACCAGACCAATGGCGCGGACGTCGATCACGCTCGGCAGGCCGCGCAGCGAGTGCATGGCGTCCTGCCAGTACTCGGTGAGCTCGGCGCCGCGCGTCAGCAGCCCCTCTTTCCGGTAGATCTCCAGCGTCGCGATGCCGGCCGCACAGGCCACCGGGTGCGCGGAATAGGTATAGCCGTGGAACAGCTCGATCTGGCTCGCCGGTCCGGTCATCAGCGTATCGTGGACCTTGCGACTCGCAAACACCGCGCCCATCGGAACCACGCCGTTGGTGATCCCCTTGGCGGAGGTGATGAGATCCGGCGTGACGCCGAAATAGTTGGTGGCAAAGGGCGCGCCTAGCCGGCCGAACCCGGTGATCACCTCATCGAAAATCAACAGGATGCCGTGCTTGTCGCACAGCGCGCGCAGGCGCTGCAGGTAACCCTGCGGCGGGATCAGCACGCCGGTCGAGCCGGCGACCGGCTCGATGATGACAGCGGCAATGGTGTCGGCGCCGTGCAGCCCGACCATACGCTCGACGTCGTCGGCGAGCTCCGCACCGTGCGCCGGCTGGCCCCTGGAGAAGGCGTTGCGGTCGAGATCGTGGGTATGGCGCAGATGATCGACGCCCGGAAGATGCGTTGCGAAGGCCCTGCGGTTGTTGACCATGCCGCCGACCGACATGCCGCCGAAACCGACGCCATGGTAGCCGCGCTCGCGGCCGATGAAACGGGTACGCGTCGCCTGACCGGCTGCGCGATGATAGGCCAGCGCGATCTTGAGCGCGGTGTCGACCGACTCGGAGCCGGAATTGGTGAAGAAGATGCGGTCCAGCCCGGCAGGCGCGACCGCCGCCAGCTTCTCGGCGAAATCGAACGCCAGGGGGTGCCCGATCTGGAATGACGGCGCATAGTCCAGCGTCATGAGCTGGCGATGAACCGCGTCCGCGATCTCGCGGCGGCCGTGACCGGCATTGACGCACCACAATCCCGCCGATGCGTCGATCGCCTTGCGACCATCGACTGTCGTGTAGTGCATGCCTTCGGCGGAGGCGATCAGGCGGGGCTCCGCCTTGAACTGCCGGTTTGCCGTGAACGGCATCCAGAATGCATCGAGGCTGGCGGTGTTTGGGATCTGATGAATGGTCACGGGCGACTCCCTCTGCGGCTGGGCCGCATCGGGCCATGTTCATGAAAATGCAGCAAGTCCTTTTCTTGTACTACCCAAGTCATTGATTTTGTTATGTTCGTATGGCAATATTCAATCGATCCGCAACACCCTCAACAGCCATGGCACAACCCTTGGGGCGACGATGAGCATCGATGTCGGCGAACGGCTCCGTTTCGTCCGTGGCCGCAACAAACTATCGCAGCGCGAACTGGCCAAACGTTCCGGGGTGACCAACTCCACGATCTCGCTGATCGAATCCAACCAGATGAACCCCTCGGTCGGCGCGCTCAAGCGCATTCTCGACGGCATCCCGATGGGAATGGCGGAATTCTTCGCCCTCGAACCCGACCGGCCGCGCAAGGTGTTCTACCGTTCCGACGAATTGAGCGAGATCGGCAAAGGACAGATCTCCTTCCTCCAGG
Organism: Bradyrhizobium sp.; assembly: GCF_030693485.1. Classification (GTDB taxonomy): domain Bacteria; phylum Pseudomonadota; class Alphaproteobacteria; order Rhizobiales; family Xanthobacteraceae; genus Bradyrhizobium. Next base: position 17,949 of record NZ_JAUYAN010000024.1, on the reverse strand, counting down.
TCGGCGACAATCTGTTCGGCCGCGCGCTGCAGATCCTGAAGGAGCGCTACGAACCGGGTGGCGACACCGGGCGTATTCCGCTGGTTCACGATGGCGAGGAAGGCGGCATCATTCTCAGCGGCCGGCTCGAGGTGACCGTGGATAGCGAACGCCGCATCCTCGGGCCCGGCGACGCCTATTATTTCGAGAGCCGCCGGCCGCATCGTTTCCGCTGCATCGGCGCCAAGCCCTGCGAGGTGATCAGCGCCTGCACGCCGCCGACGTTCTGACGCAACCGCCGCTATAGCTTGAAACGCGGATCGAGGAAGTCGCGCAAGCTGTCGCCGAACAGGTTGAAGGCGAACACGGCCAGGCTGATCGCGATGCCCGGGAAGAGAATCATCCAGGGCGCCTGCCGGTAGAAGTCGGCGGCGTTGCCCGAGAGCATCAGCCCCCAGGCAGCGGTCGGTTCGGTCACGCCGAGGCCGAGGAAGGACAGCGAGGCTTCCGCCAGGATCGCCTGGGCGATGAAGGCGGTCAGCATGATGAGGTAGGGCGCGACCACGTTCGGCGCCATGTGCCGGAAGATGATGCGGGTGTGCGAGTAGCCAGCCGCGCGCGCGGCATCGACATAGGGCATCACCCGCACCGACAGCGCCGCCGATCGCACCACGCGCGCGACGCGCGGCAGGATCGGGATGGCGATGGCGACGATCAGGTTCACATCGACGCCGCCGACCGAGAACTTGCGGAACGCGGCCACCACCACCAGCGCCAGGACGATCAGCGGGAAAGCCAGCAGGATGTCAACGAAGCGCTGGATCCAGTCGTCGATCCTGCCGCCGAAATAGGCCGAGGCGATGCCGAGGATGGCGCCGAGCGTGGAGCCGACGAAGGATGAGGTGAAGCCGATGACCAGCGCCGTGCGCGAGCCGTAGATGAGGCGGGAGCAGATGTCGCGGCCGTAGGCGTCGGTGCCGCACCAGTGGTCGGCGGATGGTGGCGCCAGCAGCGAAGCGAAATCGATCGTCAGCGGGTCGTAGGGCGCCACCAGCGGCGAGAAAATTCCCGCGAACATCATCAGAAAGATAATGACGAAGCTCACGGCGCCGAGCGGCTGCTGGCGACAGAAGTCGACATACACGTTTGGCGGACGTGTCTTCGCGGCAGGAAGGCTGGGGTCGGCTATCGTCATGCGTTGTACCGGATGCGCGGGTCGAACACGGCATAAAGCAGGTCGATCGCAAGATTGACGAACACATAGAAGGCGGCAATCAGCATCACCATGCCCTGGATCAGCGTGAAGTCGTTGCGCGACACGCTCTGGACGAACAACTGGCCGATGCCGTTGAGATTGAACACCTGCTCGGTGACGACCAGGCCGCCGATCAGGAAGGTGAATTCCAGGCCGATGACCGTGATGGCCGGCAGCAGCGCGTTGCGCAGCGCGTGGCGCGAGATCACCAGCCGCTCATAGACGCCCTTGGCGCGCGCGGTGCGGACATAGTCCTCGTTCATCACTTCGAGCAGCGAAGAACGGATCATGCGGGCCACCACCGCGCAGTAGCGGTAGCCGACGGCCAAAGCCGGCCAGATCAACTGCGTGAGGTTGGCGACCGGATCGACATAGATCGGCGTGAACGTGATCGGCGGCAGCCAGTTGAACAGCGACAGCAGAGTCAACATGATCAGCATGCCGAACCAGAACGATGGAATCGACAGCCCGCCGATGGTCAGAATCCGCACCGTGTAATCGATCCAGCTGTCGCGGAACAGCGCCGCCATGGTCCCCATGGGAATGGCCAGCAGGACCGCGACCAATGTCGCCATGATGGCGACCTGAAATGACAATTCGAGGCGGCCCGCGATCTCGGTAACCACCGGCCGCTCGGTCCACATCGAGTTGCCGAAGTCGAGCGTGGCCATGCCCACCATCCAGTCGCCGAACTGGGTCGCCAGCGGCCGGTCCAGCCCGAGCCGCTTGCGCTCCATGTCGATCGTCTCCTGCGTGACGCTGCCACCGTCGCCACGCAGCTTGATCTCGACGATGTCGCCGGGCACGACACGCAGCAGGAAGAACACGAGCACCGCGACCCCGATCAGGGTCGGGATCATCAGCAGGACGCGATTGATAGTGTAGCGAAGCATGTAATCCCCTTGCGGCCTCTCCCTGCCGGAGCAGGGAGAGGCAAGTGAGGCTGTTGCCTAGGCGTTGATCCAGACGCCTTCGAGTTGCTGGCCAAGGTTGTGGCTCGGCGACATTCCCCAGCCCATCAGCGTCTTGTGGGTCGGCACGATACGGTGCCACCACAGCAGTGGCTGTTGATAGGCCTGCTCGAACAGCCGCTTCTCGAATGCGCGGACAATCGCCTTGCGCTTCTCCGGATCGCGCTCGCGCATGTGATCGTCATAGAGCTTGTCGAGCGCCTCGTCCTTCGAACGCGAGCGGTTTTCCGGCGAACGCGTGACCGAGAGGTACTTGGCGAGACCGAGGCTGGTATCGTCCATGAACAGGTTGGAGAAGTCGATCGCCACGTCGTGATTGCCGGCGTTCATGGTCGCGAGATACGCGCCGGTGTCCGACTGCTTGTGCTCGACCGTAACGCCGATCTGCCGCCACTGGTCGACCAGGAAGATACCGGCCGGCGTGTAGGGCATCGCGAGGTTGCGGTTCCAGAGCACGAAGGACAGGTTTTCGTGCCCCGCTTCCTTCAGCAGCTTCCTGGCTTCCTCGCGGGATTTCTTGATGTCTTTCGCGAACCCCGGCAGTTTCACCAGTTCGGCTTCCGGCGTCGCATAGGGCGAGCCGGGACGCACGACGCCGCCGACCGAACGCAGCGTGGAGATCTTGGACAGGCCCTGACTGCCGCCCCAGCGGTCGATCGCCATCAGCAGCGCCTTGCGTACGCGCACGTCGTCGAACGGCTTCTTGTCGACGTTGAAGCAGACCAGAAGATTGAGCGTCCAGCTCGATTCCTCGATCCGGATCTTGTCGCCCATGGTCTGCACCAGGCGGTCGCGCTCCGCCGGCGAGATGCCGCGGAACTCGCCAAGTACCTGGCCGCCCTGGACGGCGTTGAGCATGGCGGCGGCCTGGAGGGTGAAGATGCCCTTGAAGCCGTCAAGATAGGGGAAACCCTTCTTGAAGTAGGTCTCGTTCTTCTTGCCGGCGACGTGGCTGCCCTTGACGTGCTCGACGAAGACGAACGGCCCGGTGCCGTTGATCTTGGTGCGCGGCAGGGCCGGATTCTCGGCCAGATCCTTGGCGGCGTAGATCACGTTCCACGGCGAGGCGAAGTGCTCGAGCATTGCCGCATTCACCGCTTTCATCTTGAAGATGACGGTGAGCGGATCGGGGGTCTCGATCGAGCCGATATCGCCGAAGGTCGCCTTGCGCGTCGACACCACGCCCTGCGGCGGGTCGCGCAGACGATCATAGGTCGCCTTCACGTCCGCAGACGTGAACGCCGTGCCGTCGGCGAACTTGACGTTCGGATGGAGCTTGAAGGTATAGCTCATGAGATCGGGCGTCACCGTCCAGGACTGCGCCAGGTCGCCTTCGAGCGCCGGGAACTTGGACAGGTTGAAGCGCAACAGCGTCGAATAGAACGGCGCCGCCAAATGCAGCGTGGCGTAGGTGTCGCTGGCGTGCGGATCGTAGTGCGGCGCTTCGGCGCTGATCGCGAAGTTCAGATTGCCGCCGCGCTTGACCGCGGGCGCCTGCGCAGTGGCCCTGGTGAAATCGAAATTGAACCCGCCCAGACCGAGCGCGAGCGCTCCGGCCGTTCCCTGCAAGGCGGTCCTTCTCGTTATCTTCATTGCGTATCCTCCCTGTGTGATCGTTTTTTGGTTTATAGGCGCCGGTCGTCAGACCTTTATGCAGGCCGCAAAGTGCCCTGGTCGCTTTTCTTCAAGCGGCGGGACCACCTCCCGGCATTCCTGGCTGACTTGCGGACAGCGCGTGCTGAAGACGCATCCGGTCGGCGGCGCCAGATGGCTCGGCAGTTCGCCCTTGATCAGACGCGGCTCACGCTGTTTTTCGATCGTCGGATCGGGCACCGGCGCGGCGTCCAGCAAGACCTTGGTATAGGGGTGAAGGGATCCGCCGTAGATCGTGTCGCGATCCGCGACTTCCATGATCCGGCCGAAATACATCACGACCACGCGGGCGGAGATATGGCGCACGACAGCAAGGTCGTGAGCGATGAACAGGAAGGCGAGTTTGAACTTGCGCTGCAACTCCTCGAGCAAATTGATGATCTGGCCCTGGATCGAAACGTCGAGCGCCGATACCGCCTCGTCGCACACGATGAACGAGGGCTCCATCGCCAGCGCGCGCGCGATACCGACGCGCTGACGCTGGCCACCGGAAAGCTGATGCGGATAGCGTTCGGCCATTTCCGGCCGCAGTCCGACATTCTCCAGCAACTCGGCGACGCGCGCCTCGACCTGCCCGCCGTCGACGATCTTGTAAACATGCAGCGGCTCGCCGATGATCTGGCCGACGGTCATGCGCGGATTGAGCGAGCTGTAGGGATCCTGAAAGATCACCTGCACCTTGCGCCGCATCGCCTTGAGCTCCGCCGGCGAGGCGGTCGACAGATTGACGCCCTCGAAGTGAATCTCGCCCGAGGTCGGCTCTTCCAGGCGAAGGATCAGCCGGCCGACAGTGGTCTTGCCGCAGCCGGATTCGCCGACCAGCCCGAGCGTTTCGCCGGGATAGATGCTGAAGGAAACATCCTGCACCGCGCGCACCATGCCGACGGCGCGGCGCAGGCCGCCTGAGGCAGCGAAGTTCTTGGTCAGGTTGCGCACCGACAGCACCGGCGCCTCGGTATTGGCGGCGAAGTTCAGCCCGGCGCCACCGGCGGCCGACCAGGTAATCTTGCCGGAGGCGATCTCCTCATGACGGTGACAGCGTGAAAGGCTGCCGGTATCGGTGACGAACAGCGGCGGCTCCTGGTCGCAGACCGCGATGCGAAAGGGACAGCGCGGCGCGAAGCGGCAGGCGGCGGAGGCATCCGCCAGATTCGGCGGCAGGCCCTCGATGGTTTCCAGCTTGCCGCCGCGCGGACGGTCGAGGCGCGGCACCGAGCGCAGCAGGCCCATGCTGTAGGGATGGCGCGGGTTGTGGAACACCGCTTCGGCCGGCCCCTGCTCGGCCACGCGGGCGGCATACATGACGAGGACGCGGTCGGCATAGCGTGCGACGACGCCGAGATTGTGGGTGATGATGATGAGCGCGATGTCGAGCTTGCGCGACAGATTCTTCATCAACTCGAGAATCTGCGCCTGAATGGTCACGTCGAGCGCGGTGGTCGGCTCGTCGGCGATGATGAGCTTGGGATTGCAGGCAAGCCCGATCGCGATCATCACGCGCTGGCGCATGCCCCCGGAGACTTGATGCGGATACTGATCGAGCCGGCGCTCGGGATCGGTGATGCCGACGAGTTGCAGCAGCTCGATGGAGCGATCCTGCGCTTCCCTGTCGGTCATGCCGAGGTGGATCTGCAGCGGCTCCTTGATCTGAAGTCCGATCGTCAGGATCGGGTTCAGCGACGTCATCGGCTCCTGGAAAATCATCGAGATGTCGCGACCGCGAATCTGGCGCATCTGCTCGTCGTCGAGATCGAGCAGCGAGCGGCCGTCGAACATGATCCGGCCTTTCGGGATCTTCCCGGTAAGGCGCGGCAAAAGCCGCATGATCGACAGCGCCGTCACCGACTTGCCGGACCCGGACTCGCCGACGATAGCGACTACCTCGCCACGGTTGACCGTGAAGCTGACGCCCTCGACGGCGCGCACGATGCCGCGCGAGGTGGAGAACTGGGTGTGAAGGTCGTCGACTTCCAGCAGTGGCGCACCCACCTCCGGCCGCGTGTCCCGCAGTTCACGCAGGTCGTCGCTCGTTTCGGCAACGTTCAACTATTGTCCCCCTCGAAAACTCGCCGCCAGCGCCATACTCGACATCCACGATCCCTCTCTCCACACAACGCGGGAGCGGCGCAATCGCGAACCAAGCCGTTTCGTCGCTGCCGTCGCCCAGGAACCCTCCAGCGCCTGGAATGCCGGTCGTTGCTGTTTTTGCATTATGACGCCGGCCGAACCGCCATCCTATTGACCTCGACGGTCCACGGCAAGTTCTTACAGCCGCACGGGATGATGCCCCGGTGCCGGCTCCATCCGGTTCAGCTCCACCTGACCGGTGCAGTATTGACCGCAACACCAGGACCACGCAGAGAACGCTTCGCACTTGCGGTATAATGGCAGGGACCGAGCGTGGCCCGGCACTCCGCCGGGTCGACTTCGATGGTCTCTACGCCCGGCGACCGATCACGCGTACAATCCCGCAACGATCGGCATTCGCGCTGCGCGGATCGCCGGAAATAGTCCCCCGACCAACCCGACGACCAGCGCCAGCCCCACGCCCTCGGCGATCAGCCATCCCGAGAGCTTGAAGTCGAATACCACCTGGGTGAAGTTTCCGCCCAGGGTCGAGGCCGTGACGCCATCGAAGATCAGATAGGTCGCCGCGGCGCCGAGCAACCCGCCGATCGCCGCCAGCGACAGCGATTCCGCAAGCGTGCCGACAAAGGCCGGAAAACCACCGAAACCGATGGCGCGCAGCGTTGCGATTTCCGTCGCGCGGGCTGCCACCGACGAATACATGGTGTTGAGCGCGCCGGCCAGCGCGCCGAGCGCCATCGCGATCGCCAGCGGCCAGCCCAGCTTCTGGATCAGGTCGGAGGTCTTTGACGCCTGCTCGGCGAAGTAAGCGGCTTCCGATTTGACGTCGAGCTTCAAGCGCGGATCCTTGTCACTATAGGTCCTGAGCGCGCTCAGCGCCGCCGGCGCGGTGAGGCGCGCGCGTACCGTCTGCACGATGTTGTTGCGGTTGAACAGGCTTTGCACCACCGGCAGGTCCGCCCAGATTTCGGATTCGAACACGCTGCCACCGGCTTCGAACACGCCGACCACGGTCCAGCGGGTGGCGCCGAAAGATACCGTACTGCCAGGCTCGAAACCCTCGAATTCCCGCAGCAATGCCTTGCCGACCACGACCTCGTTACTGCCGCGGCTGAACATGCGGCCCGAGGTGATGGCAACGCCCTTGCGCAGCGTCGCGCCCTGCTCACCGGTGCCGCGCAGCGGAAGGTTGGCCTTGGTCCTGGTAGAGCGCTTGAGGCCGTCGACCACGAGATAGAGCTCGGGCGAGATCAGCGGCTTGCCGTCACTGCCTCGCGCGATACCCGGCCCGTCTTCGATCAGGCGCACCTGGTCGCGGCTCACCGTGCTGTTGATTTCCGCCTGCGAGCCAGCCCGAAGCACGATGGCGATGTCATCGGTGCCCGCTCCGGCGATGGTGCGCTGGAATCCATTGGCCATCGCGAGGAATGCGAGCAGCACGATCACGACAAGCGCGACCGCGATCACCGTCGACAGCGACAGCCAGCGGCGCTGCCCCATGCTCCTGAGATTGATCGAGGTGACCGCCATGACCTGCAGCAAAAGCGAACGCATGATTATCCCCGTCCGAGCGCGGTTGCGATTTTGAGCCGCATGGCATTGAGCGCCGGAATGATCCCGGTGATCAGGCCGAGCGCGATCATCAGCGCTATGCCCTGCAGCGCAATGATCGGCGACACCGCGAAGGCCGGCGCGATACTGGAGAGGCTTTCGCGCAACGCCAGCGTGATCAATGCGGCGATCGCCAGCCCCGGCAAACCGCCGAGCAGCGCCAGCAGCACCGATTCCCCCAGCACCATTCGCAATATCCGCCCACCCGAGAATCCCAGCGTCTTCAGCACGCCGATCTCCCTTGTACGTTCCCGTATCGACAGCGCCATGGTGTTGCCGACGATCATCAGGATGGTGACGAAGGCGGCGCCGACCACCAGGAACACGATCAGGGCAATGTTACCGAACTGTGCCGCGAACGCCTTGCCGAAGGCCTTTTCGGTATCGGTCGAGGTCTCCGCGGTGGAATTGGCGAACATCCCATCGATGGCCTTTGCGACGAGGTCGTTATTCTCGGGCGAATTGGTCTGGAGAATCATCCAGCCGATGGTGTCCTTGCCGAACGAGCGGGTCTCGTCGAAATAGGCGTACTGAAACAGCATGAAGTTGGTGTCGACGTTCTGCGCCTTGCCCTTGACGATGCCGGCGATGGTGAAGTCCCAGGTATGTCCGCCGCTGCGCTGAGTGAAGATGTTGCTCGCAACCGGAACGCGGTCGCCGACCTTCCAGCCCCATTTCTTCGCCAGAGATTCCCCGATCACCGCGCTGCCGCGGTCACGGACGAAGGCCTGAAGCTGCTCGGGCGCGACATCGAACTCGCTGCGATAGACATCGAAATAGGTCGCCGGCTCGATCGCCAGCGCCATCACGAAATTCTTCGGGTCCTGATAGTATCCGCCGAACCAGTTGGCGAAGGTCACCTGCCGGATCCCCTCCAGCGCACGCACGCGATTGAAATAGGCAATCGGCAGCGGCTGGGTGAAGTTGATCTTGTTGACCGTGATGAGCCGATCGGCGGCGGCACGATCCTCGCCGGCCGTGAAGGCGCGGTAAAATCCGGCCAGCACGCCGAAGATCATGAACGCGATCAGGATCGACACGATCATCAATATCGCGCGCAGTTTACGCCGGAACAGGTTCTTCCGTACCAGATCGAAGTCGTTCACGCCGCGAGCTCCTGTTCGACGAACTGGCCCTTGTCGAGATGCAGCGTCCGCCTCGCATAGCGCGCCGCCGCCGGATCGTGCGTGACCATCACGATGGTCTTGCCGAGTTCCTTGTTGAGTAACTGCAGAATCGAGAGAATCTCGTCGGCGGAGTGACGGTCGAGATCGCCGGTCGGCTCGTCGCACAGCAGCAGATTCGGATCGGACACGATGGCGCGCGCGATGGCGACGCGCTGCTGCTGGCCGCCCGACATTTCGCGCGGATGGTGCTTGACGCGATCGGCGAGACCAACCACCGACAGCGCGGTGTTGACGCGGTTCGCCCGCTCCTTCTTGCGCAAATTCGTCAACAACAGTGGAAGTTCGACATTTTGCGCAGCCGTGAGCATCGGCATCAAATTGTAGAACTGGAAAATGAAGCCGATATTGGCCGCGCGCCACTTCGCCAATTGTCCCTCGGACATGCCCTCGATGCGGCTGTCAGCGATGCGGACCTCGCCGCCATCGGCGCGGTCGATTCCGCCGAGCAAATTGAGCAGAGTGGTCTTGCCCGAACCGGACGGTCCCATCACCGCGACGAAATCGCCACGCGGGATGACCAGATCGAGATGATCGAAGATCGTGATCGTTTCCTTGCCCTTGACGAAACGCTTGTTTACGCCAACGAGAGCAACCATTGGATTTTCCGACGCCAATTTTTCTTCTCCTTCAAAATCGGTTCGAATTCAGTTGGTGGAAACGGTCGCGTTCGACGGCAGCGCGCCGGCGTTGGCCTCGCGCTTGAACGTGACCTTCACCGCCATGTCGGGCAGGATGCGCGGATCCTTCCGCTCGAACCGGATGCGGACCTTGACGGTCGCCTTTTCCCGATTGGCGGTCGGCACGATGGCGATGACAGACGCCGGTATCGACCAGTCCGGATAAGCGTCGAGCACGGCGTTGACCTGCCCCCCTGAAACGACACGTCCGATGAACGCCTCGTTGACGTCGACTTCGATCTCGATCGAATCCATATCGACGATGGTGCAAATGCCGGTCCGCGTGAAACCGCCGACCGACATCGGCGAGATCATTTCTCCCGGTTGCGCGCTGCGGTCGATGACAACCCCGCTGAATGGCGCTCGAATCGTGTATTTCTCGAGTACCGAGGCGGTTCGCTCGGCATCGAGCCGCGCCGTCTCGCGCACCGATTGCGATTGGCGCAGTTGCGCGGTCAGCACGCCAACGCGCGCCTGAGCCCGCGTCAGTTCGGCATCGGTCGCGAAGTTCTTCTGCGCCAGCGTCTGAACCCGCGCCTGGATTCGGGTGGCGTCCTGCAGGTCGGCCGAAATCGCGCCGATCGCGGCATCGGCGGCTTCGACGCGCGACTGCGCCAGCGCCAGATCCGATTCGGCGAGCACACTGTCGAGCCGCGCCACCACCTGCCCCTGGGTGACGGTCATGCCTTCCTCGATCAGCACTTCCATCACCTTGCCGGTGATCTCGGCAGCAACGGTGGCCTTGCGGCGGGCAACCACATAACCCGAGGCGGCCAGAACTCCTGTGTCCCTGCTGGCCGAAGCTTGAGGCGGGGGTTGCGGAACGGACGCAACCGTCGATTTCGCCGCATCGGATTCGACGGCACGCGGGGCCCGAAGTTCCGGCACGACAAAAACAGCGGCGACGATCGCTGCAACCACGACCACACCCGCGGTCGCAGCTAGCAGCCAGCGCGAACTGCGGCCGCTTGAGGGCGCTGCTTGATTTTCGCTTCGGTCGATCGCGAGCGACCTCAGCAATTTGGTCTTTTCGTCCGTCATTGCTTCGATGATCCCGGCAGTTCGGAACGCTGGCCCTGACGGGCGCTGCGTGATGGCTCGTCCCGCCTGCTCACGATATCCTTTTGACATTTCGCCGGCGTGTCGCGCCACCCTTCCAAGACGCTCATGCTCCCGGTGATCCGACAGCCGAGACCAGGAAAATCGCGTTCGGCGCACACCGGCGGCCAAATCTGTTCTCAGGAAAGACTGCCGGGAATTTCCGGCCTAATAGGGGCGGAAGCTACCTCCTCCGCCGTCCAGCCATCACGGAACACAGGGCCAGTGCCGCCAAGGCCCAAAGAACATACCCAAATACCTTTCCTCCGCATACTCGTCGACGTGCCGAGGGCCCGGACAAGTTCTTGCACTCCCTCAGATCGGGTAATGCTGCGGGCCGGTCTCGATCGTGATCCATCGCAGCTCGGTGAACTCGGCGATGCCCGCCTTGCCGCCGAAGCGGCCATAGCCGGACGCTTTCACGCCGCCGAACGGCATCTGGGCCTCGTCATGCACCGTCGGTCCGTTGACGTGGCAGATGCCGGACTCGATCCGCTTTGCGACATCGAGCGCGCGCGCAATGTCGCGGCCGAACACCGAGGCCGATAATCCGTATTCGGTGTCGTTGGCGACCCGCACCGCCTCGTCGACGCCGTTGACGCGGACGACGGAGACCACCGGGCCGAACGATTCCTCGTTGTAGATCCGCATGGTGGAGGTGACGTGATCGACCACCGTCGCCGACATCAGCGTGCCCTGAACCTTGCCGCCGGCCACGACGCGCGCGCCCTTCCCGATCGCATCCTGGATCAGGCCCTGAATCCGGTTGGCGGCTTCGACGCCGATCAGCGAACCGAGCGCGGTATTGCCCTTGCGCGGATCGCCGGCCACCAGCGTTTCGGCCTTGGTCGCCAGTTTGGCGACAAAGGCGTCGGCGACCTTGTTGTCGACCACGATGCGCTCGGTCGACATGCAGATCTGCCCCTGGTTCATGAAAGCGCCGAACGCCGAAGCCGCCACTGCGGCGTCGAGGTCGGCATCGTCGAGCACCAGCAGCGGCGCCTTGCCGCCGAGTTCGAGCAGCACCGGCTTCAGATACTTCGCGGCGGTCTGCGCGATGATATGCCCGACCCGCGTCGAGCCGGTAAAATTGATGCGGCGCACGGCGGGATGGGAAATCAGCGCGTCGATCAGCGCCGGCGCGTCTTCCAGCGCATTGGTGATGACGTTGAGGACGCCCGGCGGCAGGCCGGCTTCGCGCAGGCATTCCGCGATCAGCCGATGCGTGCCGGGGCAGATTTCGGACGCCTTGAGGACGACGGTATTGCCGCAGGCCAGCGGCAGCGCGATCGCGCGCACGCCGAGGATGACCGGCGCATTCCACGGCGCGATGCTGAGCACCACCCCGGCGGGCTGGCGGATCGCCATCGCGATGCATCCGGGCTTGTCGGAGGGGATCACTTCGCCGGAAATCTGCGTCGTCATGGAGGCAGCCTCGCGCAGCATGCCGGCGGCGAGATGGACGTTGAACCCGGCCCAGCCGGCGGTCGAGCCGGTTTCCGCGGCCATCAACTCGATGAATTGCGGCGTCTTGCTCGCCAGCACATCGGCTGCCTTGAGCAGGATCATGCGGCGCTGGCTCGGGCCGGTCGCCGACCACGCCGGAAACGCCGCCGCGGCGGCGTCAGCCGCGCGCTTGACGTCGGCGATCTTGGCCGCCGCCGCGCGGGTAGCGACCACTCCCGTCATCGGGTTGATGCGTTCAAAGGTCACGCCATCGATCGCCTCGACGTCCTGGTTTTCAAGCAACAGGTTGATCTTGTTCATTGCGACTTTCCCTCCATGATTTCCAGGCTTTGCGCCGGTTTCGATTCCGCCCAGATAAGCCCGCCGCACCGCGGGATCCGACTGCAACGCCTGCGCCGAGCCACTGCCGACGATCTTGCCGTTCTCGATCAGATAGCCGCGATCGGCGAGTGCCAGGCTTTCCCGAGCGTTCTGCTCGACCATCAACAGGCCGACGCCGGTTTCGCGCACTTGCCGCAGCGCTGAAAACAACTCGCGCACCAGCAGCGGCGACAGGCCGAGCGACGGTTCGTCCAAAAGCAGGATGTCCGGATTCGACATCAGCGCGCGGCCGATCGCCACCATCTGCTGCTCGCCGCCGCTCATGGTGCGAACCATCTGGCCCAGCCGTTCATTGAGACGGGGAAACAGCGACAGCACCTGCTTGCGGCGCGCGACCTCGCTGTCGCGCGCCCGCTTCGGATTGGCGCCGAGCAGCAGGTTTTCGCCGACCGTCAACTCGCCGAAAATGCCGCGTCCTTCCGGCACCGAGGCGAGACCCGCCTCGACGATCTCGTGCGCCGGCAGCCGCGAAATATCGCGGCCGGAAAGCGCGACGCGCTTGCCGGGCAGGCTCGGGATGATGCCGGCGATAGCCTTCATCAAGGAGGTCTTGCCCGCGCCGTTGGCGCCGAGAATGACGACGATCTCGCCGCAGTCGACATTCAGCGCCGCGTCGCTCAGCGCGCGGTGCTGGCCATAGGCGACGCTGACGGCTGACACCTCAAGCATCGGTCGACACCCCGAGATAGGCCTCGATCACGGCGGGATCGGCCAGCACCTCGTCCGGGCGGCCCTCGGCGATACGGCGGCCGCTGTTCATGACCACGCAGCGGTCGCACAGCGAGCGGATCGCGTCCATGACGTGTTCGACCAGCAGGATCGACAGCCCCTCGTCCTTCAGCGAGCGGATCAATTCGATGCCGATCAGCAATTCCGACGGGTTCAACCCCGCGAGCCATTCGTCGAGCAGCAGCAGCCGCGGCTTCAGCGCCAGCGCACGCGCCAGCTCCAGCCGCTTGCAATCGATGTAGGTCAGCCCTGATGCCGGCAGCCCGCCCCGGTTCGCCAGCCCGACACGCCGCAACAGCCGATCGACGGATTCGTCGATCTCGCCGCGCGACAGCGGCGGACGATGGAATGCAAGGCCGGCCTTGACGTTCTCGGCGCAGCTCATGCCGTTGAGGACACGGACCAGCTGGAACGTCCGCGCGAGGCCGAGACGCGCGATGCGATGGGCCGGCAAGCCCTCGATGGCCTGTCCGGCAAACCGGATGCTGCCGGAGTCCGGACGCAGCACGCCCGACATCAGGTTGAGCGCCGTGGTCTTGCCGGAACCATTGGGACCGAGCAGCCCGACGATCTGGCCGGTCTGCACCGCGAGGTCGATGGCATTGACCGCGACAAGCCCGCCAAAGGCGCGGGTCAATCCCGAGACCTCGAGCACGGGCGCGGGCGACGCGGCCGTCATGCCTGCACCTGTGGCGCGACCGGCGGTTCCGGCTTCCTCCGGCTGACCCGTTCCCACAATCCGACCACGCCCGATGGCAGCGCATAGACGATCAGCAGGAACACGATGCCGATGATCAGGGTCGAGGTAGCGGGAAAGCGCGTCGACAGAAACTCGAACAGCAGCGTCAGCGGGATCGAGCCGACCGCAGGGCCCCATAGCCGGTGCGCGCCGCCGAGCAGCGCCATGATCACGACCTGAAACGAAATCGTCGGGTTGAACGCGATAGAGGGCTCGATATAGGTCCAGCGCGGCGCCATGATCGCGCCGACCAACGTGATGAAGACAGCGCTGATCGTAAACAGCGTCACTTTTGCAAGTGTGACATTGATCCCGCAATGTTTTGCGACGGTCTCGTCCTCGCCGATGATGCGCAGGGCAAAACCGAGACGCGAGCGGGCAATCAGCCAGCCGATCACGAACACGGCGACCGCGAGCGCGAGCAGCTGCCAGTAGATGTCGCTCTGGGTGATATCGACGAACACGTAGCGGCCGAGCACCCGCGTCTTGTTGACCTCGTACCAGATCACGAGCTGGCGGACGAGTTCGGCGAGGCCGAAGGTGAAGATGACAAAATGCAGGCCGCTGAGCCGCAGCGTTGAAATGCCCACGATCAGCGCCATCAGCGCGCCGATCGCGGTCGCGATCAGCAGCACCAGCGGCCATGCCAGCAATTCGCCGAGCACCGCCACCGTATAGGCGCCGACGCCGAAGAACGCGGTGGTAGCCAGCGACACGTAACGTGTCGGCCCGGAGAACAATCCCCACGCTGTGGCCAGCACGGTGAATTGCAGCAGGCTGATCGAGAGCGAGAGATAATAGGCATCGATGTAGAACGGCAGCAGCGCCAGCACCACCAGGCCTGCGCCACCTGCCGCCAGCGCTGCGATTTGCGTCGGGCTCATCGTTGTGCCCTTCCGAACAGGCCAGCCGGCTTGACCAGCAGGACGCCGAGAAACAGCGCGAAGTTCACGGCCAGCGTCAGGCCGGGATCGACGAAGGTCGCCACCAGGGATTCACTGAGGCCAAGCGCAAGGCCTGCGACCAGGCAGCCGAGCAGATTGCCGACGCCGCCCATCACCACCACCATCAACGCCTTCATGGTGAAGATGACGCCGGACGATGCGCTGAAGGTGAGGAACATGCTGACCAGCACGCCGGCGGCGGCCACCATCGCGCCTCCCAGCGCGAAAGCGAAAGCCGATACCGAGGTGACGTCGATCGCCACCAGCCGCGCGGCCGTGGGATCGACCGCGACGGCGCGAATCGCGGTGCCGAACCGGGTGCGGGTCAGCGCGAGATACAGCGCAAGCCCGAACACCACCGCAAGGCCGAACGCGATCAGCCGGTTCAGCGCCAGGGTTTCGCCGAACACCGTGACCGGAATCGAGAGGAACGAGTAGCTGAAATAGGCGCCGCCGAACATCGTCAGCATGATGCCCTGGACGATGAACATCATGCCGAAGGTGGCCAGCAGGCTGTCCACCTCGAGTGCGTCGCGCGTCGGCGCGCGGCGCACCAGCGGCGTGAGCAGAACGCGATACAGGATAATGCTCACGCCGAAGCCGATGGGAACCACGATCGCCAGCCCCAGCAGCGGGTTCAATGCCCATCCCGTGAACAGCCAGTAGGAGGCAAAGGACGCTGCGACAAGAAATTCGCCGTAGGACAGGTTCATGATGCGCGCCACGCCATATTGCAGGGTAAGCCCCATGGCGATCAGCGCATACATGCCCCCGAGCATCAGGCCGGTGAAGATGGCGTTGGTCATTCCCTTAAATGCGCCGCAGCGATCTCGATATCACGGCGCCTTCCATGCCGGCTTGGGAACAACCGGTGCGCGCGCGCCTTCGTTGCTGGCCGGGCCAACGCCGTAGAACTCGCCGCCCTGCCACTGTCCGACCCACCAGTGTTTGGTCGGCAGGTTGTTCTCCAGCTTGACCTTGCCGATCACGGTGTCGAAGGTCCCGGTCTGCAGATCCTTGATGACAGCCTCGCGGTCGATCTTGCCGACCCGTTCGATCGCCTGCTGCAGCATCTGCAGGCTGGCATAGGTCACCGCGCTGGCCCAGCGATCCGGCTCGGCGCCGTTCGCCGACGCCGCCTTGTGGCGGGCCAAGTAGTCCTTGATCGCGGCGCTGTCGCCGCTCCAGCCGCCGATCCCCATCACACCTTCGGTGTTGGCGCCGAACTTGCTCTTGTACAAAGGAAACGCGGTGCCGACGCCGGTGTAGAAGATCTTGGGATTGAAACCGGCGATCCTCGCCTGTTCGGTGAGCCCGAGCGTATCCGGCGGATAGCTGAAGGCGATGAAGACGTCGGGGTTGAGCGCCTTGGCCTCGTTGACCATCGGGCTGAGGTCCTGGGTGCCGACCGGATAGGTCTTGTCATAGGCAAGCTTGAAATTGGCTTTTGCCAGTGCCGGGCGCGCGGCGGCCGAGAGATCGATGCCGAAACCGTCGGCAACGCTGACCATCGCGACGGTGTCGCCGATCTTGCCCTCGCCGCGCAGCTTCACCAGCAGTTCGACCAGCGTGTTAGACGCGCCCGCGCTGGTGCCGAGCAACCAGAAACTGTTGGGCCAGCGCTTCGCCAGTTCCGGCGCGCGGTCGGTGACCGCGGTGGAAGCCAGATGCGGATAGCCGGCCTTGTTCAGGATCGGCCCGACCGCGAGATTGAGGCCGGTGCCCCAGGGCGGCAGGATGAAATCGACCTTGTCCTGGGTGATCAGCCGGTCCAGCGCCTTGGCCGCTTCTTCCGCGCTGGAGCGATCGTCATATTGCACGACCTCGATCGGCACCCGCTTGTCGCCGAGTTTCAGACCGCCCGCGGCATTTACCTCCTTCACCCACATTTCATAATTGGGCAGCGTTGTCACCGCGGCGCCGCCGGCATTCGGTCCGGTGCGCGACAGGGCGTAGCCGATCTTGACTGACGACTGCGCCAGGACCGGCTCGACCGCCGAAAGGCTGGCAACCCCGGCGATCGCGGCCAATCCCGCTGCCAGGCGTGTGACTGATGAAACCATGTTCTCCTCCCAGAGCATTTTCGTCCGTCGCCTTGGATGGCGTTCGACGCGAGGAGACTAGTCGAGCGGTTCCGACAATAAATTGGACGTAACCGGGCAAAGATTGTACTATTTCGCCGATCTACTCCTGATGTGAGCGACGGATTGTCTCAGGTCTACAGTGCCCTGCCCCCTTCACGTCCGGCCAGCTTCGTCGCGCAGGCGGGTTCGGTGCTGCATGCGGAAGGCTTTTCCGGCGGGCTCGCCCCCCGGCACTGGGTGATTCATCAGGATGATATCCGGCGCGCCCATCTGCTCGTGATCGAGACACGGAGCGGCTCCGCGGCCCTGCGCGGCACATCCGTAAGATTCGAGGCTCCTGCCTTGCTCTGGTTACCAGGCGGGGTCGAGGGCGACGTTCAGGTCGAGGCTGGAACGCGCGGATACTTCGTCGCCGTTTCGGAAGACCTTCTGACTCGCACCGTGGCCGGCAGCGCCGAGGCGCTGCATCTGCGGCGCACCACCGATCGGCTGGTGATCTTGAGCGGCGCGCAAATCGCCGGCGCGCTCGGCGCGGTCACCAACTCCTGCGCCATGCTGGTGCGGGAGCTGCGCGAACCGCAACGCGGCAGCACGACGATGATGGCATCCCATGTGCTGCAGCTTTGCCTGCTGTTGTGGCGCTCGGCCGTTTCGGACGAATCCGGCAGCGAAGATAGGCTGCGCGGCGACGGACCGCGGCTGGTCGGAAATTTCCTGCAGCTCGTCGAACTGCATTACCGCGATAGCTGGCCGATCTCGCGCTATGCGGCAGCACTTGGTGTCACCGAGGACCGGCTGCATGCGCATTGCAAACGCGAGAAAGCCCGCAGTCCGCGCGCCATCGTCCATGAACGGCTGATTCACGAAGCCTGTACCCGCCTGCAGCAGCTGGACCTCCCGGTCGAACAGATCGGCTACGGCCTGGGCTTTCGGGATTCTGGCTATTTCAGCAGGTTCTTCCAGAAGCACCAGGGCATGCCGCCCGGCGCCTACCGGCGCCGCGCCAGGGCCGAACAGGCGAAGCGCGGGCCGTTTTACGCGGCATGGCCGTGATCACGCGGCCTTGCTGACCACTTCGATCTCACC
>NZ_JAUYAN010000022.1 GCF_030693485.1 Bradyrhizobium sp. | reverse complement strand
CCGGGGCTTTTTTTGCGTCGCTCAGGCGCTCTGCGCCGACTTGACGATCACCACCTTGTCGTCATGACCGGCGTGCCGCTTCAGGCTCTCGCGCCGCAAAGCGAGCTCGTCGCGCACGAATTCATAACCGAGCTTGAACGTATCCAGCCCGTCCTTGGAGATGGTGCCGTCGCGCAGCCCGATCACCACCCCCCGCAGCACGGTCTCGAGTTCGTCCTGCAACGCGTCGAGCGCGTCCATCGAGGAAGCATGTTCCATTCGCTCGCCGATATCGAGAATGGCCGTCGCCAGCTCGCTGGCCTTCTCCGGCGCGACCCGGGTCACCTTGGTGTAGAGCGCGGCGAACAGCGAACCGATGATGCCGAGCACGGCGACGCCGAGATAGGCGAGGTCGCTGTAGCGGTCGACGAATGTTTTGGTGTCGTCGTTGATGTAGTCGGCGGCGCCCTGGTGCGCGACGATGAAGGCGTCCTTGTCGATGCTGGCAGGTTCGATCTTGGAGGCGAAGCCGTTGTCCAGCGCCAACTCGGCCTTGTTCTCGTAGATCGCCCGCGCGAGATTGCCCGCGACCGCGGTCGACAGCCGGGACTGCGCCACCAGCAGCCACTGCAGCCCGACCGTCTCCAGGTCCGCCGCGGGAATCGCGGGCGTCGAGGATAGCAACCCCTCCGTCAGCGTTTGCTCGGTAAGGCCGGGATATCTCCTGACCAGCGCCTTCGACTCGCTGATATCGTTCAGAATCAATCCACCACGCCTGATCTGCTGCTCGATGCTCCTGTCCCTCAGGAGCCGGGAGACCGGGGCAATGGCGATCACCGCGCCATAGCCGCCGGGCGCCAGCAATTTGTCGAAAGTCGCAATCGGCGGTGCCATCTGCAGCTTTGAAGCGAAGGCGGGATCGTCGGAGACTTCGAGCAGCCGGCGGATGAAGGTGGCGCCGCTGTCGGCGTCGGCCACGAGCGCGACCTTGCGCTTCTTCAGCTCCGCGAGCGACTTGATCTTCTTGCCGGCTGGGCTGACCAGCAGCACCACGTCATTGTCCAGGATCGCAACGGCGCGGGCGCGGGGCGGAACCTTGGCGTCGGTGCGCAGCACCGCAAGATCCGCCTGCTTGCGATCGAACTGCGCTAGCGCCGTGGCGCTGTCGGGACTGGCAACGATCTTGAGGTGCAGCCGCGAGTTGGTGCTTTTCAGCATGGTGGCGAGCCTGGCGGCGAACCTGGCTTCCGGGCCGTTGGCGTTGCCGACCGCGAAAACCAGTGTTTCGGAATTCAGCCAGACCCGCGAGCCCCACACGGTCGCGATCGTCAGAATCACCGTCAGCGCGGCAAATAGCAGCATCTGGCGGCGGTTGCTTTTGACAAGCCGGGATCGCGTGGCGGGCTTTGCCGGCTGCGGCGTCGGGATTTCTGCGCTCATGGCTCATGTCCGGGCCGGGTCGGCGCACCGCCTCTGCTGGCTCCGCGGGTCGCCCGGCGAGATCGTAAATACCTAAAAAAGAACGACAATTTTTTCGTTGCGGGATGATATCCCGCCCCCGGCCAATTGCAATCGGCCCGGGCAAGTAACCTTACCCGCGGCTCCGAAGCGCCGATCAATCGCCGTTAGGCCACACCCTGGGTTTTTCGAACCGCCCACAGGTGCAATCCGACACAGGAGATGTCATAAATGACAAATACCGATCGAATTGTCCGGGTTTGAGAAGAGTTGCGCTGAACGCCTCCGGTCCGTCCCAATCAGTCCCAGCGAAGGGCGTCAGCTTTGTTGCTTCCCACAATGTCGTCGTCGGTCCCGGTAGGTGCGCTGGTCGGGTGGATGCTGCTCCTCACCGTCAAGCACATCATCGCGGATTTCGTGCTGCAGAATTCCTGGATGGCGATCGGCAAGGACCAGAAGACCGGCTGGGCGCTGCCACTGCTGGCGCACTGCCTGGTGCATCTCGCCGTGGCCATGACCCTGATTCTGATCATTGCGCCAAGGTTCTGGTTCGTCGCCATCATCGACTTTTTCATTCACATTCTGGTCGACCGCGCCAAGGGGCTTTGCGCATCGACATTCGGCGTGACCCACGAACATCCGTGGTTCTGGACGCTGATCGGCGTCGACCAGGCCCTGCATCATCTCACCGGCTTCGGCCTGGCGATCTTCATGTCGGCGAACGGCTGATCCCGCCGTCATCAGGCTCGGATCGCCGCGGGCGTACGGCCGATTCGGCAAGGTCAAGATACCCGTGTGACTACAGGGGCCCGTGGTTAACCTTTCGTTAGAAGGTTGCACTGCATCCTTGCGGTCAGGGAGAACTGCCATGTTTTCAAGCCGCGACGCCTACGAAAACGATTTCTGCCCGGTCCGGGATGAATTGCTTGGCGAGATGTATCGCGCCAACGAAAACGGCCTGCCGGTGCTGATGGAGAGCGTTTCCTCCGACGTCCGGGCCATGCTGGCGCTGTTCTGCTATCGCAGGAGCCATCTGCACTCGCTGGCGCTTTCGATCGCGGCAAGCTGCAGCGAACGCGAATTGATCCAGCTGGGCGGGCGCGTCGGTTCCACACTCTACGCGCTGTCCCGCGAAACGCGAAGCAGCCGCGCCACGCCGTCATCCTCCTACGGCAATCGCAAGCCGATCACGCTTTCGACCAAACCGCTGAGCACCTTCTCGCCGGTCGAGGACGAGCTCGATGAGGAAGATTTTGCGCAAGCCGTAACGGCGTGAGCTGAT
>NZ_JAUYAN010000020.1 GCF_030693485.1 Bradyrhizobium sp. | reverse complement strand
GGAGCTACAACATTCCCGCGCGCCCCGGCGACGTCATCACGCTGCAGGCCCGCGCGCTCGACAAGTTCATCAAGCGCGAGCGGCTGTTCGTCGTCCACGACAACGTGTTTTTCAACCAGCACGGCGACGTCATCTGTTCTGGCCGCGGCCAGACCATCCGGCCGATGTAAGGGAGAGCGATCATGACAACGGCATTCGAAAACCTGAACGTCGGCGACAGCATCGACGGCCCGAAATTTGCGGTTACGCGCGAATCCATCCGGCTCTTCTGCGACGGGTCGCTTGACTACAATCCGCTTCATCTCGACGACAACAACATGAAGGGCAATTTCGCCAAGACCAATTACGGCGGAATCATCATGCACGGCATGAACAATTTCGGGCTGATCTCGCGCATGATCACCGACTGGGCCTACCCCGCCGGCGCCATCCACCGCCGCCTCGAAACCCGCTGGGTCAAGCCGGTGAAGCCCGGCGACACCATCCAGCCGACCGGCATCGTGAAGTCGAAGCAGGTCACGGCGAATTCGCGCTGGGTCCTGATCGACGTCATGGTGCGCAACCAGATGGGCGAGAAGGTCGCGACGGGCGAGGCGATGGTGGAGTTTCCGCGCTGAGGGAGGCAATAGCGTCTTCATGGGTGAAGTCCGCTCCGCCTGTTAGTTCGGTTGAAGTCGCTTTCACGTTAGGTGGCAAAACCGAAATATGTCGTACGTAAATTATGAATGCGATCAACCGCTTGCTTACTGTACATGGGGTTGTTTTCGATATTTCTGCTTGGGCGCCGCCTCGGCCTCGCGGCCGGGCCTCTAATCGACCGGAACGCCGTCCGATCCGCGGGTGACCAGCCTGGCCTTGGCGGCCTGCGCCTTGAGATGCGCGCTGGGCGGCACCACGTCGGTGGCCAGCCCGATCCGTTCCAGGAAGCGGATGGTGAGCCAGGTGTTGTCCATTTCCCACCATTGGTGGCCATGGCGCGCCGAGCGCGGGTCGGCGTGGTGGTTGTTGTGCCAGCCTTCGCCGTTGGAGATCATGCCGACGACGAAGTTGTTGCGGCTGTCCTCGTCGGTCTGGTAGCTGCGGTAGCCCCACAGATGGGTTACCGAATTCACCGCCCAGGTGATGTGCCAGACCAGCACGGTGCGGACGAAGACGCCGAACAGCAGGATGCTGAGGCCGGTCTGCACGGCGGCCTCGGGCGATTGGCCCAGCAGCCACGCCACGACGAAACCGGCGGCGAAGAACAGCGGCATCTGGATGAGATTGATCCAGACCAGCCAGCCATAGCGCTCGAGCGCGACATAGAAGCGATCGCGCAGGATGTCCTTGGCGTAGCGCTCATAGATGCCGAGCCGCGACAGTTCAGGCTGGTGCACCAGGATCCAGCCGATATGGGCCCACAGGAAGCTGGCCAGCGGGCTGTGCGGATCGGGCTGCTCGTCGGCGAATTGATGGTGGCGGCGGTGGATCGCGACCCAGCGCGCCGGCGTCTCCTGCAGGCAGGACATCGCCACCACCACCATCGAATGCTCCAGCCATTTCGGGACCTTCAGGCCGCGATGGGTCAGAAGCCGGTGGTAGCAAAGGTTGATGCCGAACAGCCCGCACAGATGGGTGAGGAGCATGGCGAGGATCAGGCCGCTCCAGGAGAACCAGCCGGGCATGAAGGCCAGCAACGCCAGGGCATGGTAGCCCGCGATCACGATGATGTAGGGCCAGTTGAGCTGGAACGGCCGCACGCCCGCCGGCAGCGGTATTCGGCCCGTGGCGGCAAGCGAGGGGGCTTGATCGGCGGGGGCCAGAATCGAAGGCTTGATCGCGGGGTTGTGAGCAGTCTTCATAGTGGAGGCGGATCCCATCCTTGCGCGAGACCCAGCTCGGCCGAACATCCCGTTGCAGATATGGGGTGCGAATCACGGCCCCGCAGCAAACCTTTGACCGAATTTGTGTATTTTTCCTAGCCAGCAGGCCCGGTTCCCATGGGGCCCGGATCGGACGAAGGCATCCCGATTTGCCGGCCGGATTGACATTCCACCGCTCGATGGCTTAGAAACCGGCCGTCCCGGGCGGTATGACCGTCGGCGGGAAAAATCTCGTTTTGCCACTTTCGGCCTGTCGAAACACGGCCTTTCAAAGCATCAGGATTGTCCCATGAAGGTCCGTAACTCGCTGAAATCGCTGCGTGGTCGCCACCGCAACAACCGTCTGGTCCGCCGCAAGGGCCGGGTTTACGTGATCAACAAGGTTCAGCGCCGTTTCAAGGCGCGCCAAGGTTGATTCAGGGTTGATTTCGGGCTGAGTCGAGCCCGATTGCGGCTTCCGGCCACTGCTGAAATCCGGGTCATCACGGGTCTTTGACGACTTGCTGCTTTGCAAGCGCGTTTTGCTGCGTCTAGACTTTGGCCATGGCAATGAGATTCCCAAGGCCCGGCCGCCACCTCGCAATCCTGCTCGCCGCAGCGATGGCCGCCGCGTGGACGGTTCCGGCCTCCGCGCAGGATCCGAGGTCCGCGCCGCCGCGAAGCCAGAAGAAATTGCCGGAAGCGCCGAGCAAGCTGCCGAAGGTCGGCGCCGACAAGACGCGCGGACTGGACTTTCTGTTCGGCGCGCTGAAGGCGGCGCCCGATGAGGCCAGCGCCAAGCATGTCGAGGCCCGGATCTGGGCGGTGTGGATGCAGACGCCGAGCGATACCGCAGCTCTCCTGATGGTGCGCGCCAAGTCCGCGATGGACGCCAAACAGGTGGACGTGGCGCTCAAGCTGCTCGATGCCGTGGTCAAGCTGCGTCCCGATTATGTCGAGGGCTGGAACCGGCGCGCCACGCTTTATTATCTGCAGAACGACTACGCCCGCTCGATGCAGGATATCGAGCAGGTGCTGGCGCGGGAGCCCCGGCATTTCGGCGCGCTGGCCGGGCTCGGTATGATCATGCAGGACCTCGGCGACGAAAAGCGCGCGCTCGACGCTTTCCGCAAGGCGCTCGCGGTCAATCCGCATCTGGCCAAGGTGCCGGATCTGGTCAAGACGCTCACTGAAAAAGTCGAAGGGCGCGACATCTGAGCTGCCGGAAGCGAAGTCGCTCCGGCACGGCCGTCGCGCGCCGGCCTCGCTGTGTAGCGAAAGTGCCCGGCGCGACTATATGAAGTCCCACATGACGCTTGCATGATTTGCTCCGCCAAAGTTCCTCAGCTTGAGAAAATATGTGATCATCTTTCTGGTTCTGCTGGTCGCCCCGATCACGATTTCGGCGGTGAAGTATCTGCTCGGCGATCGCTCGGTCGATTGGCAGATCGCCGACCGCTCCAGCGCCGGCCTTTTGCCCTCACCGCAAGAACATCTCGAGGCGCTGGTTCGAGTCTATGCCGCGCGCACGGTTCGCTGGCGCGGAATTTTCGCGGTCCACAGCTGGATCGTGGTCAAGGAACGCGGCGCATCGCGCTACACTCGCTATGATTATACGGCGTGGGGCGAGCCGATCCGCATCAACGGATTTGCCGCCGATGGGCGCTGGTTCGGCGGCACGCCGGAGACCGTCGCCGCGGCGGCCGGCGAAGCTGCGGAGCGGATGATCCCGAAAATCCGCGCGGCGGTCGAAGGCTATGAGCTCCGGTCCTACGGCGATTATCGCGCCTGGCCGGGACCGAACTCCAATACCTTCGTCACCGCCGTGATGGCGGTGGTGCCGGAGCTGCAGTCCACGTTGCCGCCGACCGCCATCGGCAAGGACTTCCCCTATAATGGCGACATCTTTGGACCGACCGCTTCCGGGACCGGCGTCCGCCTCACGCTGGGCGGCTATCTCGGACTGGCCGTCGGCTGGATCGAAGGCATCGAGCTCAATTTTTTCGGCGCGGTGTTCGGTATAGATCTGCGGCGGCCGGCCGTGAAATTGCCCGTACTCGGGCGCGTCGGTTTCAGCGTTTGACGGATTCGGGCTGGCCATGAAACCCGGATGCCGTCAAATCGTAGCTCGTTGGTGCCAAAGATCATCCGGAAAGTCTCAATGATATTGACTGGCGTCGTGGCCGCGCTGGCGATCCTGGCGCTGATCACGCAGGCTGGCGTTTTGCTGCTGGAGCGCGCCTATCCGGCGCGAGGCAAGATCATCGAGGTGGCGGGCGGCGCGCTGCACGTCGTCGATATCGGACCGCGCGATGCCGCGGGCCCGGCGATCGTGATGATCCACGGCGCCAGTTCCAATCTCGAGAGCATGCGGCAGCCACTGGGCGACAGGCTGGCCGAAAAGCACCGGGTGGTCCTGATCGATCGGCCCGGCCACGGCTGGAGCACGCGCGCGCACACCGGGGATTCGACGCCGGAGATCCAGGGACGAATGATCGAGCAGGCGCTGGCGGAGCTCGGCATCGGCCGCGCGGTTTTCGTGGTCCACTCATGGGCCGGCGCGCTCGGCGCGCGGATGGCGCTGGATTATCCGCAGCGCGTCGCCGGTCTCGTGATGCTGGCGCCGGTGGCCTATCCGTGGCCGGGCGGCGTCGGGCAATACAACAGGATTATCACCACCCCGGTGATCGGTCCGCTGCTGGCGCACACGATCACGCTGCCGCTCGGCTATTTCCTGGCCGGGCCGGGAGCCCGCGGTGTTTTCCTGCCTCAGATCATGCCGGACGGGTTTATCCACGAATCGGCGACGCCATTGCTGCTGCGGCCGCGCGAGTTCATCGCCAATGCACATGACCTGGTTACCCTGAAGGAAGCGGTCCGGGAACAGACGCCGCGCTACGCCGGGATCAATGCGCCTGTCGTGGTGATCTCGGGAGACGGCGCCGACAAGACGGTATCGACCAGCATCCATTCGCGGCCGTTCGTCGCCACCGTGCCGGATGCCAAGCTGATCGTGCTGTCGGATGTCGGCCACATGGTGCAGCACGCCGCACCCGACCTCGTGGTCGCCGAGATCGAGGCGATGATCGGCAGGATAGCGCCCGGCCCGGCCGCTGCGGCCGCCAACTAGTTGGTAGTGGCCTGCGCACCTCCTGCCGCTGAACGATCGACGGTCGCCATAACAAAACAGCGCGACGGTTGCCCGTCGCGCTGTTGGTCTTTCCGATGCCGGCAGGTGCCGGACTGAGACAAAGCTCAGCTGTAGATTTCGAACAGGCCGGCGCCGCCCTGGCCGCCGCCGATGCACATGGTCACGACGCCCCATTTGGCCTTGCGCCGGCGTCCCTCCTGCAGCAGGTGGCCGGTGCAGCGTGCGCCGGTCATGCCGAAGGGATGGCCGATCGCGATCGAGCCCCCGTTGACGTTGTACTTCTCGGGGTCGATGCCGAGCTTGTCGCGGGAGTACAGGCACTGGCTGGCGAAGGCTTCGTTGAGCTCCCAGATGTCGATATCCTCAATCTTGAGCCCGTGGCGCTTCAGCAGCTTCGGCACCGCGAACACCGGACCGATGCCCATCTCGTCGGGCTCGCAACCCGCCGACGCCCAGGCGACGAAGCGGCCGAGCGGCTGCAGGCCACGCTTTTCCGCATCCTTGGCTTCCATCAGCACGACGGCGGCGGCGCCGTCCGAGAGCTGGCTGGCGTTGCCGGCGGTGACGTATTTGCCGGGACCCTTGACGGGCTCGAGCTTGGCGAGGCCTTCCATCGTGGTCTCGGGCCGGTTGCATTCGTCGCGATCGACCGTGTAGTCGACGATGCTCTCCGCCTTGGTCGCCTTGTCGACCACCTTCATTTTGGTCTTCATCGGGACGATTTCGTCCTTGAACTTGTTGGCCTGCTGGGCGGCGGCCATGCGGCGCTGCGATTCCAGCGAGTACTCGTCCTGGTATTCGCGGCTCAGCTTGTAGCGCTCCGCGACGATATCGGCGGTATCGATCATCGCCATGAAGATGGCGGGCGCCACCTTGAGCAGGTCGGGGTCGACCACTTCCTTCGGCAACGGGCCGCCGGGCATCGAGATGCTTTCGACGCCGCCGGCCACGATGCAATCGGCGCCGTCCGAGCGGATCGAATTGGCGGCCATCGCGATGGTCTGCAGTCCCGACGAGCAGAAGCGGTTGACCGAGACGCCGGCGGTGGTTTTCGGCAGGCCCGCGAGTAATGCGGCCTGGCGGCCGATATTGGGCGCGCCATGCGCGCAATTGCCGAGATAGCTGTCCTCGACGTAATCCTTGTCGACGCCGGCGCGCGCGACGGCGTGCTTGATGGCGTGGGCCGCCATCGACATCGGCGGAGTGATGTTGAACCCGCCGCGGCCGGACTTCGCCAGCCCGGTTCGCGCATAAGAAACAATAACCGCTTCACGCATTTTCTTGATCTCCCTTTGAAGCGGCCAGTATGCCCCGCAATAGATTGCAAGCGTAGGGAAATTTCGCTGGCGACAGCAAAATATCGCCTGTTGCGGCCCTCGGATTCCCCACACGTTCCGCTGTGCGGAAAGACTTCCGGATCGGCGCTCCCGGTCGATGGATTTTGCGCCGGGGAAGGGCCAGATTTTTGCCTTCGCGGCATGCGTTCGCGGCCAGGCGCAATCGCTGCTGTGGATCCAGGAAGCGAGCCCGCGGATCGCTTCGCTGTTTGCGAAACTTCCGCAACGAAGCGAACGACCCGGGCGCCGGGGTGCTCGCCGAGCGCTTCCTCGAGCCTGTCGAGCAACACAAGCTTGCGAGCGGCTCTGCAGCCTGTGCCGCGCATGGCCGGCCCATGGCCAGTGAACCGGCGCGGGCATAACTCCGCTATCCCGGCTTTTGTGAAGTGCAGCGGCTACCGGCTGGCCAAGGTGTTGCTGATCCGGGTGACCACGCTGTCCCACTGACGCTTTTCGGCGGCTGGATAGTTGATCAACACGCAATGCGCAAAGCGATCCGCGAAATTGCATCGATTGTACCAGATTCTGCCATTGCGGACGCTGGATACGACGAAGAATCGCGGGGTCACCCGCTTGTAGACGATGCCCTGCGGCGGATTTTTCCTGGCCAGGAAGACGGCCGGCGACAGTCCGGCTTCGTTGGCAACGGACTGGACAGTCAAATCGGCGCGCCGGTCCGACGTCAGGAAGCGTCCGCCATAACCTCCCTCCGGCTGTCCGGCCGCTTCGGTGAATATCGACGTTGGAATGTCAACGGCGGCCCCAGTCTCCGGAACGCTGTACCTGACCCAGTCGATGGTCGCCGGCGCGGCCCTCACGGGCGAAGGCGCCGCGAGCACCACGGCAATGGTCAGAACCAGGGAATGGCAGCGCAGGCCCATGATATCCTCCTGACATCACAATGATGGAGGACGATCTTCGTTCCCGCCATGCTCGACGCAGCTACCCAAAGCCATTCAGACGTGCTTGATTCCCAATGCAATAAATCGACGAGCCGCGAAGCTGCCGGTGCGAGCCGCCGGCACGGGAGACGTAACCGATGACCATCATGATGCCGGCTTCCGATCAGGCGGTGCTGGCGCGCCGCGACGAGATCGTGGCGGCGCTGCGCGCGATCGTGCCGGGCGAGGGCGTGATCGACAGCGCGGCCGAGATGGTGCCGTACGAGTCCGACGGACTGATGGCCTATCGCCAGCCGCCGATGGTGGTGGTGCTGCCGGATACCACCGAGCAGGTCTCAAATGTCCTGAAATACTGCTTCGAGCAGGGCATCAAGGTGGTGCCGCGCGGGTCCGGCACCTCGCTGTCCGGCGGCGCGCTGCCGCTGGCCGATGGCGTCTTGCTGGGTCTCGGCAAATTCAAGCGGATCCGCGAGATCGATTTCGACAACCGCGCCGTCGTGACCGAGCCGGGCGTCACCAACCTCGCCATCAGCCAGGCGGTCGCGCATGCCGGATTCTATTATGCGCCGGATCCGTCGTCGCAGATCGCCTGCTCGATCGGCGGCAATGTCGCGGAAAATTCCGGCGGCGTGCATTGCCTGAAATACGGCATGACCACCAACAACGTGCTGGGCTGCGAGATCGTGCTGATCACGGGCGAAATCATCAGGATCGGCGGCAAGTCCGCGGAAACCTCGGGCTATGACCTGATGGGCATCATCACGGGCTCGGAAGGCCTGCTCGGCGTCATTACCGAGGTCACGGTGCGGATCCTGCAGAAGCCGGAAACCGCGCGCGCCTTGATGGTCGGTTTCGCGCAAGTCGAGGCGGCCGGCGAATGCGTGGCGCGCATCATCGGCGCCGGCATCATTCCGGGCGGCATGGAGATGATGGACCGGCCGGCGATCCACGCCGCCGAAGCCTTTGTCCATGCCGGCTATCCGCTCGACGTCGAGGCGCTCCTGATCATCGAGCTCGATGGCCCCGGCGTCGAGGTCGATGAGCTGATCGGCCGGGTCGAGGCGATAGCGCAAGGCTGCGGCTCGACCACGCTGCAAATTTCCAATTCTGAGATGGAGCGCAACCTGTTCTGGGCCGGCCGCAAGGCGGCGTTTCCGGCGGTGGGGCGGATTTCGCCTGATTATCTCTGCATGGACGGCACCATCCCGCGCGGTGCGCTGCCCAAGGCGCTGGCGCGGATCCGCGATCTCTCGGAAAAATACGGCCTGCGTGTCGCCAATGTGTTTCATGCCGGCGACGGCAATCTGCATCCCCTGATCCTGTACGATGCCAACCAGCCCGGCGAGATGGACAAGGCCGAGGCGTTCGGCGCCGACATCCTGAGGGTCTGCGTCGAACTCGGCGGCGTGCTGACCGGCGAGCACGGCGTCGGCGTCGAGAAGCGCGACCTGATGCCGGAAATGTTCTCGGAGATCGATCTCAACCAGCAGCAACGGCTGAAATGCGCCTTCGACGCCCAGGGGCTGCTCAATCCCGGGAAAGTGTTTCCGACCCTGCACCGCTGCGCCGAGTTGGGCCGCGTCCACGTGCATGGCGGCAAGCTCGCCTTCCCCGATCTTCCCCGGTTTTGAGCAGGCGCGCGTGGACACCCTGAAAATACGTGATGCGGCGGACGTCGAGCAGGCGGTGCGCGCGGCCATTGCCAGCGAGCAGCCGCTGGAAATCATCGGCCATGGCTCGAAGCGGCTGATCGGCCAGCCGATGGCGACCAATGCGCTGCTCGATTTGTCGGCGCTGAATGCGGTCGTGGCCTACGAGCCGAACGAGCTGATCATTACCGTGCAGGCGGGGGCGCCGCTGGCCGACGTGCTCAGCCTGATCGATTCCAAAAACCAGCAATTTGCGTTCGAGCCGATCAATACTTCGGCGCTGCTGGGCACGCCCGATATCGGAACCATCGGCGGCATGATCGGCGCCGGCCTCGCCGGTCCGCGCCGCATCCGGGCGGGCGGCGCGCGCGACCATCTCTTGGGCGCGCACGCGGTGTCCGGTTTCGGCGACAGTTTCAAGGCCGGCGGCAAAGTGGTGAAGAACGTCACCGGCTACGACCTCTGCAAATTGCTGGCGGGCTCCTGGGGCACGCTCGCGGTCATGACGGAAGTGACCATGAAGGTGATGCCGCGGCCCGAAAGCGAGCGCACGCTGGTGCTGTCAGGGCTCGATGATGTCACCGCGAACCGGGCGATGACCGCGGCGCTGGGCTCGCCGTTCGACGTATCGGGGGCGGCGCATCTGCCGGCATCGGCGTTTCGGGCTGATATCGGCGGGTTTGCCGACCCGGGATCGGCGGGGCAGGCGCTCACGCTGCTGCGGCTGGAGGGCATCACGGCCTCGGCGGTGCATCGCGCCGCCGCGCTGGCCGTGTTGCTGGCACCGTTTGGTGCGGCGGAAATTCTGCAGGATGCCGCCTCGGCGGCGGTCTGGAGTTCGATTCGCGACGTCAAATCGTTTGCGGCTGACGGCGCCCTGGGAGCTTGGCCGGTGTGGCGGATCGTCTGTCCTCCGGCCACAGGCGGGGCGCTCGGCCAGGCGCTGTCGCGCGACACCGGCGGCGACGTGGTCTACGATTGGGGTGGCGGCCTGATCTGGGTGGCCCTGCCGCCAAAACCGGACGCGCAGGCGGCGCTGGTGCGCACGCGGGTCAACGCCGCGGGCGGCCATGCCACCTTGATACGGGCGTCCGAACAGGTCAGGCGCAACATCGACGTGTTCCATCCGCAGCAGGACGGCCTTGCGAGCCTGAGCGAACGCGTCCGCCACGGCTTCGATCCGAAGAACATCCTCAACCGCGGCCGGATGATACGAGGGACCGCGACATGAAGACCGAGTTCAGCCTGGCGCAGCTCGCCGACCCCGATATCGCGGAGGCCGACAGGATTTTGCGCGCGTGTGTGCACTGCGGTTTCTGCACTGCGACGTGCCCGACCTATGTGCTGCTCGGCGACGAACTCGATAGCCCGCGCGGGCGGATCTATCTCATCAAGGAGATGCTGGAAAAGAACCGGCCGCCGACCAAGGAGGTGGTCAAGCACATCGACCGCTGCCTCTCCTGTCTTGCCTGCATGACCACCTGTCCGTCCGGCGTGAACTACATGCATCTGGTCGATCAGGCGCGGGTGAGAATCGAGAAGGACTACACCCGGCCGCTGACCGAGCGGGCGCTGCGGGCGGTGCTCGCTTTTGTGCTGCCGCGGCCGCAATTGTTTCGCTGGAGCATGATTCTGGCGCGGCTCGGCCGGCCGCTCGGCGCCTTGTTGCCGACCCCCAAAACGGCCGTGGGGTCGCCGGGTTTGTTGCGGCGAATCAAGGCGATGCTGGCGCTTGCTCCGGGCCGCCTGCCGGCGCCCGGGCCGGCCGGGGGCAGTGTCTTTCCGGCGATCGGCGAGCGGCGCGGACGGGTCGCGCTGTTGCAGGGCTGCGCCCAGCAGGTGCTGGCGCCGCGCATCAATCAGGCCGCAATCAATCTTCTGACCCGTCACGGCGTCGAGGTGGTGCTGGTCAAGGACGAGCAATGCTGCGGCGCGCTGACCCATCATTTGGGACGCGACGGCGATGCGCTGGCGCGTGCCCGCGCCAACATCGGTGTCTGGCTCGGGGAGGCCGCACGGGACGGTCTCGATGCCATCCTGGTGACGGCGTCGGGCTGCGGCACGGTGATCAAGGACTATGGCTTCATGCTGCGCGAGGACCGCGATTTCGCCGGCCCCGCCGCCACGGTTTCCGCGCTGACCAGGGACATTACCGAATACGTCAGCGGCATCGAGCTGCAGCCCTCGCAGCAACCGCGCGATATCACCGTCGCCTATCACTCCGCTTGTTCACTGCAGCACGGACAGAAAATCACGCAGGCTCCGAAAGAATTGCTTTCCAAGAACGGATTCGTGGTGAAAGATGTACCGGAGAGCCATTTGTGTTGCGGTTCGGCGGGGACTTACAACATTCTCCAGCCCGACATTGCGAGCAGATTGCGCGATCGCAAGGTCGCCAATATTGCGACAGTGAAGCCGGACATGATTGCTGCGGGCAATATTGGATGCATGGTTCAGATTGCCGGCGGCACTTCAGTTCCTGTGGTGCACACGATTGAGCTTCTCGATTGGGCGACAGGCGGTCCCCGGCCAGGATCGAACTGAATCGATTGGCCCCGTGCGGAAGCGGACGACTTGAAACGCCTGATAGACTTTGGATCGGCGGCAACAGGAGGTTCACGATGGCTAAAGCGAAGAAAAGCAAGAAAAGCAAGAAGGCCAAGAAGGCCAAAAAAGCTGTAACGGCAAAGAAGAAATCCGCAAAGAAGTCCGCCAAGAAGTCGGCCAAGAAGTCGGTCAAGAAATCCAAGAAGTCCGCCGGGAAATCGGCACCTAAGAAGGCGGCCAAAAAGTCGGCGAAGAAGTCGGCGAAGAAGGCCAGCGCCAGAAAGAGTCCCGCGAAGAAGCAGGCGGCTGCCAAGCCCGCAGCGCCCAAACCTGCCGCACCCAGGCCCGCGGCGGCGCCAGCGCCGGCACCTGCGGCACCGAGCTGGGCTTCGCCGAGCCCGGCGGCCTCTAGTCCCGCGCCGTCCTGGGGGCAGTCGTCCTCCAGCGGGGATGACGACACGCGTATTGAGTAAAGGGCGGGTCACGCCTCAAGGCCGCAGCCGTCCGCTGCGGCCTTTTGCTTGTGTCGACCGCGCGAATCAGTCCCGTCAGAGTGATACGCAGCCCTCGGATTCGAGCCAGAGATCAGGGTCTCGAATACCCTTTCATCCGTAGGACTACTTATCTAGCCGGTCCCAAATAGTTGTCGGAATGCAACACCCGCCGACAACATTTTCTCAAAGCGCGTGAAAGCCTAAAAAGGCGGCAGATGCTTGTCATTTTTGCTTCACGCAACCGCTGGCGCGTCCCAGATTGCAGTCAGGTTAAGGAATTTGGTTGCAGTCGGTTATCGCATTGTCCCTGGGGGCGCCGGAACCGGACTGCGTTAAAGATGATGGGGATCGTCATGAAGAAGTTGGCTTTGTTAGCAACGGCGCTGGCAATGGTATCGGGTTCGGCTGTCGCGGCGGACATGCGTGTCAAGGCCTACAAGGCCCCGCCGCCGGTGGCATTCGATCCCTGGGATATCGCCTTCGGCAGCTCGATCGCCAGCGACTACGTGTTCCGCGGCATCACCCAGTCCAACCACAAGCCCTCGGTCTCGGCCTATTTCGAGCCGCGCTACAACGTCAGCAAGGATCTACAGCTCTACGTCGGCCTCGCCGGCGCCAGCATCTCCTTCCCGAACCGCGCCGCGGCTGAGATCGACATCTACGGCGGCATTCGTCCGACCTTCGGCATGTTTGCCTTCGACTTCGGCGTTTGGGGCTATCTGTACCCGGGCGGAACTTGCCACTACGGCGCCGCATTCGACACGGCAGGAGCACCGCTTGGCAACGAATGCGCGACCAACTTCCTGTTCAACGGTAACGTCGCTAAGAAGAACATGAGCTTCTTCGAGGGCTACGCCAAGGTCAACGTAACCCTCAACGACATGTTCGCGATCGGCGCCAATGAATACTACACTCCGAGTTTCATGAATTCTGGCGCCTGGGGCAACTACGCGTCGATCACCGGCAAGTTCACCGCACCCAGCTCCACATTCGGCAGCAGCGGCCTCGGCATGTATATCTCCGGCGAGTTCGGGAGGCAGTGGCTTGGGACCTCCGATTCGTTTTACGGAACGGGCTTTACCAATCCCGGCTTTGCGGGGCCGTTCCCGAATGGCATCAACTACGCCGACTACAACACCTGGAACATCGGCGTCGGCTTCACCTACAAGGTCTTCACGCTGGATATTCGCTACTCCGACACCGACCTGTCGAAGGGTGATTGCAACGCTTTCACCAGCGATTTCGCAGCCCGCGGAAACATCACCGCAGCTTCCGGAACTTCGATCACGGCGATCAATCCAACCGGCGTTGGCTCGAGCTGGTGCGGCGCGGTCGGCATCGTCAAGCTCTCGGCTGACCTGACCGCGATGACCAACCTGAAGTAACTCCTTCTCTCGAGACCTTAAGGGGCGGCAGAGCGATCTGCCGCCCCTTTTGCTTGCGTTGATCTCTGATGAGCCGGACGGGATCTGCTGCGGAAAGGCGCGGTCCATCCGCCGCGGGAGTTCGGTTCAGAGCCGTCCATCGCCTGTCGCTATGACGGCCTGGCGCTCTCGCTTCCTTCTTGCAGCGCAAACTGATCGCCGTCCCGGACGAACACCACGTTGCGCTGGTGGAAGGCCTCCAGCGTCGAGCGATGGCCGATCGAAACCAGCGTGGTGGCTGGCAGTTTCTCCCGGAGCAGGCCATACAGCGCCGCTTCGGATGGTTCATCGAGCGAGGCGGTTGCTTCGTCGAGGAACAGGTACTGCGGCGCATGCAACAGCGCGCGTGCGAGCCCAAGCCGCTGTTGCTCGCCGAGCGAGAGCGTCCGGTTCCAGTGACCGTGTTCGTCGAGCTGAGACGCCAGCCGGGGCAATCCCACCGCCTTGAGCGCCTGGCTGATCTGGGCGGCCGTGAACGCCCCCTCCTGGCCGGGGTATTCGACCGCCCCGCGCAGCGATCCGACCGGAAAATACGGTCGCTGCGGCAGCATCATCAGGGTTGCCCTGGCCGGAATGGCGATGGAGCCGGTCCCGAACGGCCAGATGCCGGCGATCGCCCGGAACAGCGTTGATTTGCCCGAGCCGGACGGACCGGTGACGAGCGTGCGCTCGTCCTTGCGCAAACTGAATCCGTCCGCGGTGACCAGCGGTCTTCCGTTAGGCAATTGTACAGCCAGCCCCTTGAGGTCGATGGCGCCGTCGCCGGCCGCCTGCACGACGTGAATCCGGTCGTCGTGGGTGGTCAGCTGCCTGGCTGCGGCAATCCCCTCCTCAAATCCGTCGAGACGGTTCACCACCGCCTGCCACTCCGCCAGCTGGCGATAGATGGTGATGAAGAAAGACAGTGCGCCCTGGACGCTGGAGAAGGCCGATCCGGTCTGCATCATGCCGC
>NZ_JAUYAN010000227.1 GCF_030693485.1 Bradyrhizobium sp. | reverse complement strand
GGCGCATCCGGCGGCGAGATCGCGGTGTTCGAGAATCTCTGGCTGTCGATGGCGCGCGGCGAGTTTGGCTGCGTGATCGGGCACTCCGGCTGCGGCAAGACCACGGTGCTGAACATCCTGGCCGGCCTCGATGAGCCGAGCGACGGCACCGTGATCGTCGACGGCCAGGCCATCGAAGGCACCAGCCTCGACCGCGCCGTGATCTTCCAGAGCCATGCGCTGCTGCCCTGGCGCACCGTGCTCGGCAACGTCGCTTACGCGGTGACCTCGAAATGGCGCGACTGGGACCGCGCCAGGGTGAAAGCCCATGCGCAGACGTTTATCGATCTCGTCGGCCTGACCGGCTCCGAGCACAAGCGGCCGTCGGAACTGTCCGGCGGCATGAAGCAGCGCGTCGGCATTGCGCGTGCGCTCTCGATCACGCCGAAGATCATGCTGATGGACGAGCCGTTCTCGGCGCTCGATGCGCTGACCCGCGGCACGCTGCAGGACGAGGTGCGCCGCATCTGTCTGGAGACCGGGCAGACCGCGTTCATGATCACCCACGACGTCGATGAGGCGATCTATCTCGCTGACAAGATCTTCCTGATGACCAACGGGCCCGGCGCCGTGCTGGCCGAGATCGTGGAAAACCCGCTGCCGAAGGATCGCGGTCGCACCGACCTGCACCGCCACCCCTATTACTACGCGGTGCGCAACCACATCGTCGACTTCCTGGTCAGCCGCAGCAAGACGTTTGCGGCGGATGTGCCCGGCCATGACCCTCGCAACGTCCCGGTGGTGAAGATCGGTGTGGGCGAACCGACCATCGTCACGGCGCCGAGGGCGGTTGAAACCCATTCGGCGCAGGCCATCGCGCGCTAGACTTCAAAGGGAGACTGAAATGAAACGATCCGACCTTACCGAAAAGCTGCTCGACATCAAGCGCGAGAAGGAATGGAGCTGGAAGCACATCTGCGAAAAGATCGGCGGCTACTCGGAAGTGCTGATCGTCGGCGCCATCCTCGGCCAGATGAAGCTGACAAGGCCGCAGGCGGCGAATGCGGCTGAATTGTTCGGTCTTTCCAAATCCGAGACCGCGATGCTCAACGAGGTACCGATGCGCGGCGACGGCACCCCGATGCCGCCGACCGATCCCTTGATCTACCGCTTCTATGAAATGGTGATGGTGAACGGTCCGGCCTGGAAAGCGCTGATCGAGGAGGAGTTCGGCGACGGCATCATGTCGGCAATCGATTTCGACATGGCGATGGAGCGCATCGCCAACCCCAAAGGCGACCGCGTCAAGATCACGATGTCGGGCAAGTTCCTGCCGTACAAATATTACGGCGCCAGCGGCAATGTGCCGGAGTATGGGTTCAAGGAAGGGTGAGGGGCTATTGGCGAATGGTGAGTAGCGAATGGAAATCTTCTCCTATTCGCTGTTCGCCACTTGCCCTCCCGAAAACGCCTCCCGCAGTTCCCCAATCGGCGCCATCCCGCGCACGTAGGTGAACGACCCCTTGTCCTTCATCTCGCGGGCGCATTGCAGGAAGGCGGCGAGCGCGAAGCGCGACATGGCGCCGCCGACGCTTATGCGCTTGACGCCGGCCTCCGATAATTGCTCGACGGTCAGCGTCGGGTCGGCAAAGCCCATCACCAGATTGAACGGCTTGTTCAGCGCCGACACCACCGTCTTGATGGTGGCGAGGTCGCGCACGCCGGGCGCATACAGCACGTCGGCGCCAACGGCTTCGAACGCCTGCAGCCGGCGGATGGTGTCGTCGAGGTCGTTGCGGCCGTACAGCAGGTTTTCGGCTCGCGCCGTCAGCGTGAACGGAAAAGGCAGTGCGCGGGCGGCCTCGACCGCCGCCTGCACCCGTTCGACCGCGAGCGTGAAATCATAAATCGGTTGCCTTGGATCGCCGGTCGAGTCCTCGATCGATCCGCCGACCGCGCCGGCCCCGGCGGCAAGCCTGATCGCCTCCGCCGCGAGTTTCGGGTCGTCCGCGCCGCAATTCTCCAGATCGGCGCTGACCGGCAAATCGGTGGCGGCCGAGATCAAGCGGCAATTCTCGATGATGGCGTCGCGGCTGACGCTGGTCCCGCCCAAGGTAAGGGCGAGCCCCAGGCTGGTGGTCGCCAGCGCCTCGAAACCCATCGCGGCGAGCAGTTTGGCGGTGCCGGCGTCCCAGGGATTCGGGATGATGAAGGCGCCGGGCCGCGCATGCAGCGCGCGAAACAGTTCTGCCTTCTCCATTTGGCTGCGCATGTTCGACTCTCGCGCTTGCGGTAAAGGGCAGGCTGGCCGGCGGGAAATCATCCGCCAAGAGGCGAATGGCGAGTAGCGAATGGCGAGGACCTATTCGCTACTCGCCCCTCCTGTTTATTATCTTACGTTCCCGCCTTCACCTGCATGACGGCCGTGGCCATCAGTTCGTCCATCTTGACCCGCAGTTCGGGCTCGGTGACGGTCACACCCTTGGCGCTCAGGTCGCCCAGCACCTTGCGAACCACGTCGGCGTCGCCGGATTCCTCGAAATCGGAGGCAACCACTTCCTTGGCGTAGGCCGCGGCGGCGTCGCCGGCGATTCCGAGTTTCTCGGCTGCCCATAATCCGAGCAGCTTGTTGCGGCGGGCCTCGGCCTTGAACTTCTGGTCGGCGTCGAGGGCGAACTTCTTCTCGAAACCTTCTTCACGCTTGTCGAATGTGCTCATTTTCTCGGTTCCGATCCCTGGC
>NZ_JAUYAN010000001.1 GCF_030693485.1 Bradyrhizobium sp. | reverse complement strand
ACCGGATCGAAGTCGACCCCGGGGGTGGCCGCGACGCGCGCCCTTTCCAGCATCTGGCCGGCAAAGGCAAAACTGTCGGAGGTAAATCTGGAGACATCGGCGTAGAGATAGAACGCGCCATCGGCAGGCAGGAAGCTGTCGAGCCCGGCTTGCGGCAAACCATCGATCAGGATGCGGCGGTTCTCCTGGTAGCCGCGCTTGATCGCTTCCATCTCGGCGCGGCCCTCGAAGGCGGCTTCGGCGGCAATCTGCGACAAGGTCGGCACCGAGATCGAAAGATTCTGCTGCAGCCGCTCGATCGGCCGCACCAGCGATTCCGGCACCACCATCCAGCCGACCCGCCAGCCGGTCATGCAGAAATATTTCGAGAACGAATTGATCACCAGCGCATCGGGCGAAAGCTCCGCCGCCGTGACCGCGGGAAATGCATAATCGAGGCCGTGATAGATTTCGTCGGAGATGAAACGGATGCCCGCCCCCTCCGCCGCCGCCATCAGGCCGGTGAGCGCCTCGCGGGACATCATCGTCCCCGTGGGATTGGCCGGGCTTCCCACCAGCACGCCCTTCAGCGGCTTTTTGCGGTGCGCCGCCAGCAAGGCTTCGCCGGTCAGTGCGTGACGGGTCTCGCTCGAGGTCTCGATCAGGACCGGCTCGCAGCCGAGCGCGGTCAGGATGTGGCGATACGGCGGATAGCCGGGAACCGTCACCGCGACGCGGTCGCCCGGCTCGAACAGAGCGAGAAACCCCAGGACGAACGCCCCCGACGATCCCGTCGTGATCACGACCCGCTCGGCATCCACGGCGCAGCCGTAGGTCTCGCGGTAATGCCGGGCGATCCGCGCGCGCAGCGAGGGAATGCCGAGCGCCGAGGTATAATCGATCCGTCCCAGTTCGAGGGCGGCGTGAGCCGCCGCAATCGCCGGCTTCGGCGCCGAGGCCGAGGGTTGCCCGACCTCCATGTGAATGACGTGGCCGCCAGCCGCTTCGATGCGGGCCGCCGCCGCCATCACATCCATCACCATGAACGGGGGAACATCGCTTCGCGCGGACGCCGTCAGCAGGCCCCGGGCGCGGTCTCCTAGTGTCGCATCAAGCATCGATATCTGCTATTCGAACCTGGGAAAACGGGGCACCAGCGCCCCAGACAAGCCGCATTCGGCGCTTTGTTAGGGCATATATCGTATCCGGCCCGCCGCCAATCCCCCGAGAAGGCCATGTTGCTCCGCATCGCCCTGCGCCAGACAATGTCGAGATTGACGGCCGTCACCACGGCGGTCGCGCTCGTCATCGCGCCGATGCCGGCGCTGGCGCAAGGCGGCGGTGTCCGCATCCTGCGCGATACCGAGTCCGAGCAATTGTTGCGTGAATACACCCGCCCGATCCTGCGCGCGGCGGGAATGGAAAAGCAGAACATCCAGATGGTCATCGTCAACGAGGGTGGCTTCAACGCCTTCGTCGCGGACGGCCGGCGCATTTTCGTGAATTACGGCGCCATCATGCAGTCCGAGACCCCGAACCAGATCATCGGGGTGATGGCGCACGAAACCGGGCATCTGGCCGGCGGCCATCTCTCCAAGCTGCGCGAACAGCTGGCGGCGGCGCAGACCCAGATGATCATCGCCATGCTGCTCGGCGCCGGCGCGCTGGTCGCGGGCTCGCGCGGCGGCAACGCCAATAGCGGGCTCGCCAATGTCGGCGCGGCGGCGATTGCTGCGCCGCAGGAAGTGATCCGCCGCACCCTGCTCTCCTATGTGCGCCAGCAGGAGGAAAATGCCGACCGCGCCGGGGTCAAGTTCCTGACCGCCACCGGCCAGTCCGCCAAGGGTATGTACGAAACCTTCAAGCGCTTCACCAATGAGAGCCTGTTTGCCGCGCGCGGCTCCGATCCCTACGTAATGTCGCATCCGATGCCGGCCGAGCGTGTCGAAGCGCTGCAGGGACTGGCGCGTTCCAGTCCCTATTGGGACAAGAAGGACGACCCCGCCCTGCAACTGCGCCACGACATGGTGCGCGCCAAGATCTCGGCCTTCATGGAACGACCGGACACCGTGTACCGGCGCTATCCGCTGTCGAGCGACAGCCTGCCCGCACGCTATGCCCGCGCCATCGCCACCTACCGGCATGGCGAGCTGCGCAGCGCGGTCGCCCAGATCGACGCACTGATCCAGCTGCAGCCGGCCAACCCGTATTTTCATGAATTGCGCGGCCAGGCGCTGCTGGAGGGCGGCAAGCCCGCCGAGGCCATCGCGCCGCTGCGCAGGGCGGTGCAGCTGTCGAATAACGCGCCGCTCATCGAGATGTTACTTGGGCAGGCGCTGGTAGGGACTAATAATAACGCCCACACCGAAGAAGCGATCGCGATTCTGCGCGCGGCGGTGGCGCGCGAGACCGAGGCGCCGATCGGCTATATGCAGCTCGCGATGGCCTACGGCCGAAAAGGAGATCTTGCGCAGGCCGACCTCGCTTCCGCTCAGGCGGCCTTCCTGCGCGGCGACAACAAGACCGCGCGCGATCTGGCCTCGCGGGCCAAGACCCGGTTCGCGATCGGCACGCCGGGCTGGGTCAAGGCCGACGACATCGTCTCCGCCAGGCCGCTGCCCGGCCAGAAGAGCAACTAGAAATAAACAACTGGAAATAAACCGGCCGGACTTAAGGTTTCGCCAAGCCGGCCCTGCAACAACGCCCAATCAATTCGTCCAAATGAGGATTTGCCCCATGCCCTGGTTCCGTCTGCTCGCCCCCGCCCTGTTCGCGCTCGCACTGTGCGGGGCGCCGGCGCTGGCCTCCGCGCAGGGCTTTTCCGAAATTCAGCGCGGCGATATCGAAACCATCGTGCGGAATTACCTGCTCAAGAATCCCGAGGTGCTGGAAGAGGCGATGGCCGAGCTCAGCAAGCGCCAGACCGCCGCCGAGGCCGAGAAGCATGCCGCGGGCGTCACCAAGAATGCGGAATTGATCTTCAAGTCGCCGCGCGGCGTCACCGTCGGCGCCAGGGACGGCGATGTCACCATGGTCGAATTCTTCGACTACAATTGCGGCTATTGCAAACGCGCCATGATGGACATGATGGAGCTGATGAAATCGGATCCGAAGCTGAAGGTGGTGCTGAAGGAATTCCCGGTGCTCGGCCCCTCCTCCGTCGAAGCCGCCCAGGTCGGGGTCGCCGTGCGCATGCAGGACCCCAGCGGCAAGAAGTATCTCGACTTTCACCAGAGACTGCTGAACGGCAGGGGCCAGGCTGACAAGGCGCGGTCGATGGCGGCCGCCAAGGAAGCCGGCGTCGACATGGCCAGGCTGGAAAAGGATATCGCCAGTCCGGAAGTGCGCGCCACGCTGGAGGAGAACTTCAAGCTCGCCGAAGCGATGGGCATGAACGGCACGCCGAGCTACGTGATCGGCAAGCAGGTGGTGATTGGCGCGGTCGGCGTCGAAACCCTGCGGGAAAAAATCGGCATCGCGCGATGCGGCAAGGCGACATGCTGAGCGGCGCGTCTTCAATCTGATATTGCAGCGTTGCTAACTGCAGGCCGGCTTTCGAGCCGGCCATTTGCTTGCGCC
>NZ_JAUYAN010000221.1 GCF_030693485.1 Bradyrhizobium sp. | reverse complement strand
GCGATGGCGACTGCGATCGTCTCCATCATGACCGGCATCCCGGTCCGGCACGATGTCGCCATGACCGGTGAGATCACGCTGCGAGGCCGCGTGCTGCCGATCGGCGGCCTGAAGGAGAAGCTCTTGGCGGCGGCCCGCGGCGGCATCAAGACGGTGCTGATCCCCGAAGACAACGCCAAGGATCTCACGGAGATTTCCGATGCGATCAAGGGCGGCATGACCATCATCCCGGTGGCCCGCCTCGACGACGTCGTCGCCAAGGCCCTGGTGCGACCGCCGGTGCCGATCGTCTGGGAAGAGGACACCAAGGTGCCGGTGAAGGCCGACTCCACGGACGAGGCGGCAGGTGGGCTGACGGCGCACTGAGCGGTTCAGGCTTGCAATGACACCAGCGGCGTCCTTCGGGACGCCGCTTTTGTTTGGGGAGGGTTCCAGTCGAAGCGCCTTTGGCTTTAACTGGCTGATCACAGGGGAGAACAAGCCCAAAATTTACATCTGTCAGAAACTGCGGTATACTTTCCGACAGGAAATAGCGATGCAAGCGACAGTCGCCGAGCGCATTCTCGAATACGCACAGGGCCAGCCAGAGGGCACGGTTCTTGGTGCGAAAGAACTCCTGCATCTCGCAGCTCGTCCCGCGGTCGACCAAGCGCTCAGGCGCCTTGCAGGTAAGAACGAATTGCTGAAGCTCTATCGCGGCGCCTATGTCCGTCCGGTAGAGACCAAATTCGGCAGGCGAGCTCCTGAGCCGGCGAAAGTGGTTGAGAGCATCAGAAGGACGCAGGCAGAGACGGTCGTGCCTCACGGGGCTTCGGAGGCTCATGCGCTCGGTTTGACGACGCAGGTTCCGACCAGGATCGTCTATCTGACCTCCGGCAAGAGCCGGACGCTGATGCTTGGTGCTCAGGTGATTAAGATGAAGCACGCCCCACGCTGGATGCTTATGGCTTCGCCGGGCGGGGCGGGGCGGGTGGTTCGCGCGCTGGAATGGCTTGGAGAACGGCGTGCATCTGCGGCCCTGATGAGCCTGAAGCAAACGCTGCCACTTTCGCAAGTCCAGGAGCTTGTAATGGTGCGTCCGGCGCTTCCCAGATGGCTTGCCAAGTCCATTGGCGAGGCGCTGGTGGCCCATGGCTGACGAGTTTGTGAGGCTCGCCCGGACTGACCAGCTCGACGCCCTCGGCGTCGCTGCAACGAAGTCCGGTCGACCGTCACATCTCCTCGAAAAGGATGTCTGGGTCGTCTGGGCGGTCGACGCGCTGTTTTCTTCGCCTTACGGCAAGCACCTCGTCTTCAAAGGCGGAACATCGCTCTCCAAAGGCTATGACATCATCAAGCGCTTCTCGGAAGACGTGGACGTTACGCACGACGTGCGCGAGCTTCTGTCCGAATTGGCGGGTGGGCACCCCATTCCCGCGACCAATAGTCAGGCGAAGAAGTGGAGCGACGCGATCAAGGTCAGGCTGCCGGCCTGGATAAGGGATAAGATTGTCCCGATCCTCGTGGCCCATGCCACTGGGAACGGAGCCAAGGTCAAGATCAGCGCGGAGGGCGACAAGGTCTTTGTGGCCTACGATCCCGATGCCAGGGGCGACGAATACGTGGCGAGGCGCGTGACGCTCGAGTTTGG
This sequence comes from Bradyrhizobium sp., assembly GCF_030693485.1. Lineage (GTDB taxonomy): Bacteria > Pseudomonadota > Alphaproteobacteria > Rhizobiales > Xanthobacteraceae > Bradyrhizobium. Next base: position 2,715 of record NZ_JAUYAN010000221.1, on the reverse strand, counting down.
CGCGCGGTCGACCGGCGAGCCCGTCGAGACGAAAACCATCACATGCGACGCGGCCCCGTTACTCGAGAAACTCGCGTTCCCGTCGGCGAACCCGCGGCTGATGCTCCCCAAGCGAACCTTCTGGGAGAAGGCCACGGCGGTGCATGTCTATTGCGCAAACGGCGATGTCGGCGACCACCATTCACGCCATTGGCATGACCTCGTCCGGCTCGATGAAGCCGGCGAAGCGGGAAAAGCATTCGCGGATCGCGCTCTTGCCAAAGAAGTTGCGGAGTTCAAATCGCGTTTCTTCAGGGCACGCGACCGGAGCGGCGAGTGGATCGACTACACGGCGGCGGTGACGGGCAAGCTCCAGTTGGTGCCCGATGAAGAAGTCCGAAAGGTCCTTGCCGAAGACTACGCAAAGATGGTCGAGGAGCGGATTCTCATTGGAGAAGCCGAGAGTTTTGACGACCTTATGAAGAAATGCGCTGCCATCGAGAAGCGGGCCAACCAAGCCTAGGCCAGCCGCTCATACCGGAAGCGCTTCTCAATCGCAGTATTTTCGCAACCATCGGGCCAGGTCGATCGGCCGACCATCGTCACATTTCAGCCGATTTGTAGTTGCCTGCATCGCTTGCGTTCACCGGGCGCGGGGCGGTAAACAGGCGTCGAGGGCGGCTAGCTCAGCTGGTTAGAGCATCTCGTTTACACCGAGAGGGTCGGCGGTTCGAATCCGTCGCCGCCTACCAGCCTTCGCCCGCTGCGCGGGCTTCGGCTGGGCAAGCCCAGGGATCGTGAAGCGAAGGCTGTCGCGCCGAAGTTGCCAGGCAACCAGGCGGGCTGTTGATACCGGAGGTCCGCGCATGAGAGTTTTCCTCGCCGCCATTGTCATCGCGTCATTGGCCGGGCCCGCTTTTGCCCAAAGCCCTGCCATCCCCAAATACGGCGAAGCGCCGAAGGAAAAGTCACAGCAAGAGCTTGCGGCTGAACGTCAAGCCGAACAAGCCTATCAGAAGTCGCTAGCCCGCATTCCCGAGCAGAAACCCACCGACCCCTGGGGCTCCGTGCGCAGCGACAGCGCGCCCAAGACTGTTCCGTCCAAGACTGTCGCGAAGGATCCGCCGGCGAAGCGGGCCAAGGCCGATGCCAAACCCGACGGCGCGCCGAGATAGCGCGTGATGGACACTCCAGGCCACGATCTCAACGCGGACCAGATTGCCTACTGGAACGGGCCGGCCGGCCAGCGCTGGACCGACCGTCAGGCGTCGCAGGACGTGCTGCTGGCGCCGGTCTCCGAGATTCTGATCGACCGCGCCGCGGTGAGGGCCGGCGAGAGGATCTTCGATGTCGGGTGCGGCTGCGGCGCCATCGCCATTGCGCTGGCAGGGCGGACAGGTCCGGCCGGGCATGTGCTGGGCATCGATATCTCGGCGCCGATGCTGGCGCGGGCGCGGCAGGTTGCGCCGGCGGGCCTGCCGGTGGAGTTCGTGCTGGCCGATGCCACGGTCCATCCGTTCGAGCCTGAAAGCTTCGATCTGCTGGTGTCGCGGTTCGGCGTGATGTTCTTTGCCGAGCCCGTGTTGGCCTTCGCCAATATGCGCCGGGCGCTGAAGTCGTCGGGACGGCTGGCCTTTGCCTGCTGGCGCGAGCCGCGCGAAAACCCGTGGATGATGGCGCCGCTGCAGGCGGTCTACAAACATGTGCCGAAGCTGCCGCAGCAAGCGCCCGACGATCCCGGCCCGTTTGCCTTCGCATCCGAGGCGCGCGTGCAGCGGATTCTCGGCGAGGCCGGATTTGCTGATGTCGCGATGGAGCCGTGCAACTTCACGCTCGATGTCGCGATCGGCCGCGGCCTCGATGCGGCCGTGGAGGCCGTGCTGGAGATCGGTCCCGCCAACCGCGCGCTGGAAGGCCAGCCGGCTGAGGTGCGCGACGCTGCGAAGGGTTCGATCCGCGAGGCGCTGGCGCCCTTCGCCAGCGGGCCGCACGTGCGTCTGGGTGGTTCGATCTGGATGGTGACGGCAAAGGCTTCCTGAGCGCAGCGCCAGCCTAAAAAGGTACTATAGTAGGGTTGCCTTTGCATTGCATGGGGTTGTTTTCGATATTTTGAGTCCGGGCCCTGGCTAGGCCCGCTCCTCGAAAATCATCGCCAGATGGACGATGGTCTGCGCGGCCTTTTCCATGTCCTGCACGCTCACCCATTCCAGCCGGGAATGAAACGCGTGCTCGCCGGCAAAGATGTTGGGGCAGGGCAGCCCCATGAACGACAGCCGTGAGCCGTCGGTGCCGCCACGGATGCTGGTCCTGACCGGCGTCAGGCCGGTACGGCGGATCGCTTCGATCGCGTTGTCGATGATCTCGGGGTGACGGTCGATCACCTGCTTCATGTTGCGGTACTGCGGCTTGATCTCCAGCCGATAGGTCGAGTGCGGAAACCCCTTCATCACGTCCTGGACGATGCCTTCCAGCAGGGCTTCCTTTTGCTGCAGGCCCTCGTCGGTGAAGTCGCGCACGATGAAGCCGATGGTGGCTTTCTCCAGCGCGCCTGAAATGCCGATCGGATGCAGGAAGCCTTGCCGGCCCTCGGTGGTCTCGGGCGAGCAGGTATTTTTGGGCAGGCGCTCGACGATGGCGGCGGCGATCTTGATGGCATGCTCCATCTTGCCCTTGGCAAAGCCGGGATGGGTGCTGACGCCTTCGATGGTGAGGGTGGCGGCATCGGCGGAAAAGGTC
>NZ_JAUYAN010000320.1 GCF_030693485.1 Bradyrhizobium sp. | reverse complement strand
CGGCTCTAACCATTGAGCTACAGGCCCCGCCGGGGTGCCGCCGCGGGCGGCACGCAACGGTGCCGCAACCCCTTAACCCGCGGCCGGCGATCCCGCAATGCCGTGTTCCCGGTCCGGAACTAATGCTTGCCGACGCGCGTTATGGCCGGATTGAACAGACGGGAAGGTGCGGAATGTTTCGCTGGGCTATCATCTGTCTCGTCATCTCGCTGGCCGCAGGCGGGCTCGGCCTGACCAACATTTCCGCCTTCGCCAGGAAGCTGTCGATGATCTTCTTCGCCCTGTTCTTCCTCGGCTTCCTGGCGTTGCTCGGAGTTGCCTACCTGTTCACCGCGGCGGTGTCGCAGAGCGAATGGGCGCCGGCGCTGCTGGCGGCCAGCGTCTAGCTGAATTGCCTGCACAGGGTTTCTGGCGCAGCATGGTTCTGCGTATTCACCGCGACGCGCCGCGCCCGAGGACCGTAGAATGAACATCGCCGGTATCGTTGGCGTCGCCGTGCTGCTGCTGTCGGGCAGTGCCGCGGCGCAGGATGGAGCCAGGGCCATTCACAACACCACGATCAGTCTGGGCACCGCGACGCCGGGCGGCGGTTTTCCGGTCTACGGCAACGCCTTTGCCGAGGTCATCAACGCCGCCGACCCGACGCTGTCGATCGAGCCGCGCAACACCAAGGGCAGCAGCGAGAACATTCCGCTGCTGGAAGCAGGATCGCTCGATATCGCGCTGGTCGCGGGCGAGCCGACCTACGAGGCCTTCATGGGCATCGGCCGGCCGGCGATCCGGCTGAAAATCCTCACCGCGATGTATTCCTCGCCCGGCATGTTTGTGGTGCGCGCCGATAGTCCCTACCAGATCATCCGCGATCTCGCCGGCAAGCCGGTGGCGTTCGGCGCCAGGGGCTCGGGCCTGCCGATCCTGTCGCGCTACATGCTCGACGGCATCGGCCTGAAGCAGGACGAGGATTTCCAGTCGATCTATCTCGACCGCGCCGGCGACGGCCCGGCCATGGTGCTCGATGGCCGCGCCGCGGCGCTGTGGGGCGCCGGCATCGGCTGGCCCGGCTTCAAGACCCTGGCCGAAAGCCCCGGCGGCGCGCGGTTCATCGCGCCTGACGCAAGCGAGATCGCGAAGATCATGGCGAAGCACACCTTCCTCAAGCCGCTGACGGTGCCGGCCGGCAGCTATCCGAACCAGTCCGCGCCGATCGCCTCGGTCGGCTCCTGGAGTTTTGTCCTGACCCGCGAGAACCTGCCTGACGATGTCGCCCACCGGCTGGCGAAATCGCTGTACGGCGCCGAAGCCGCACTCTGCAGGAAACTGCCGCAGGCCTGCGAAACGACGGCGGCGAATACGATGGCCGCGGCGATCAAGCCGGAACTGATCCATCCCGGGGTGATGAAGTATTTCAGGGAGATCGGGGTGGCGAAGTGACTGCGTAGCAGTCATTCCGGGATGGTCCGCAGGGCCAGACCTCAGGTGCGCAATTGCGCACCGGGGAATCTCGAGATTCCGGGTTTGCTTCGCGCCCCGGAATGACGGCTACGCCGTCATGAGGTAGGACATCACGGATGAATAGACGCCGGCCTGCCACATCGTCGGCATCGATCGGGGAGCCGCGTGCAATGCAGCCGGTCGCTCACGCGGCGAAGCGGATCTGACCTGCCGGCGCAGCGTCGTAGCCGGTGAGTTCCGCAGCGCGCTGCTTCAGTCGCTTGTCGCCGAGGAAGCCGATCAGCGCCTGGATGGGGGGACGGAAATAGCTGCGCTGCCGCATCAACAGATCGAAGTTTTCCCAAAGCAGCGGGACGAAGTCGAGCCCCGCCGATTTGGCCGCGGCGCGGGTGGCGATACCGCAGTCGGCCTTGCCGGCGCGCACCGCCGCCGCCAGATCGGGGCCGGTTAGACATGGCGGTTCCAGCCGGCGCAGATCCTTGGGACCGGCGCCGGCCCGCGTCAGCAGCACGTCGAGCAGCATCTGCGCGCCGGCGCCTTGTTGCCGCACCGCCATTTGCTCGCCCGAGGCCAAAACATCGGCGAGACTTCGCAACTGTTTGGGATTGCCTGGCGGAACCAGCAGGCCCTGTTCGCGCCGCACCATTCCGACCAGCACGGCGTCATGCAGGCCCGGCATCGCGCGCAACGCGGCGATATTGCTGTCCTCGGCGGCGACGTCCTCGCTGTGGAAATGCACCGCCGCGGCGATCACCTCGCCGCGCAGCAGCCGCTCGACGCCGCGCGCGGTGCCCTCGGTCAGCGATGCCAGACCCGAGCCGGACTCGCGCAAGGTCCATTCCAGCAAATCGTCCTGGCTGCCGCCGACGATGGGCGGCGGATCCTCCGCGATCATGCCGGCCGGACGCGACAGCCCCGATAGCACCCAGAGATCGAGTTCCTGACGCGGGAACAGCCACTTGCCCGTCACCTTGCTGCAGGGGATGTCGCCCGAGGTCACGAGCTCATAAAGCTTGCGCTCTCCAAGCCGGACATAGTCCGCAGCCTCGCTGGTTGTCAGGAAATCCATCCTGCATCTATATGCATATTCCTGCTTTTGTTCAATCTGTTGACATATGTGGAAACTGTGCCGAACAAGGCGACTGGAGGAGCGATGTCCGACCAGTTCAGCGCCTGGCAACTGATCCTGAACGGCGATCCCGCGCTGTTTGCAATCGTGCGGTTGTCGCTCGCCGTCAGCCTGTCCGCGGTGGCGCTGGCCGCCCTGATCGGCATGCCACTTGGTGCGCTGGTCGCTTTGACCCGCTTTCCCGGGCGCGCCGTCCTGGTGGTGCTGCTCAATGCCATGATGGGGCTGCCGCCCGTCGTGGTCGGGCTCGCGGTCTATCTGCTGCTGTCGCGATCCGGGCCGCTCGGATCGATGGGCATCCTGTTCACGCCGACGGCGATGGTGATCGCCCAGACCATCCTGATCGTGCCGATCATCGCGGCGCTGACGCGCCAGACCATCGAGGATCTCTGGGCCGA
>NZ_JAUYAN010000319.1 GCF_030693485.1 Bradyrhizobium sp. | reverse complement strand
CCGCGGGTGGCGAAATCCCAATCATTTCGCTGATGGCTCCAATTTTGAACAATCGTTGCTGAAATTGATGACAAAGCGAAAAAGATGGTCTACCAGTGCAGGCTCAGGCTGGCCGTAAGGTTAAAGTCTGGTGGTCCAAGTCTCGGGAGGAGCCCTGGCGCGCACAAGCAGCGTCGCCCCGCCAATCAAGATCAAATCCAATTTTGCGGGAAAATAGGGTCGACACAATTTTCAGAGCAGGGCATCCGCCCTGCTCTTTTTTTTCGAATCCTTTTCGCGATTCCTGAGATGATCGACTCACGCAACCCAATCTCGACACAGCGCATGACGGCACCGACGAATCTGATCCAGCACAGCTTTGAACTCGCCGCCGAGCGCTGCGAGGACCTGACGCCATTGGTCTATCGCCGCCTGTTCCGCGAACACCCGGAAACACAGGCGATGTTCCGCAGCGAGGCAAGCGAACTCGTCAGGGGTTCGATGCTGGCGCTGACCATCGATGCGATGCTGGATTTCGCCGGCGACCGCACAGGACATTTTCGCATGATCGAATGCGAGCTGCAGTCGCACGAAGCCTATGGCACGCCGCGCGAACTGTTCGGGAACTTCTTCGGTGTGATCGCCGAGACGATGCGCGAGGTGCTCGGAGACGACTGGTCACCCGAGATCGATACGGCGTGGCGAAAACTGCTCGATGACATCGATCGCCTGATCGCCGCAAGCCAGGCGCGAATCGAGGCCTGACTTGCTCACTCGCGCTCGAGGAAGCTCGAACCGATGTCGGCCTTCTTCTTGACCGGGTCGTAATCGCAATAGACCCCGTCGGCCACCAGCGTGTAATTCGCAATGACGGTGTATTTGTCGGGCCTGACCGAATTCAGTCCGACCACAGCGGTCTTGGTACCGGTATTCCATTTGAACGGCGTCGTGCTCGGCGCCTTCTCGCAGGCCGCCACCGCATCGGCAAAGACAAGGCCTTCGACAAAGGCCTTGACGGTCCGCAGTTGCCCCAGGGTTTTCCAGTTCATGTAGAAGGCGCCGGCCAGCGCGCCGATCAGCAGCACCAAGATCCCGGCAACGATCCTTTGAAACGTCATGTTCTGGTTCCCCCAGCCCGTTATGTATCCCGGACAAAGCCGCGTTACCCTACGGGCGCTGCGGGCTTGCGTCTCTGCAGAAACCATCAGCTTAATAAGAGCGATCGAATGATTCAATGCACGAGGAGTGCGCAGTGAGCCTGGGCGGAATAACCAACCTCGATTACACTGTCCTGTTGTGCAACAGGATGGAAGAAACGCGCGCGTTTTATCGCGACGTCATGAAATTTCCTGTCGAGACCGACCTTGAGCACTGGGTCAGTTTTCGCGTCGGCGCTGCGCTGTTGACACTGCGGCCGCGCACGGCGTGGACCGTCTGCGACGACGGCAAATCGATCCCCGGATCGGCAGCGGTGCAGCTGGCCTTTCGCGTTCCGCCCCCGGCGGTCGATGCCTGCCATGCGGAATTGATCGCCAGGGACGTGCCGATCTTGCGGGGTCCAACCGATCTGCCAGACTGGCGCCACCGCACGCTGTTCTTCCGCGACCCCGAGGACAACATCATCGAAATCTACGCTGAATACTGAGGGGTGCTCAGCCACGCTGCCATCGCCCGGCGCTTGACCGGGCACAGAAAAAGCACCTCTAAAACGGCAGCCCCATCAGCTTCGACAGCCGCTCGATGTTGAGGTAACCGGCGCGGTAGGCCAGCATGCCGATGCCGTAGACGACCGCGGCGATCACGGTGGTCCAGATCAGCTTGCGGCCCATCTGGGTCGCGACCGGCGCGCCGGGGTCGGTGCCGGGCGGGCCGCCGCCGTCTTCATGCTGGCTGCGGACGCCGAACGGCAGCGTCACGAACAGCACGAGCCACCACAACACGAAGTAGATCGCCAGCGCGGTCGAGATTGAATAGACCATCTCAGTTCTGCTCGATTTCGACGAGCGCCCCGGAAAAATCCTTCGGATGCAGAAACAGTACCGGCTTGCCGTGCGCGCCGATCTTCGGTACGCCGTCGCCGAGCACGCGAGCCCCCTCCCCGATCAGCCTGTCGCGCGCCGCGATGATGTCAGGCACATCGTAGCAGATATGATGGATGCCGCCGTCGGCATTGCGCTCGATGAATTTTGTGATCGGCGAGGCCTCGCCGAGCGGCTGGATGAATTCGATCTTGGTGTTGGGCAGGGTCACGAACACGGTGATGACGCCGTGCTCGGGCAGCGGCACTGCCGCGGAAATCTCCGCCCCGAACGCCGCGCCATAGATTTTTGCGGCCTTTTCGGCATCCTTGACCGCGATCGCCACATGGTTGAGCCGGCCCAGCATGCCAATCCTCCGTCTTTTGTTACTTGCGCGAGTTCTAATCGCAAAACCGGTATCCACTTTTGCGGAACACGCGCTACACCGTCAGAACGTGAACATAGCACAAGGGCTTCTTGCCCCAATGCTGATTGATCGCGGCGCGCACCGCACGGCGCACCGACTCCGCCATCGCGTCGGGATCGCGCCGCTTGGCCCGTGGCAGCCCCTCGACGGTCGTTACCACCACGTCGAACACGATCTCGTCGATCTCTTCGCCGGCGGTATTCTTCTCGGGGATGCCGACCAGCTCGACTTCGGGATCGTCGGCCAGCTCGCCCTTATCGGTCACGGCGAAGGCGACGAAGGCGCAGCCGGCAAAGGCCAGCTTCTTGCGCTCCACCACCGCGCGCGACTTGTAATCCTCCAGGATCGAGCCGTCCTTGTAAAGCCGCCCTGACGGAAGCTCCTCGATCACGCCGGAATCGCCCGGCCCCAGCTTGACCAGGTCGCCGTTGCGGCAGATCAGCACCTTGGGCACGCCGGCGGCCCGCGCCAACTTGGCGTGCTCGAACAGATGCAGCGCCTCGCCGTGGACCGGGATCAGCAGTTGCGGACGCACCCATGAAATCATGTCGCGCAGCTCGTCGCGGCGCGGATGGCCGGAGACGTGGACGAGATGGGTGCGGTCGGTAATCACCTCGATGCCCTGCGTGATCAGTCCATTGATGATGCCGCCGACCGCCTTCTCGTTGCCCGGAATGGTGCGCGAGGAGAAGATCACGCAGTCGCCCTTGTTCAGGGTGACCTGCGGATGGTCGTCATTGGCGATGCGCGACAGCGCCGCGCGCGGCTCGCCCTGGCTTCCGGTACACAGCGCCAGCACCTTCTCCGGCGGGAAATGGCCGTAGAGATCGACGCCGCGAAAATTCTGCACGCCGTCGAGATATCCTGTCTCGCGCGCCACCTGCACCACGCGCTCCATGGCGCGGCCGACGACGACGACCTCGCGTCCGGATGCCTTGGCGGCGTCGGCGACGGCACGCAGCCGCGCAACGTTGGAGGCGAAGGTGGTCACGGCCACCCGGCCCTTGGCATTTTTCACCAGTTCGGTGATGTTTTTGGCGACTTCCATTTCCGACGGCGAACGGCCTTCCCGCACCGCATTGGTAGAATCGCCGATCAGTGCCAGCACGCCGGCATCGCCGAGTTCGCGCAATCGCCGCTCGTCAGTCGGCACGCCGATGATCGGCGTCGGGTCGATTTTCCAGTCGCCGGTGTGCAGCACGGTGCCGGCGGAAGTGTGGATCGCCAGCGCGTGGGATTCCGGAATCGAATGTGCCACCGGAATGAACTCGACGCTGAACGGGCCGATATCGATGCGGCCGCCCGAAGGCACCACGGTGACGGGAATTTTCGGCGGATTGCGCTCGGATGCGCATTTGGCCGCGAACAAAGCGGCGCTGAACTGGGTCGCATAGATTGGGCATTTCAGCTTCGGCCACAGGTCCATGATGGCGCCGAAATGGTCCTCATGGGCGTGGGTCAGCACCAGGCCGACCAGGTTCTTCCGTTCCTTTTCCAGAAAGCGGATGTCGGGCATGATCAGGTCGATGCCCGGCAGATGCTCCTCGTCGCCGAAGGACACGCCGAGATCGACCGCCAGCCACGAGCGCTGATGGCGGTTGCCAAGGCCATAGATCGACAGGTTCATGCCGATTTCGCCGACGCCGCCGAGCGGTGCAAAGGTCAGTTCGTCCGGACGCGCCATCAGAGCGCTCCCGCCGATGCCGCCGAGCCGAAATAGACGTCGCCGGCCGATATCGGTATCCGATGGCCGTCCGCTTTGCGAACGATCAGGCAGCCCTGCTCGTCGATGGTGTCGAATATTCCCTCGACTGACGCAGTTCCGGTCTGGACCGCGACCGGCTGCCCAAGCCCGGCCGCGCGCTCCAGCCACCGCCGCCGGATCTCGCCAAAACCCCGGCCATTGTCCCAGATGCCGCGGGACTCGGCCCAGGCATCCGACAACTCGGCGAACAGGTCTTCCGCGCCGACATGGACACCCAGCTTCGCCAGCGAGGTGGCGGGCGTCGGCGTGCCCTCCGGAGCGGCCACGACATTGGTGCCGATACCGACCACCACGGCCAGCCGGCCGCCGGGCACGGCCTCGGCTTCCAGCAGGATGCCGGCCAGCTTCTGCCGCCCCGCCAGCACGTCATTGGGCCATTTCAGCGAATACTTCATATCATCCGATCCCGCTGACCTCAGCGACGCTTCGATGCTTACTTTTTGCAGTGCTGTCTCGAGCGCAAGACCCGCGGCAAAGCCCAGGGTCGCGGCTACGGCGGGCGACACGTCGATGACTTCGAGGATGCTGCTGGCGAGGTTACCGCGCGGCGCGACCCAGGGGCGATGCCGCCGCCCGCGTCCCGCCGTCTGTTCCGACGTCACGAACCACATCGGACCATACTCGCCATCGCGCGCCCGCGCCATGGCTTCCGCATTGGTCGAGCCGATTTGGTCGAAGGCGGCGAGCCGGTAGCCCGCCGATTTGGCCCGTGGACCGAGCGTGAATGCCATTTAGAAGAGCGACTTCGCCGCCGACGTCGCCACGCTGACCAGCGGCCCCGGATAGACGAAGAAGAAGATGTTGAAAAGGCCCGCGACCGCCAGCACCGTGCGCAGCTCCATTCGCATCGGGTCGAGCTTGGCCAGCGGCTCGTCGAAATACATCACCTTGATGATGGTGAGATAGTAGTAGGCGCCAACCACGCTGGCGACCACGCCGATCACGGCCAGCGTGAACAGGCCGGCCTTGATCGCCGCCACGAACACATAGAATTTGCCGAAGAACCCCGCCAGCGGCGGAATGCCGGCCAGCGAGAACAGCAGCATCGCAAAGAAGAACGCCAGCAGCGGATTGGTTCGCGACAGGCCGGCGAAATCGCTGATGCTCTCGACGTGCTGGCCGTTGCGCTTCATGGTCAGAATCACCGCGAAGGTGCCGAGCGTCATCGCGACGTAGATCGAGATATAAACGAGAACGCCCTGCGCGCCCTCGACGGTGCCGGCGGCAAGACCGACCAGCGCAAAGCCCATATGGCCGATCGACGAATAGGCCATCAGGCGTTTGATGTTGGTTTGGCCGATGGCCGCAAACGATCCCAGCACCATCGAGGCGATCGCCACGAACACCACGATCTGCTGCCACTCCGAGACGATGCCCGGAAAGGCGGTCAGCGCCACGCGGGTGAACACCGCCAATGCCGCAACCTTCGGCGCCGAGGCGAAGAACGCGGTGACCGGGGTCGGAGCGCCCTCATAGACGTCGGGTGTCCACATGTGGAACGGCACCGCGGAGACCTTGAAGCAAAGGCCGGCCAGCAGGAACACCAGCCCGAACACGATGCCGATGCTGCCGGTCTTGGCGGCCGTCGCGATCCCGGCAAAACTGACGGTGCCGGTGAAACCGTAGATCAGCGAGGCGCCGTACAGCAGCATGCCCGACGACAGCGCACCCAGCACGAAATACTTCAGGCCGGCTTCGGTGGATTTGGCGTTGTCGCGATTGCTGGCGGCGACCACGTAGAGCGCCAGCGACATCAGCTCGAGGCCGAGATAGAGCATGATCAGGTCGCCGGCCGAGATCAGCACCATCATGCCGAGCGTCGAGAGCAGCACCAGAATCGCATATTCGAAGATCCGCCGCGACGGATCGGCCAGGAACTCAGCCGACAGGATCAGCGTCACAGCCGATCCGATCAGCGCCAGGATCTTCAGGAAACGGGCGAAATCGTCGACGATGAAGCTGCCGCCGAAGGTGGTCAGCTTGCCGGCCGGCAGCATCAGTTCCAGTACTCCGACGACGACCAGAAGACCAATCGAAAGGCCGGTGACGAGCCTGGTCGTCTCCTTGCCATAGGCCCCCAGCATCAGCAGCGCCATGGCGCCGACCGCCAGCACCAGTTCCGGCAGCACGGGCAGCAGTTGATATCCTGCACTCTCAAAGCTCATAGCGCGTTGTCCTAATCTGCTGCGTTACTGCAGCAGCGCGGCTGCCTTCACGGCAGTGATCGCGGTGTTGTAGTTGTTGACGAGTTGCTGCACGGAGGCTGCCGACATATCGAGCACCGGCTTCGGATAGACGCCGAAAAGGATGGTGAGAAACACCAGCGGCAGCAGCGTCAGGCTCTCGCGCAGGGTGAGATCCTTGATGCTGGCCAGCGACGGTTTCGTCAGTTTTCCGAACACGACCTTGCGATAGAGCCACAGCGCATAGGCCGCCGACAGGATGACGCCGAGCGTCGCTGCCGTCGCGGTCGGGATCGAGACCTTGAAGGTGCCGATAAGAGTCAGGAACTCGCCGACGAAGCCGGAGGTGCCCGGCAAGCCGACATTGGCCATGGTGAACACCATGAAAACGACGGCGTAGAGCGGCATCCGGTTGACCAGGCCGCCATAGGCCGCGATCTCGCGGGTATGCAGGCGGTCATAGACGATGCCGACGCAGAGGAACAGCGCACCCGAGACGATGCCGTGCGACACCATCTGGAACACGCCGCCAGCGACGCCCTGGGTGGTGCCGGCGAAAATACCCATGGTGACGAAGCCCATATGGGCGACCGACGAATAGGCGATCAGCTTCTTGATGTCTTCCTGCATCAACGCCACCAGCGAGGTGTAGATGATGGCGATGACCGACATCCCGAAGATCAGCGGCGCGAAATCATGCGAGGCCAGCGGGAACATCGGCAGCGAGAAGCGCAGGAAGCCGTAGCCGCCCATCTTCAGCAGGATCGCCGCCAGCACCACCGAGCCCGCGGTCGGCGCCTCGACATGCGCATCCGGCAGCCAGGTGTGCACCGGCCACATCGGCATCTTCACCGCGAAGGAGGCAAAGAACGCCAGCCACGCCCAGGTCTGCAAATTGCGCGGCACGGCGGTGTTCATCAGGGTCGGAATGTCGGTGGTGCCGGCATTCCAGTACAGCGCCATGATCGCCAGCAGCATCAGCACCGAGCCGAGCAGCGTGTAGAGAAAGAACTTGAAGGAGGCGTAGACCCGGCGCGGGCCGCCCCACACCCCGATGATCAGGAACATCGGGATCAGGCCGCCCTCGAAGAACAGATAGAACAGCACGAGATCCAGCGCGGAGAAGGTGCCGATCATCAGCGTTTCCAGGAGCAGGAACGCCATCATGTATTCGCGCACCCGCAGCGTTATCGATTTCCAGCTCGCGACGATGCAGAACGGCATCAAGGCGGTGGTCAGGATCACGAACGGCAGCGAAATGCCGTCGACCCCCATGTGATAGCTGATGCCGCTGGCGAGCCACTGCGCCTTTTCGACAAACTGGAAATCCGGCTGCGCGGCGTCGAAGCGCCACACCAGGATCAGCGACACCGCGAAGGTGATCAGCGTGGTCCACAGCGCGATCCAGCGCGCGTTGCGCCGCGCAGCTTCGTCGTCGCCACGGCTGAGATAGATCAGCAGTGCACCGACTACCGGCAGGAAGGTGACGACCGAGAGAATGGGCCACGTAGTCATCAATGGGCCCCCGCGCCGAACATGAACCAGGTGATCAGACCTGCGACCCCGATCAGCATCGCGAAGGCATAGTGATAGAGATAGCCGGTCTGGATTTTCACCACATTGCGGGTGACATCGAGCACCCGCGCCGACACGCCGTCGGGACCGAATCCGTCAATGACGTAGCCGTCGCCCTTCTTCCACAGGAAGCGGCCGAGCCACTTGGTCGGCCGGACGAAGATCAGATCGTAGAGCTCGTCGAAGTACCATTTGTTGAGCAGGAACTGGTAGAGCATCTGGTGCTGGTTGGCGAGTTCGACCGGCAAATAGGGCCGCCGGATATAGAACAGCCAGGACACCAAGAAGCCCAACGCCATCATGACCGTCGGCAGGAAGGCAATCGCCTTCGGGATGTGGTGCATCTCCTCGATGATACCAGGATTCATCTTCAGGGACTCGCGGAAGAATTCCGCCACGCCGTGACCGGCGAACAGCTCCTTGAACGGGAAGCCGGCGAGGATCGATCCGGCGGCGAGAATGCCGATCGGCACCAGCATCCACAGCGGAGCCTCGTGCGCGGCCTCATAGTGCTTCTGATCGTGCGGCTCGCCATGAAAGGTCTTGAAGATCAGCCGCCAAGAATAGAACGATGTCAGGCCCGCCGCGATCACGGTCATCAAGAAGCCGTAGAACGCGAACGGATTGTGCGACACGAAGGCGGCTTCGATGATGGCGTCCTTGGAGAAATAGCCGGCGGTGAGCGGAAAGCCGGTCAACGCCAGCGTGCCGATCACCATCACGATATAGGTGAAGGGAATCTTGTCCTTCAGCCCGCCCATGTTGCGGATGTCCTGCTCGTGATGCATCGCATAGATCACCGAGCCGGAACCCAAGAACAACAGTGCCTTGAAGAAGGCATGCGTGAACAAATGGAACATGCCGACCGAATAGGCTCCCGCCCCCATCGCCACGAACATGTAGCCGAGCTGCGAACAGGTCGAATACGCCACGATACGCTTGATGTCGTTCTGCACGAGGCCCACGGTCGCAGCGAAGAACGCGGTGGTAGCGCCGAAGAACATCACCGCGGCCTGCGCATTCGGCGCCAGCTCGAACAGCGGCGACAGTCGCGCCACCATGAAGACACCCGCGGTGACCATGGTGGCGGCGTGGATCAGCGCCGAGACCGGCGTCGGGCCTTCCATGGCATCGGGCAGCCAGGTGTGCAGCAGGAACTGGGCGGACTTGCCCATCGCGCCCATGAACAGCAACAGGCAGATCAGCGTCAGCGCATCGGCCTGCCAGCCGAAGAAGTTGATGGTCTTGCCGGTCACCCCCTGCGCGCCGGCGAAGATGGTCTCGAAGTCGGTCGAGCCGATCATCATGAAGATCGCGAAGATGCCGAGCGCAAAGCCGAAATCGCCGACCCGGTTGACCACGAAGGCCTTGATGGCGGCGGCGTTCGCCGACGGCTTCTGGTACCAGAAACCGATCAGCAGGTAGCTTGCGAGACCGACGCCCTCCCAGCCGAAGAACAGTTGCACCAGATTGTCCGAGGTCACCAGCATCAGCATCGCGAAGGTGAACAGCGAGAGATAGGCAAAGAACCGCGGCCGATGCGGATCCTCATCCATGTAGCCGATGGAATAGAGGTGCACGAGTGACGACACGGTGTTGACCACCACCAGCATGACGGCGGTCAGCGTATCCACCCGCAGCGCCCACGCGATCTGCAGGTCGCCGGAATTGATCCAGGTGAACAGCGCGATGCGCGCGTCATTCTTCATGAAGCCGACGTCGACCAGCGCAACCCAGGACAGCGCGGCGGACACCAGCAGCAGCCCGGTGGTGATCAGCTCGGCCGCACGCGAGCCCGCGGCCGGTGGTTCGGCCGCGTGATGGTCGTCATGACCATGGTCATCATGGCCGTGATCGTCATGAGCGTCCGACGCGTGGGTGTGGGCATGGGCGCCATGGCCATGGCCGTCGTCGTGATGCTCGACCGCATCGCCGCTCGGGTTGCGCGCATGCGCTCCAAAGATAGCGATCAGGCCCGCGAGAATCGCGCCGATCAGCGGCAGAAAGACGATTGCCTGGATCATGTGACGCGTTAGCCCTTCATCAGATTGACGTCTTCGACCGCGATCGAGCCGCGATTGCGGAAGTACACCACCAGCACCGCAAGCCCGATCGCCGCTTCCGCCGCAGCCACCGTGAGCACCAGCAGCGCAAACACCTGCCCGACGATGTCGCCGAGGAAGGTCGAGAACGCCACCAGGTTGATATTGACCGCTAGCAGGATCAGTTCGATCGACATCAGGATGACGATGATGTTCTTGCGGTTGAGAAAGATGCCGAGGATCCCGAGCGTGAACAGGATCGCGCCGACCGAGAGGTAATGTCCGAGACCGATGGTCATTTCACCCACTCCGGCGCGTCCGCGTCCTGCAGCCCCTGCCCCGACGTCACCTTGCGCACGCTCATCGCGAGCTCGGGCGTCCGCGCGTTCTGCACATTGATGTCCTGCCGCTTGACGCTGACCTTGTGGCGCAGCGTCAGCACGATGGCGCCGATCATCGCCACCAGCAGCACCATGCCGGCGATCTGGAAGTAATGGATGTAAGTGGTGTAGAGCACGAGACCGAGCGCCTCGGTGTTGCTGACATTGGCCGGAATCGTCGAGGTCGCCGATCTGGCGATGTCGGGGTTGATGACCCAACCGCCGCCGACCAGCAGCAGCTCGGCGAGGAAGATCGCGCCGATCACGAGGCCAAACGGCAGGTATTCCAGAAATCCCTCACGCAGCTCGGTGAAGTCGACGTCGAGCATCATGATCACGAACAGGAACAGCACCGCGACCGCGCCGACATAGACCACGACCAGGATCATGCCGAGGAACTCGGCGCCCATCAGGATGAACAGGCCGGAAGCGTTGACGAAGGCCAGGATCAGGAACAGCACGGAGTGCACGGGATTGCGCGACACAATCACCATCACCGCCGAGGCGACGCAGACGCCGGCGAACAGATAGAAGAACAGGGCTGGAAGGATCATGCCCTCACCTCACCGGTACGGCGAATCGAGTTCGATGGATTTCGCAATCTCGCGCTCCCAGCGGTCGCCATTGGCGAGCAGTTTCGCCTTGTCATAATACAGTTCCTCGCGGGTCTCGGTCGCGAATTCGAAATTCGGTCCCTCGACGATCGCATCGACCGGACAGGCCTCCTGGCACAATCCGCAATAGATGCATTTCACCATGTCGATGTCGTAGCGCACGGTGCGCCTGGTGCCGTCGTTGCGGCGCGGGCCGGCCTCGATGGTGATCGCCTGCGCCGGACAGATCGCCTCGCACAGCTTGCAGGCAATGCAGCGTTCCTCGCCATTGGGATAGAGGCGCAGCGCATGCTCGCCGCGGAAGCGCGGCGAGATCGGCCCCTTCTCGAACGGATAGTTCAGGGTCGGCTTCGGCTTGAAGAAATAGCGCATGGCGAGAAAGAACGCCGAGACGAATTCCGTCAGCAGGAGCGAGCGGGCCGTAGCGTTGATGTTGACACTCATAGCGACCTCATTTCGGCGCGATGCCGGCGAAATGCAGCACCCCGGCCACAATCACCACCATCGCCAGCGACAGCGGCAGGAACACCTTCCAGCCGAGCCGCATCAACTGATCGTAGCGGTAGCGCGGCACGATCGCCTTCGCCATCGCGATCAGGAAGAACATGAAAAATACCTTGAGCGTGAACCAGATCACGCCCGGTACCCAGGTGAACGGCACGACCTCGATCGGCGGCAGCCAGCCGCCGAGGAACATGATCGTCGCCAGCGCGCACATCGTGGTGATCGCGACGTACTCGCCCAGCATGAACAGCAGATACGGCGTCGAGCCGTATTCGACCATGAAGCCCGCGACAAGTTCGGATTCGGCTTCCACCAGGTCGAACGGCGGACGGTTGGTTTCCGCCAGCGCCGAGACGTAGAAGATCACGAACATCGGGAATAGCGGCCAGATGTACCAGTTCAGGAATGTCAGCTGCGGCAGGCCGATCAGGGTCGCAAGGCCGCGGGTATGCTGCGCCTCGACCACGGCCGTGAGGTTCAGCGAGCCCACGCACAGCAGGACCGTGATGATCACAAAGCCGATCGAAACCTCGTAACTGACCATCTGCGCCGCCGAGCGCAGCGCGGCCAGGAACGGGTATTTCGAGTTCGACGACCAGCCGGCCATGATGATGCCGTAGATCGACAGCGACGAGATCGCGAAGATATAGAGCACCCCGACATTGATGTCGGAGATCACCCAGCCGAGATCCATCGGGATCACCGCCCACGCGGCCAGCGCCAGCACGCAGCTGACCAGCGGCGCCAGCAGGAACACACCCTTGTTGGCGCCGGAGGGAATGATCGGCTCCTTCAGCACGAACTTCAGGAGATCGGCGAATGACTGGAACAGGCCCCAGGGGCCGACGACATTGGGTCCGCGCCGGATCTGCACCGCCGCCCAGATCTTGCGGTCGGCCAACAGGATGTAGGCGATCGCGACCAGCAAAATGACGAGCAGCATGACGCTCTGTGCGATCATGACGATCAGCGGCCACAGGAAGCCGGTCCAGAATCCGCTTGCGAAAAATTCAGCCATCAGCTCACTCCGCCGCCGTCAGCATTTGCCCGGAGGCCAGGCGGGAACATTCCGCCATGATCGCTGACGCGCGCGCGATCGGGTTGGTCAGGTAAAAATCCTCGATGGTCTTGAACGGCGCCTTCTCGACCCTGCCGCCCTTGCCCGCCAGCCGCTTGACGTCATCCGCCTTGCCGGGCTCGACCTGGTCGATGCGCATCAGATGCGGCACGGCCTTGAACATCGCCTGGCGCAAGGCGCCGAGCGAGTCATACGGCAATTTCTTTCCAAGCACATCCGACAGAGCGCGGACGATCGCCCAGTCCTCGCGCGCCTCGCCCGGCGGGAATGACGCGCGGTTGGCCATCTGCACCCGGCCCTCGGTGTTGACGTAGATGCCGGACTTCTCGGTATAGGCCGCCCCCGGCAGAATGACGTCGGCGCGATGTGCGCCGCGGTCGCCATGGGTGCCGATATAGACCACGAAGGTACCGTCAGGCACCTTGATGTCGTCGGCGCCGAGCAGGAACAGCACATCGAGCGTGCCGAACGTCGTCATCTGCGCGGCGGTCAGGCCGCCCGCGCCCGAGGCAAAGCCGATGTCGAGCGCGCCGACCCGCGAAGCCGTATCGTGCAGGATGCCGAATCCGTTCCAGTCGCCTGTGACCGCGCCGACATCGAGCGCGATTTTTGCCGTGGCGGCGAGAACCGCCGCTCCGTCGTGGCGCGCGGCCACGCCGGCGCCGACCAGCACGATCGGATGCTTGGCGCCCTTCAACACATTGGCGAAGGCATGCTTGCCGGCGGCGAGTTCGCCCAGCGAATCCGTGCCCGCGCCGAGATAGTCGTAATCATAGGTGAGATCGGCCCTGGCGCCGATCATGCCGATCTTGAGCTGGCCGGAGCGCCAGCGCTTGCGGACGCGCGCGTTGAGAACCGCCGCCTCCTTGCGCGGGTTCGACCCCACGATCAGCAATGCATCGGCCTGTTCGATGCCGGCGATGGTCGGATTGAAAATGTAGGATGCGCGGCCGGCCTTGGGATCGAAGGCGTCGCCGCCCTGCACCGCCAGGTTGGCGGAACCGGATTTGGCCAACAGTTCCTTCAGCGCGAACATCTCCTCGACCGCAGCAAGATCGCCCGCGATGGCGCCGATCCGCTTGCCGTCGAGCCGGCCAACCTTGGCCGCGATGACGCCGAACGCCTCCGACCACGACGCCGCTCGCAGCTTGCCGCCTTCCCTGATGTAGGGACGGTCGAGCCGCTGGGTGCGCAGGCCATCGACGATGTGGCGGGTCTTGTCGGAAATCCATTCCTCGTTCACCGCCTCGTTGACACGCGGCAGGATCCGCATCACCTCGCGGCCGCGGGTATCGATCCGGATCGCCGAGCCGACGCCATCCATCACGTCGATCGACTGGGTCTTGCCGAGCTCCCAGGGTCTTGCGGCGAAAGCATAGGGCTTCGAAGTGAGTGCGCCGACCGGGCAGATATCCACCAGATTGCCCTGCAGCTCCGAGGTCAGCGCCGATTCCAGATAGGTGGTGATCTCCATGTCCTCGCCGCGGCCGGTCGCGCCCATTTCCGGCACGCCGCAGACTTCGGCGGCGAAGCGGACGCAGCGCGTGCACTGGATGCAGCGGTTCATCGAGGTCTTGACCAGTGCGCCGAGATACTTGTCCTCGACCGCGCGCTTGTTTTCAGCAAAGCGGCTGGTGTCGACGCCGTAGCCCATCGCCTGATCCTGCAGGTCGCACTCGCCGCCCTGATCGCAGATCGGGCAGTCCAGCGGATGGTTGATCAGCAGGAACTCCATCACGCCTTCGCGCGCCTTCCTCACCATCGGCGACCGGGTCGAGATTTCGGGCGGCTCACCCTTGGGACCCGGACGGCAATCGCGAACCGCCCAGGCGCAGCTTGCCACCGGCTTCGGGCCGCCCTTCACCTCGACCAGGCACATCCGGCAATTGCCGGCGATCGACAGCCGCTCGTGGTAGCAAAAGCGCGGAATTTCCGCGCCCGCCATTTCACAGGCCTGCAGCAGCGTGAAGTCCGCGGGGACATCGATTTCTTTGCCATCGACGATGAGTATGGTCATTGCCTCAAGTCTTTCACAGCTGCCGGTCGGATATCGTGACGCCGGCGGTCTTCATGGTTGCCCATCATCTCTCAATGCGTTGCGTCCGACAGTTCGAGACGCTTCTCGATCCGTTCGACGCGGTGTTCCAGACGATCCAGTCTGCGGTTGACTCCGGCCCGTCCTTCATCGACGGGCGTGACACGCACCTTCAGGTCATGAAGATCCTCCGCCATTCGCTCGGTGCGCTGATCAATCTTGCGCAGGATCGAAAGAAAGATGTTATCCGGTTCGTCTGCCATCGCTCCCCCCTACTCAGCCGCGACCATGTGGGCGGGATCGCGAATGCCGGCGTCGTCGGCATCCGCCTTGTGCGAATACCGGTCGATGCGTTCCTCGATCTCGTGACGGAAATGCGCGATCAGGCCCTGGATCGGCCACGCCGCGGCGTCGCCGAGCGCGCAGATGGTGTGGCCCTCGACCTGCTTGGTGACTTCCAGCAGCATGTCGATTTCGCGCTTGTGGGCGCGGCCCTCGGCCATGCGCGTCAGCACCCGCCACATCCAGCCGGTGCCCTCGCGGCACGGCGTGCACTGGCCGCAGCTCTCGTGCTTGTAGAAATAGGAAATCCGCGCAATCGCCCGGATCAGGTCGGTCGATTTGTCCATCACGATGACGGCGGCGGTGCCGAGACCGGAGCGAAGCTTGCCGAGACTGTCGAAATCCATCGGGGTATCGATGATCTGGTCGGCCGGCACCATGCGCACCGACGAGCCGCCCGGAATCACCGCCTTGAGATTGTCCCAGCCGCCGCGGATGCCGCCGCAATGGCGCTCGATCAGTTCGCGGAACGGAATCCCCATGGCTTCTTCGACGTTGCAGGGCCGCTCGACATGGCCGGAGATGCAGAACAGTTTCGTTCCGACATTGTTGGGCCGGCCGATGGCGGCAAACCACGCCGCGCCGCGGCGCAGGATATCCGGCGCCACCGCGATCGACTCGACGTTGTTGACCGTGGTCGGGCAACCGTAGAGACCGACATTGGCCGGGAATGGCGGCTTCAGCCGCGGCATGCCCTTCTTGCCTTCGAGGCTTTCCAGCAAGGCGGTCTCTTCGCCGCAGATATAGGCCCCGGCGCCGTGGCTGACGTAAATGTCGAACGGCCAGCCGTTGATGTTGTCCTTGCCGACCAGCTTCGCCTCGTAGGCCTGATCGATCGCGGCTTGCAGATGCTCGCGCTCGCGGATGAATTCGCCGCGGACGTAGATGTAGCAGACATGCGCATTCATCGCGAAGCTGGCGAGCAGGCAGCCCTCGACCAGGAGATGCGGATCGTGCCGCATGATTTCGCGGTCCTTGCAGGTGCCGGGCTCGGACTCGTCGGCATTGACCACGAGATAGCTCGGCCGCCCGTCGGTCGACTCCTTCGGCATGAACGACCATTTCAGCCCGGTCGGGAAACCGGCCCCGCCGCGTCCGCGCAGGCCGGACGCCTTCATCTCGTTGATGATCCAGTCGCGGCCCTTGTCGATGATCGCCTTGGTGCCGTCCCAGGCGCCACGGCGGCGCGCACCCTCGAGGCCCCAGTCGTGGAGACCGTAGAGGTTCTTGAAGATGCGGTCCTTGTCGTCGAGCATGACGTGAAACTTCCTAAGAGGAGCGTTTGGACTGCATGTAGGCGAGACCCGCGGCGCATCCGCCGAAGGTCAGCGCCCAGAGCAGGCTTGAATCGAGCGACGCGTTCAGCGCATAGCGCTGCAATAGAAAAATGAACACGGCCGCCGTGACCGTATGCAGCGCGATGTAAAGCCAGCTATTCATCGCACGGGCACCCCCCGCCCGGCCGCACGAACCCTGTTCATGTCGTTTCCTTCAGCGTGGTCAATCCGCCCACGGGGGCGGAAAACTGACGGTCGATCTGCGGACCCGGCTTCGGCGGATTGCCCGAGGCAAAGCCGTCCAGCACCTTGCCGAAGCTTTCCTTGGTCAGATCCTCGTAGGTGTCCTTCCAGATCAGCACCATCGGCGCGTTCACGCAGGCACCCAGACACTCGACCTCTTCCCAGCTGAAATTGCCGTCCTTGGACAGATGGAAGGGATCGTGATGGATGCGGCTCTGGCACACTTCGATGATGTCGCCGGCGCCGCGCAGCCGGCATGGCGTGGTGCCGCAGACCTGCACATGGGCCTTCTTGCCGACCGGCTGCAGCTGAAACATCGTGTAGAAGGTCGCAATCTCCAGCGCCCGGATATAGGGCATGCCGAGCAAATCCGCGACCGCGCGGATCGCCGCCTCGGAAACCCACCCCTCATGCTGTTCCTGGACCCGCCACAGGATCGGTATGACCGCCGAAGCCTGGCGGCCTTCCGGATATTTGGCGATCTGTTGCTTCGCCCAAGCGAGGTTTTCCGCAGAGAACGTGAAGTTCGCGGGTTGAAATTCCTTAGGTGCAAGGCGGCGGACGGACATTGTCTCTCAGTCTCTCATTGCGCGCGGCGCGCGGCGTTCAGGGCGCTGATCCGGTCCTGCCAGAAAGCGCTTGCCGTGCCGAACACGTTATAGCCGACGTTGGTTGAAACCTTGATGCGGTCGAGGATCGAAAGCTCGGTCACGGTTTGCAGCAGATTGCTGTGCGGATCGTAGACGATCAGCTTCAGCGGCGTTTGTTCGAGGATGTAGCGCGACACGGTGTGATGCGGATCGTTGCCGTGCTCTTCACACAGGATGACGCTGTCAGCCTGCAGCAGCCGGGCACCGCCCTTGATGGCCTCAATCTCGACGCCTTCGACGTCGAGCTTGATCAGGAACTTGCCGCCAGCCGAAACCTTGCCCTCATCGAGGAGATTGTCGAGCGCGAGGACTGGCACTTCCTCGCCAGGATCGCCGGCGTCGCCGGCGATGCTGAACGCCTCGTGCTTGGTGCCGGACAGCCGCGCGGTGCCCCTCCCCGCGCCGATCGCGCACTTCATCGCCTCGAAACGGTTGCCGTTGATCTCGGCGTTGTTCTTCAGCTTGGCGAAATTCTGCGACGACGGCTCGATCGCGATCGCCTTGTGCGACCCGTAGGGTGCGCTGGAGACCAGCACCGACCAGTAGCCGTAATTGGCGCCGCAATCGAGCAGCGTGTAATCGACATCGGCGGAGTGCCGAAACAGCAGTTCGAGCTCATTCTCATACGAAAACGAGCGATCGAGCAGCTTGCTCCAGTAGCCGTCGCCATAGGGAAACGCGAAGGTCGCGTCCGCATTCAGCTTGATGTCGATGTCGCGCTCCAGAAGTGTTTTGCGCAAGAGATTGGCGCACATGTTGTAGCCGCGGTGCGAGAAGTGTGACGAAATCTTGGAACCCGCCGCAAACGCCAGCGCGGCCGTTCGCTCCCACAGGTTTGCCCCATCGAGAGCCCCGGAAGCGCGGTCAAACTGGATGGGCGGCATCGCCATCACCGATCGACCTCTCCGAACACGATGTCGAGCGAGCCGAGAATCGCCGAGACGTCGGCCAGCAGGTGGCCCCGACAAATGAAATCCATCGCCTGCAGATGCGCAAAGCCCGGCGCGCGGATCTTGCACTTGTAGGGCTTGTTGGTGCCGTCGGCGACCAGATAGACGCCGAACTCGCCTTTCGGGGCTTCCACCGCGGCATAGACTTCGCCGGCCGGCACATGGAAACCCTCGGTGTAGAGCTTGAAGTGATGGATCAGCGCTTCCATCGAGCGCTTCATCTCGCCACGCCGGGGCGGCGCAATCTTGTTGTCTTCGACGACGACCGGCCCCTGCCCTTCCGGCGCGCGCAGCTTCGCGATGCACTGCTTCATGATGCGCACGGACTGCCGCATCTCTTCCATGCGGATGCAGTAGCGGTCGTAGCAATCGCCGTTCTTGCCGATCGGAATGTCGAAATCCATCTCGGCGTAGCATTCGTAGGGCTGCGCCTTGCGCAGATCCCAGGCCGCACCGGAGCCGCGCACCATGACGCCGGAAAAACCCCACTCCCAGGCCTGCGCCAGCGTCACCACGCCGATGTCGACATTGCGCTGCTTGAAGATGCGGTTGCCGGTCAGCAGGGTCTCGAGATCGGCGACCACCTGCAGGAACGGATCGCACCAGGCGTCGATATCGTCGACCAGCTTCGGCGGCAGGTCCTGATGCACGCCGCCGATCCGGAAATAGGCCGCATGCATTCGCGAGCCGGAGGCGCGTTCGTAAAACACCATCAGCTTTTCGCGCTCTTCAAAGCCCCACAGCGGCGGGGTCAGCGCGCCGACGTCCATCGCCTGGGTGGTGACATTGAGAAGATGCGACAGGATGCGGCCGATCTCGCAGTACAGCACGCGGATCAGTTGGCCGCGGCGCGGCACCGTTATGCCGAGCAGTTTTTCCGCCGCAAGGCAGAACGCGTGTTCCTGATTCATCGGCGCGACATAGTCGAGCCGGTCGAAATACGGGATCGCCTGCAGATAGGTCTTGTGCTCGATCAGCTTTTCGGTGCCGCGATGCAAAAGGCCGATATGCGGATCGACGCGGGCCACGACCTCACCATCAAGCTCCAACACCAGACGCAGAACACCGTGGGCAGCGGGATGCTGCGGCCCGAAGTTGATGGTAAAATTGCGAAGGTTCTGTTCGTTCATGATCAGACTTTCGGCCCCGCCTTCTCATCGCCCGGCAGCACCGGATAGTCGGCGCCTTCCCACGGCGAGAGGAAATCGAATTTGCGGAATTCCTGGTTGAGGCGGACGGGTTCGTAGACCACCCGCTTCTCCTGGTCGTCGTAGCGCACCTCGACGAAGCCGGTGAGCGGGAAATCCTTGCGCAGCGGATGACCGTCGAAGCCGTAGTCGGTCAACAGCCGGCGCATGTCGGGATGGCCGGTGAAGATCACGCCGTAGAGGTCGTAGCACTCGCGCTCGAACCAGTCGGCGCCGGGGAAGACGTCGATGATCGATGGCACCTGGGTGGCCTCGTCGGCGTGGGCGCGCAGACGGATGCGCTCGTTCAGGGTCGGTGACAGCAGGTGATAGACCACGTCGAAGCGCTTTTCGCGGCCCGGATAATCCACCGCGGTGACGTCGATGAAATTGACGAAACGGCAACCGGGATCGTCGCGCAGGAATTTGACGACTTCGACAATCCTGCTCGCGTCGATCGTGACCGTCAGTTGATTGAACGCGACCGAATGACCGGTCGCAGCACCCGCCAGCGCGCTAACAATCGTCTGCCCCAGGGCGTCGAGCCTGCCGTCGTCCATACCCAAACCCTTAGCGTTCGATGGTTCCGGTGCGCCGGATCTTCTTCTGCAGCAGCATCACGCCGTAAAGCAGCGCTTCCGCCGTCGGCGGGCAGCCGGGCACGTAGATGTCGATCGGCACGATACGGTCGCAGCCGCGCACCACCGAGTATGAGTAGTGATAGTAGCCGCCGCCATTGGCGCAGGATCCCATCGAGATGACGTAGCGCGGCTCCGGCATCTGGTCGTAGACCTTGCGCAGCGCCGGCGCCATCTTGTTGGTCAAAGTGCCCGCGACGATCATCACGTCGGACTGCCGCGGCGATGCGCGCGGCGCGAAGCCAAATCGCTCGGCGTCGTAGCGCGGCATCGACATCTGCATCATCTCGACCGCGCAGCAGGCCAGACCGAACGTCATCCACATCAGAGAGCCGGTGCGCGCCCAGGTGATGAGGTCATCGGTGGCGGTGATGAAGAAGCCCTTGTCCGACAGTTCGTGATTGACCTCGAGAAAATACGGGTCGGTGGCGCCGACCGGCCGGCCGGTCGAGGGATCCAGAATACCGGTCGCAACCGGCGCGATGACCGGTGCAAATCCTGGCGATGCGACGGTGGGGCTCAATCCCATTCGAGCGCGCCTTTCTTCCATTCATAGGCAAAGCCGACGGTCAGGACGGCGAGGAAAACCAGCATCGACCAGAATCCGGTCGCCCCCAGCTTCCCGAACGCCACCGCCCACGGGAACAGGAAGGCCACTTCGAGGTCGAAGATGATGAAGAGGATGGCCACCAGATAGAACCGGACATCGAACTTCATGCGGGCGTCGTCAAAAGCGTTGAATCCGCATTCATAGGCGGACAGCTTTTCCGGATCGGGCTGCTGGAAGGCGAGGAGAAAGGGCGCGATCAGCAGCGCCAAACCGATCAGGCCCGCGACCCCGATAAACACCACGAGAGGAAGGTATTGCTGCAACATGCCGGACATCGGCGGAGCCCTTATTCCGCGGTTTCTGAGGGCCGCAGATTCGTTAATTGGAATTGTTCTGAGGCTTAGCGCAGCGCAACAAGGGGCGCAAGACAAGCTAATTTTATGGCTCCGCCGGTCGCCACATGCGGCGGGATAACCCGGGAGCGACGGCGAGAGGCGGTCGACCCCGAGGTTTTTCAGGCGACGTCTTTCCAGGCTTCAGGCACGTCGGTCAGGCGGTCGCTCTACGGCCGAAATACCCCGGAAATGCCGACGAAACCATTTTGGGGAACCCACGAAACCATCCTGAAACAGGGGGGGCGTACTCATCTGCCCAACGACGCGGCGGCAAAGTCGCCCTGGAGGCTCAGATGAACCACTCAATTCACTCGGCAGATCGTTCGACCCACCTCAAGATCGTGGTTGTCGCCCTCGTGGCCGGCATCGCGGTGGCGGCGATCGGGATCTCGGCCCGCACCAACGCGGATTACAGCCAGACCGCTCAGGTCGTGAAGGCAGGCAAGCCGGTCACGATCACCAGTTCCAACGCCTCGCTGGTCCGCTGAGACAGGCCTGGTTGGATAAGTCTGGAATTCTCAGGGATGACAGGAACAAGGGTCGCCTTCAGGCGGCCTTTTGCGTTTGGCGATATCGGGGAAATGAAGCCGATCCAGCGATCACTGGCGCGAGAGACGGGACTCGAACCCGCGGCCTCCGCCGTGACAGGGCGGCGCTCTAACCAACTGAGCTACTCCCGCGGACGCCGTGATCTCAGACTGATCCGCTTCGAACGGACGGCATAAAGGCGCGCACCTTCCAAGTCAAGGTTGTTGCGAATCCCCTTGTCAGTCGGGCGTTTTTGCGACGTCGATGCAAATAATGGCCTGTTTGCAGGCAAAACAGCGTAGTCAGTCCGCCATCGAATCATTTAAGGCCTGATACGTCTGAGTTTCCTTAAGGCATCACCAACGAGGAGGGCCAACTATGGCGAAGAAGGCAGCGACCCCGACCACCGTCACGCTCAAGCATTTGGCGGCAGCGATCGCCGAAGACCAGGAATTGTCCAAGAAGAAGGCCGAAGAGATCCTGGGCGACCTCGTCAGCCGGATCACCAAGCACCTCAAGAAGGGCGAGCGCATCCGGATCGTCGGCCTCGGCATCCTGCAGGTACGCAAGCGCGCCGCCCGCATGGGCCGCAACCCCGCCACCGGCGAAGCGATCCAGATCAAGGCCAGCAAGAAGGTTGCCTTCCGCGCCGCCAAGGAGCTGAAGGAAGCCGTCTGACCGACGGCTTTTCCGGCACCCGACTTCAATCCGTACTTGGCGTCATTCCGGGCGCGGCCGACACGGCCCCCGGAATGACGCTTCGGCCCCTTACCCGGCCCTCCCGGCCCTGCCAGCGGTTCTGATCGTGGTCTTGCCCCTCGCGTTCACCCACACATTGACCGAGCGCTTCCTGCGCTATGTGGTGATCGACACCCAGTCGGACCCGGCCTCCCCCACCTGCCCCTCGACCGAAAAACAAATGGACCTGGGCCGCCTGCTCGCCCGCGAGCTGCAGGCGATGGGCCTCGCCGACGCCCATCTCGACGCGCACGGCTACGTCTATGCGACGATCCCGGCCACGACCGGCAAGCAGGTTCCGGTGATCTGCTTCTGCTCGCACATGGACACATCGCCTGACTGTACCGGCAAGGACGTCAAACCGCAGATCGTCCGAAACTACCGCGGCGGCGACATCGTGCTGCCGGGCGACCCTGCCCAAGTGATTCGCGCCGCTGACCATCCCGCGCTGAAAGACCAGATCGGCCACGACATCATCACGTCGGACGGCACCACCTTGCTCGGCGCCGACAACAAGGCCGGGCTGGCCGAAATCATGGATGCCGCGCATTTCCTGCTGAACAACCCGCAGATCAAGCACGGCGCGATCAAGATCCTGTTCACGCCCGACGAGGAGATCGGACGCGGCGTCGACAAGGCCGACCTGAAAAAGCTCGGCGCCGATTTT
The DNA here is from genome assembly GCF_030693485.1 of Bradyrhizobium sp. GTDB lineage: Bacteria > Pseudomonadota > Alphaproteobacteria > Rhizobiales > Xanthobacteraceae > Bradyrhizobium. The sequence goes on along the minus strand of NZ_JAUYAN010000319.1, from coordinate 202 downwards.
GCCTACACGATGGACGGCGAAACCGCGGGGAATATCGAGGACGAGACCTTTTCCGCCGATGCCGCCACCCTCACCATCGAAGGCGTCAGCACCCATCCCGGCTTTGCCAAGGGCAAGATGGAGCATGCCATCAAGATCGCCGCCGCCAACGTCGAGCGCCTGCCCAAAAATACCTGCTCGCCCGAGACCACCGAGGGCCGGC
>NZ_JAUYAN010000293.1 GCF_030693485.1 Bradyrhizobium sp. | reverse complement strand
TTCAGCGCCGGCACGGTGGTCTGCCAGTCGATGCAGCCGTCGGTGATGCTCTGCCCATAAGTCAGCGTCGCGCCCGGCAGCACTTCCTGGCGGCCCGCGACCAGATTGCTTTCGATCATGACGCCGACGATGCGCTGATCGCCGCTGGAGACTTGCCCGGCGACATCGGCAACCACCATCGGCTGGTTCTCCGGCTTCTTGCCGCTGTTGGCATGACTGGCATCGATCATGATCCGCGGTGCTACGCCGGCGCGCGCGAGTTCGGCCGAGGCGGCCGCGATGCTGGCCTGATCGTAATTCGGCCGGCTGCCGCCGCGCAGAATGATATGGCAGTCTTCATTGCCCGATGTCGCCGCGATCGCCGAGCGCCCACGCTTGGTCACCGCCATGAAATGGTGCGGATGCGAGGCCGACTTCACCGCCTCCGCGGCGATGCGGACATTGCCGTCGGTGCCGTTCTTGAAACCGACGGGGCAGGACAAACCGGAAGCGAGTTCGCGATGAATCTGGCTTTCCGTGGTGCGCGCGCCGATCGCCGCCCACGCCACCAGATCGGCGATGTATTGCGGCGTCGTCAGGTCGAGAAATTCGGTTGCCGCCGGCAGGCCGAGATTGTTCACGGCGGAGAGCACGTTGCGGGCGAGCCGCAGGCCCTTGTTGATGTTGAAGCTGCCATCGAGGTCCGGATCGTTGATCAGGCCCTTCCACCCCACCGTGGTGCGCGGTTTCTCGAAATAGACGCGCATCACGATCTCGAGCCGGTCGGAAAGCTGTTCGCGCACGGCGGCAAGACGCGTGGCGTAGTCCACGGCGGCGTCGGGATCGTGTACCGAACAGGGACCGACGACCACCAGAAGGCGATCGTCCACACCGTTCAGGATGGCGTGGATGGCGTTACGCGACGCCGTCACGACGCGCGTCGCGGTCAGGGTGCGCGGGATTTCGCGCATGACCTCTTGCGGCGTACTCAGCTCTTTTATTTCTTCGATACGAAGATCGTCTGTGGTGCTCAACACGGCTATGGCTCCTGATTTGAGGGACCTGCCGGCCAAAAAAAAGCCGCCAGATCGGGCGGCGGCTGTTCGGACTTCTTGCTGCAATTCGTCAGATTGAGCGTGATCCTCCCACCGCCAGCGAGCTGTCGAAGCTAAAATACCAATAATTGCTGGTGGCGATGGTGATCATGAGCCTCTCATAGCGCATGCCTTTTGTCTTGTCATCCGGAAATCGGCGGCACCGATCCGGGCTCAGCCGTGCTTCACCCCTGGCCCGGTACCGAGAAGCCCTCCGCCGTCGTGCGTATGCGATTGCGGCCGAGAATGTAGATCGACGCCGTCGCTACCAGCAGCGCGGCGCCGATCAGCACGGAGATGAGGCCGATCGGTACCAGGACCAGCGCAGGGTTGCGGTCGGGATTGACGAACCATTGGTGGATCGAAGTCAGCACGAAGGCGAGACCGGCAAATCCGGCGCCGCCGCCCAGCACCAGCAGCGCCCACATCTGGCGCAACTGGCTGAGCCGCTCACGCGCGAGCTCGGTGCGGGGCGCGTGATGGCGGCCGACCCGCCATACCAGCCGGATCGCAAGGCCGATCGTGCCGAAGCCGATCAGCAGGCTGGTAGCGCCCAGCATAAAGCGGGTCGAGGATGCCAGGTCCGGATTTTGCTGCAGCGTGAGCAGAGGGAGATCGAATGCGGCGTGCAGTGTCAGCGGCGCCAGCAGCACCAGTGTCGAGCTGGAGATCCGAGCCCAGTCACGGTTGTGGCGGTTCGCGCCGAGCGCCGTGCCGGATCGCGCGATGGCGAGATAGGCGCCGGCGATGATGCCGAGCGCGCCATGGAACGGTACGGTAAGGACGCTGCGCAGCGCGGCCAGCGACTTCCATATCTCCTGGTGCTGAATGAGGTAGGCCAGGTTTTCGTAGGCGGCGAAGCCAAGCCCGGCGGCGGCGCCATAGACCACGGCGTCCATTGGGTCGGCGCCCGGCCGGCGCCGTGTCGAAACCACGAGGATGACGAGAATTTTGACGATCTCCTCGGGCGCGGCGATTCCGAGGATTGCATGCAGCGCCTGTGCGAGCCAGGGGTGCTCCGGAACCGCGAACAGCGACGTCAGCGGCTTTCGCACGAGGCCGAGCAGCGAAATGCTGGCGGCGCCGAGCAGAAAAGCGGTCCAGACCCTGGCGGGCGGGCCGGGCCTTTCGCCGGCCGCGATCACGAGCCACAGGATCAGGAGCGCCGGCGCGATCGCCGCGGTGCCGATGACGGTGGGGAGGGCTTCGAGGAGGAGCATCAGGAGGGCAGATATGGCATTTTTCGAAGCTATCCGCTCCCGGAAATTCACAAGTGCGACAGCAAGCAGCAGGCGCTGGCCTACCCCCGACCTGCGCGGCCCGACGTCACCCTCAGCAGCCGCGGCAGATGTTCTTCAGCCGCGCGTTCATCAGGGCGTCCTCGGCGCTGATCGTATCGACGTATTTGCCGTCGTCGGTCTTCGACGCCGGTAGTTTGGCCGGGGGCGCGGCGAGGGGTCTTGCCATCGCCGGTTTGTCGGCGGCGGCGCGCGGCGCGGCCTTGTCGTAGCAGGCCAGCCGCGCGGTGGCATCGGCGATCCCCTTGCAGTCACCAGTCTGGGCGATGGCGGCCTGGGACAGCGCGCAAATCGCGGCGACGATGGCGATGAGTTTCATTTGGTTACCTTTTGGCCGGAGGCCGGCCATGAGCGCCGGCGCACCCGGCAGGCAGCGAAGATAGCGTCAAATCAGATCGTTCGGATATGCCTAGGCAAGTGCACGTATTCGCGCGCGGTGTCCATTGGTGATTTGTGCAAAAATGGGGCGACGGCGGAGAGGCTGCCGCGTGGGGCGCAGTCGCCGAACTCATCCCGCCAGCAGGCGGCGGCAGGCGTCGACGAAGACCTCGGCACCGGTGACGATGTCGGCATCCCCGGTGTTTTCGGTCCAGTGATGGCTGATGCCGCCGATCGAAGGCACGAACAGCATGGCCGCAGGCATGATGGTGGCGAGCACCTGGGCGTCGTGACCGGCGCCCGAGGGCATGCGGATCGATCTGCCGCCGGCAAAGGCGGCGCTGGCCGCTTCGATGGCCTGCTGGAATCCTGCATTCATCAAGGCGGGGGCCCCGGTACGAAGTCGCTCTACCGCCACCGTGCATCGGCCTAGCGCGCGGGTCTCGGCAGCCATGTCGTGCAGCAGGGTTTCGAGGCGATCGATCACACCAGGGTCATCGTCGCGCATCTGGAACAGCATTTCCGCCCGTCCGGGAATGATGCTGGGCGCGCCGGGATCGAGCACGATGCGGCCGGTGGTCCATACCGTTCGCGGTCCGCATGCGGCCGGAAACCGGTCGTCGATGCCGACGCAGAATCTCGCCAGCGCCAGGCCGGCATCCTTGCGAACGTCCATCCTTGTGGTGCCGGCATGATTTTGCTCGCCCTCAAAAATGATCCGGTACTGCCAGATCCCGACGATGGAGGTGACGATTCCGATCGCAAGGCCGCCGCTTTCGAGCGTCTGGCCCTGTTCGATATGCGCCTCAAGATAACCGATATGACGGCCGCGTTCAGCCGTGACGCGGGGCCGGCCGGAAAGCCCGACCTCGCGCAGCGCATCGCGCATGGTTCGGCCACTGCTGCGGTCGCGTGCCGCGTCGATGTCAGCCTCGGTCAGCGCACCGACATAGGACCTTGAGCCGAGGAACGAGCCGAAATGTCCTTCCTCATCGCACCAGGCCGCGACTTCGACGAACCCTTTGGCGCCCGGATCGGCGTTGATGACGCGGGCGGCTTCGAGCGCGTAGACGACGCCAAGCGGCCCGTCGAGCCAGCCGGCGTAATTCTGGCTTTCGAGATGGGAGCCGGCCAGCAGTTTCGGGCCGGATTTCGGGCTGGTGCCGAGCAAATTGCCGATGCCGTCGATCTCGGCGGCGAGTCCCGCCGCAGGAAGCCGCTCGGCAAGCCATTGCAGCGAGCGCATATGCGGCTCGGAGAAGGTGGGCTTGTGAACGCCGGTCTTGTAGGCGCCGATGGCACGGAGCGCGCGGAGATCGCCAAGGACTCGGGATCCGTCAAACTGTGGGCGATTTTCGGGCATTGGCTGGCTCTTCTCGTTCTGTGGGAATGCGGCAAGCAGCAGCAGGGCAAAATGACAAAGTTCGGATTCGATTTTCAAACGGCAAGAGAACGCGCGTTCGCATCGTCGCGATGCGATGAGCCTACAGGTCCAGCGGAGGCAATCCGACTTTCCCTGCGCGGCCCACCGTCGCCCGCGCTCCTTAACGCGAACTTGACTCCAGCCTGAGGGTGTTGGAACCCCGCGACTTCGCGGCCCGATTCAGGCGTCCTCGTCAGAAGCACCATCCGCATCCACCGCCCCCCGCCGGTACGTTGCGCAACGCCCCCGTGACGGGATGGCTGTTGATATGGATTGATATGCTCGTCGGGTGAATTGGTTGAATCTATTCGAGAAATTGATTCTTTCGCGCAGGCTCGCTCATGAAAGTTTTTGTTGCGCCAGCCGCCGATGGATGACCCGGAAGGCGGCAGATGGGTAGAGCGACCGCATCGGCCGAACTTCAGTCCGCACAGGTGAAAGCGAAACCCGTCGAGGCAAGCGATACCCCGAGGCTTTCGCAAGGGCTCAACCCATCGTACGAATTGTACTGGGGGCAACGGCGGCCTATCGCAACACGCGTTCCAGGAAGTGGGTCCATCAGAGCTAAATTACCGTCTGATTTCAAACGCCGAAACGGCGATGGCGCTCCCTAGCGGAATCGAACCGCTCTCTCCACCGTGAAAGGGTGGCGTCCTAACCGATAGACGAAGGGAGCGAAGGCGTCGCTGCGGCCGGGTTGGTCGCAATGCTGCCGTTTCGCTGCAGATGGTACAAATAGTCCCGGAAAATCAACGCCTTGAAGGGGCGGTGGCACCGTACCGCAATCCTGATCGCAGTGACATGATCGGAGCGGCGCGCGAACGTATAGTGGCGTTTGCGCGGGCGGGCAAGCCACCGGCAAAAGCGTTTTTGCGGGCATGTTGGCCACGTTTCCCCGCAGCGCCCAGGCCTGAGGATTTTTCGTCTCGCGCAACGGTTCCTAAAGCCCGATCGGGTAGGGATATGGCATCAGGAGCAATCGAGATGGCCGCAGCCGCCAAGAAACGGGAATCCCGCAAATCCGTCCACCAGCCCGGGTGGATCACGCTGGACGGCGGCTTTGCCGCGCGGCCCTGCGTGGTGCAGGATCTGTCGTCGACCGGCGCCAGGGTCACGGTCGACGATCCCAACGCGCTGCCGGGCAAACTGCGGCTGGCGTTTTCGCGCGATGCGCGTACCGGGCGAAGCTGCGAAGTGGTCTGGCGCCGCGGCAAGACCGTCGGGATCAAATTCGTCCGCTAGCGCAGGCCGCGCCCCGGCGATAGAAGGCGGGATGCGAAACGTACCTCTGCTGATCGCCATTACTGCACTGTGGCCGGCCTCATCGGCCGCCGCCGAGCAGCCCCGGCCGCAAAAATCCGATAAATCCGGTTCCACCGTCCAGCAACTTCCGCTGAAGCGCGCCGGC
>NZ_JAUYAN010000292.1 GCF_030693485.1 Bradyrhizobium sp. | reverse complement strand
GACCTCGGCCTCGGTGGCCTGGGTCAGCACCGCCAGCCGTGCGTCGGAAAATCCCATGGCCTTCAGGGTCCGCATGCCGAACGCATGTGCGGGCAGGCCGCTCTGCTTGATCTTGCTTTCCATCTCGACGATGCCGCGCATTTCCGCGAGGAACCAGGGATCGATCTTGCAGGAGGTGAAGATCTCGTCGTTGCTCCAGCCGAGCCGCATCGCCTGCGCCACCTGCAACAGGCGGTCCGGCGTCGGCGTGCCCAAGGCGGCGCGGATCGCATTCTTGTCGTCGCTGCGACCGAGGCCCTCGATCTCGATTTCGTCGAGCCCGGTCAGCCCGGTCTCGAGGCCGCGCAGCGCCTTTTGCAGGCTCTCCTGGAAGGTGCGGCCGATCGCCATCACCTCGCCGACCGATTTCATCGAGGTCGTCAGCGTGGTGGAGGCGCCGGGAAATTTTTCGAATGCGAAGCGCGGAATCTTCACGACGACGTAATCGATGGTGGGCTCGAACGAAGCCGGCGTCGCGCCACCCGTGATGTCGTTGGCGATTTCGTCCAGCGTGTAGCCGACCGCGAGCTTGGCGGCGACCTTTGCAATGGGAAAGCCCGTGGCCTTTGAAGCGAGTGCGGAAGAGCGCGACACCCGCGGATTCATCTCGATCACGACCATGCGGCCGTCGGCGGGGTTGACGCCGAACTGCACGTTGGAGCCGCCGGTTTCGACCCCGATCTCGCGCAGCACCGCCAGCGAGGCGTCGCGCATGATCTGGTATTCCTTGTCGGTCAAGGTCAGGGCAGGCGCCACCGTGATGGAATCGCCGGTATGCACGCCCATCGGATCGAGGTTCTCGATCGAGCAGATGATGATGCAATTGTCTTTCTTGTCGCGCACCACCTCCATCTCGAACTCCTTCCAGCCGAGCACGGATTCCTCGATCAGCACTTCGGAGGTCGGCGAGGCATCGATGCCGCGTTCGACGATCTCGATGAATTCCGCCTTGGTGTAGGCGATGCCGCCGCCGGTGCCGCCCATGGTGAAGGAGGGGCGGATCAGGGCCGGGAAGTCGATCACGTCGAGCGCGCGCAGCGCGTCCGGCAGTGTCTTCACCTGGACCGACCGCGGCGTCTCCAGCCCGATCTTGGTCATCGCCTCGCGAAAACGCTGGCGGTCCTCGGCCTTGTCGATGGCATCTGCGGTGGCGCCGATCATCTCGACGTCGAATTCCTCCAGCGTGCCCTGCTTGCGCAACGACAGCGCGCAGTTCAGCGCGGTTTGGCCGCCCATGGTCGGCAGCAAGGCAAAACCCCTGGAACGGTCGCCGCGTTCCTTTTCGATGATCTTGGCGACGATTTCCGGGGTGATCGGCTCGATATAGGTGGCATCGGCCAGTTCCGGGTCGGTCATGATAGTGGCCGGATTGGAATTGACCAGGACGATGCGGTAGCCCTCGTCCTTCAGCGTCTTGACCGCCTGGGTGCCGGAATAGTCGAATTCGCAGGCCTGACCGATCACGATGGGACCGGCGCCGATGATCAGGATGGTGGAGATGTCGGTTCTTTTGGGCATCAAGTCTCGGTGTCAAGTCTTGGGGGCTGGGAACTGGGCACAAAAAAAGGGCGCGCCTGTCGCGCGTCCCTCAAACCCGGCGCTTGGGATCAACCTCGCGCGCGGGTGGTCTTTAGACCAGATTCCGCACCCGCGAAAGGGTCTTAAAGGCCCCATCAACCGGCATTTTTGCGTGGTTTGGGAGGGCGGCCCAGTCTGTCTACGCCTTCGCTACGCTCAAGCTACGCCGGACACGCTTCGCTTTCGGTCCTGCGTGGCTGCGCCACGCGTAGCCTGAAGGGCGAAGCGTAGAGGCCCGGCCTGGATTTGAACCAGGATAAAGAGCATTGCACTGCTCCCGCGTCGACGCTTTCCGCCACCGGGCCGAACCAATCATTGTCGATCACGCCGGGGTGATCCATGTTTACCCTTCATTAACCCTAACGCGCCGGCGGACTAAAACGCGTGGCGCGCCACGAAGGTCATCCGCCACGGGTTGTGGCCGATATTGGAATGCGCGCGCGAGGCAGTGAAACCGCTGGCGGCCAGTTTTGCGACCATCCCGGCTTCGCTGTAGCGCTGCAGTCCCACCTTGGCGCGCAATTGCCGGTAGTCCGACAGCGCGGTCGAGACCAGCCCGACCAGCGCATCCTTCAGGAAGCCGTGGGTGAGCGCGAAGCGCAGCAATGCCGCCACGTCCCTGACCATGCCGACTTCAGGGCGCAGGATATCGCCCACCACCAGCCGGCCGCCGGGCTTCAGCAGCCGTTTGACCACCGCAAAGGCCTGGTCGAGTTCGGCCGGCGTCATGTATTGGGCGACCGAGTTCATGACCGCGAGATCGATGGATTTTTCCTCCATCTTACGGAGGTCATCGAGCGAGCGCACCCGGATCTTCGTGTTCGGGGCAAAGCGTGCGATCAACCGGCCGCGCACGCCGGGCGCGGGTTCGGCAAGATACAGCTTGCCGCAGGCGTCGGCGACCTTGGCCGCGGACAGTGCTTCGCCGCAGGCGTAATCAAGCACCACAGCATCGGGGGAGGAGATGTAGCCGATGATGTCCCGGGCGATGATCTGGAAATGCAGGTCGCGATGCAGCCTGCTCGCGTAGATTGTATGCGTGGAATCGTAATAGTCGATCCAGTCGTCCATCGCTGATGTGTCCGGCAAAACGGGGTTCCGGGCGTGGAACCCGGTACGTATATGCTGCGTTAGATGGTCCGGCGACCACTGTCCAACGTCGAATATCCGGTTCCTAACAGGAAGGTGCAACGTGAGCAAAGCCAAGGCAGAGAACAAGGCCGATAACAAGTCCAGCAAGGTGTCCCCCGACCTCGATACGCCCACCGACCTGCCGCAGGGGGGCGTCGACAAGATTTCGGCGGCGCTCAATCTGCTGCTGGCCGACGCCTTCGCGGTCTACATGAAGACCAAGAATTTTCACTGGCATGTCTCGGGCCGGCATTTCCGCGACTATCATTTGCTGCTCGATGAGCAGGCCGCCGCGATCTTCGCCACCACCGACGAGTTGGCCGAACGTGTCCGCAAGATCGGCGGCGTCACGCTGCGCTCGATCGGGCAGGTCGCGAAATTGCAGACCGTCAAGGACAACAACGAGTCCTACGTGCCGCCGCGCGAGATGCTGCGTGAATTGATGGAAGACAACAAGAAAATGGCGGCGGCGATGCGCAAGGCGCGCAAGCTGGCCGACGACTACGAAGATGTCGGCACCACCTCGTTGCTGGAAAACTTCATCGACCAGACCGAGCGCCGCACCTGGTTCCTGTTCGAAGCCACCCGCCAGCAAGGCGGCAACGCGGCGTAGGACGATATCGTCATCCTGAGGCGCGAGCCGGACAGCGCGTGAGCGCTGTTCGGTGAGCCTCGAAGGATGACTATCCCCCGCGGCCATCCTTCGAGGCGCGCAAGAGCGCGCACCTCAGGATGACGGCGGTGTTTGTGGCGCGCCAATCCGTTTAATGGCCTTGCTCTCGTTTGCCATTGCCCCCATTCTGATGGGCGGCATAATCCCCAATGCGGGTACGGAAATGCGATCAGACGAGATCGAGGCGGTAGGGATAGACGGCGATGGCTCGCTTTGGGTTAAGCCAGCCTCGTGTACCTTTCCGTTCATCTATCGGGCAGCGATGGAAGTGAATTGGGACGATGGACGGCAGTGTTTATACGCTCCCAAGCCGCGTGAGTGGTCATATTCCAAATGGTTTCGCCAGATCATTGATGCAGCGCGGAGCGAATACGGCACGGAGTTGAGGATTGTGCCGACCACATCTTGGTCTAATGTTGAAGTAAGTCTTCGCCGGGAATTTTCGGCCTCAATCGACGGGGGATAGGCGTCCCTGGCAGGTATGGGTTCTTGCGGGGCTACGATTAGGTTCTGCTACTTCCACAGCCGCACCAGCGGCCCATCCGCGCCCAGCACCGGGTCGGTTTTTGGCAACTTCACCTGCGGAATCGTCTGCAACGCCTTCGCATGTTTTTCCGGCGTCGGTCGCTGCAAGTCCATCGGCGGGCCCGGCGGATAGGCGCCGACGACACGGAAATCGCGGCTCGACGCCAGACATTGATGCCCGGTGCCGGCGGGCAGGATCGCGACGTCGCCGGCAGAAATTTCCAGCACCTCGCCTTGGTCGCCGCCGAAGCGCACCTTTGCATGGCCGCGTGCGACGCCGAGCACTTCATGCACGGTGGCGTGATAATGCGCAAAATCATACACGCCGTTGCGCCACATCGCGCCCCAGCCATTGGCGCCGAACACGCCCTCGATGGTTGTTTCGGGATGCCCGTTGGCGACGTCGATCGCGCCCTTGTAGACCAGGAACGGCATCGGATTGTTGGGAACGAGGCCGTCGTCCGCGAACACGAAGGTGAGCGGTTCGACGTCCTGGCGGACGACAGGCATGATGGTTCTCCGAACGAAAGGATACGCGTGGATTCAACCGGTGTCAGCCGCTCAAGTTCCCCTCGGTATCTCGAACACCAGGCAGGTCGTGGTGGCATGCGCCAGCAGCCGGCCCTTGGCGTCGGTAATGCGCGCCTCCGCCGTCGCGGCGCGGCGGCCGACGCTCAAGGTGCGGCCTTCGCTGCGCACCGGGCCGGTGTCCTGGGTCATGCCCTTGATGAAGGAAATCTTGAACTCCAGCGTGGTGTAGCCGGTGCCGGCCGGCAGCGCGGAATGCACAGCAAGGCCCATCGCCGAATCCAGCAGGATCGCAGCGTAGCCGCCATGCACCGAGCCGATCGGATTGTAATGCCGGAAGCCGGGGACGCTGTGGAACGCCACGATGCCGGGCTCGGTGCTGGAATCGAACGGTTCGACCGTCTGCATGATCGGCGGCGCCGGCAACCGGCCCTCGAAGATGGCGCGAACGAAATCGACGCCCGCCATCGACGCCATGACCTCGGTCGGGGTGACGCCGTATTCGACGGCGGGGGTGGGCGCGTCGTTCATGGGGATACCTGCGACTTATTATGATGATCATCATACTAAATCGTATTCTCACGCGCCAGCGTTTTTGCGCCTCTCAGCCTACGCCGCCGTCATCCTGAGGTGCGCTCGGCGGCGCTGTTGCGCCGATGAGCGCCTCGAAGGATGGCCGCGGGGCTGGTCTCTCCATCCTTCGAGGCTCGCCCGAAGAGGGCGAGCACCTCAGGATGACGGCGGAGTGGCTGCGCAAGGACGACGGCGGAACTACCCGCCCTTCTTCGCCCGCATCAGGTCCGCGAACCGCTTGAACAGATAATGCGAGTCGCGGGGGCCGGGGGAGGCTTCGGGGTGATACTGCACCGAGAACACCGGTCGCCCGTCGAGCGAGATGCCGCAATTGGAGCCGTCGAACAGCGAGATGTGGGTTTGCGTCGCGCCCGCTGGCAGGGTGTCCTGGTCCACGGCAAAACCGTGGTTCATGGAGGTGATCTCGACCTTGCCGGTGGTCTCGTCCTTGACCGGATGATTGGCGCCGTGATGGCCCTGATGCATCTTCCTGGTCCTGGCGCCGACGGCGAGGCCGAGCATCTGGTGGCCGAGGCAAATGCCGAATGTCGGCGTGCCCGAAGAGATCACCTTCTGGATCACGGGCACGGCGTATTTGCCGGTTTCGGCGGGATCGCCGGGGCCGTTCGACAGGAACACGCCGTCGGGCTTCATCGCCAGAATGTCTTCGGCCGAGGTGGTCGCCGGCACCACCGTGATCTTGCAGCCTTCGCCGGCCAGCAGCCGCAGGATGTTGCGCTTGATGCCGTAGTCGATCGCGACGACGTTGAACTCGGGCGCGGTCTGCCGGCCGAAACCCTTTTCCCACGCCCACGGCGTCTCATCCCAGGTGAAGCGCTGCGCGGATGTCACCATCGGCACCAGGTCCATGCCTTCGAGGCCGGGCCATTCGCGGGCTTCTTCCTTCAGGCCATGCAGATCGAACTTGCCGTCTTTGGCATGCGCGATCACGGCATTGGGCATGCCCTTGCTGCGGATCAGTGCGGTCAAGGCGCGGGTATCGATGCCGGACAGGCCGATGATGCCGCGCGCCTTCAGCCACTGGTCGAGATGCCTGGCGGAGCGGTAGTTCGAGGGATCGGTGATGCCGGCGCGCAAAATCACGCCGCGCGCGCCTGGCGTCGCCGCCATGTTCACCGTCTCGATGTCCTCGTCGTTGGTGCCGACATTGCCGATATGCGGAAAAGTGAAGGTGATGAGCTGTCCGGCATAGGAGGGATCGGTGAGGATCTCCTCATAGCCGGTCATCGCGGTGTTGAAGCAGACTTCGCCGACCGCCTGGCCTTCCGCGCCGAGGCCGAAACCTTCCAGCACGGTGCCGTCGGCAAGCACGAGGAGCGCGGTCGGTTTGTGGTCCGGCCAGGCTGAACTGTTTTCTGGAGATGTCATGAGCGCATTACATAGTCGCCGCATTCCCGGGCGTCAAAGCCGGAAGCAGCGGATTCACATGCACTTTGCGCATATTTGACAGGCGGGGCGGGGGTCCTAATCTGGAGTCACCCGTCCAGGGCCGATTTGCCCGATTTACCCCCGAAAACCGCCCGATCCGGAGCCAAGCATGGACAATCCGATGCCGATCCTGCTGGTTCCGGGGCTGGCCTGCTCGCCGCGCATCTATGCGCCTGTTGTCCCGGCGTTGTGGCGATTCGGTCCGGTGACGGTGGCCAATCACATCCGCGACGACCATATGGGCGCGATCGCCCGCCGGATCCTGGCCGAGGCGCCGCCGCGCTTCGCGCTGGCCGGCCATTCGATGGGCGGCTACATCGCCTTTGAAATCATGCGGCAGGCGCCGGAGCGGGTGGCAAAGCTGGCGTTGATGAACACCCAGGCGCGCCCCGATACGCCGGAGGCCGGCGAACGGCGGCGCGGCCAGATCGCCCGTGCCAAAGCCGGCGAATACCGCGCCATCCTCGACGAGCTGTTTGCCGGCTTCGTGCATCCGTCGCGGCGGGATGACGCTTCCTTGCGCCAGCTGGTGCATGACATGGGCGACGATGTCGGGCCCGAGGGCTTCGTGCGCCAGCTGACGGCCATCATGGGCCGGCCGGACTCGCGGTCGACGCTGGCGTGGATCAAGTGCCCGACGCTGGTTCTATCCAGCGACGAGGACAACACCGTGCCGAATTCGCTGTCGACGGAAATGGCCGGCGGCATTCCCGGGGCCAAACTCGTCATCATCCCCGATTGCGGCTACCTGACGCCGCTGGAGCAGCCATTGCCGACTGCCGAGGCGCTGGTCGAATGGCTGCGGAGCTAGTTGTTTCCGGGGGACGAACGGCCTAGATCAGGGGCTTCCAGCGACTTCAGCCCGCGAGAGGACATCACGATGCTGCGCGACGACATCAACAACGCCGTCAAGGACGCGATGCGGGCCAAGGACGAGCGCAAGCTTTCCACGCTGCGCATGGTCAACTCGACAATCAAGAACGCGGATATTGCGGCACGTGGCGAAGGCAAGCCGCCGCTCAGTGATGCGGACCTTCTTGGCGTATTCCAGAAGATGATAAAACAGCGCCAGGAATCGGTCGAGCTCTACGACAAGGGCGGCCGCGCCGAACTCGCCAATCAGGAGCGCGAGGAGATCGCGATCATCACGGCGTATTTGCCGAAACAGATGTCGGACGACGACGTCAAGGCGGCGATCGCAGCCGCCGTCTCTGAAACCGGCGCCGCCGGCATGAAGGACATGGGCAAGGTGATCGCGGTGCTTAAAGCGAAATACGCCGGGCAAATGGACTTTGGCAAAGCCAGCGGGCTGGTGAAGGCGGCGCTGTCCTCTTAACCTCGCCTCGCTTGCGCGACGTACCCAATTTAACAGGCAATCCCATGTCATCTTCCGTACCCGACCGCGTCGACTCTGCAGGCCCGTTGCTGTTTCAGCCGTTCAAGATCCGCGGCCTGACTCTCAAGAACCGCCTGGTCGTGCCGCCGATGGTGCACTACCGCGCCGGACCCGGCAGCACCTGCGGCATGTTTCACAACGTGCATCTCGGCCGCTATGCGCTGGGTGGCTTTGGGCTAGTCTTCGTCGAGGCGACCGCCGTCGAGGAAATCGGCCTGATCAACGAACATGACCTTGGCATCTGGAACGCCGAGCAGGCGCGAAGCTTCAAGCCGCTGATCGACTTCATGCGGGGCGAGAACACGGCGATCGGCATTCAGCTCGCGCACGGTGGACGCAAGGCGTCCTCGCAGCGTGCAATGGACGGTATGGGTCCGCTCACTCCCGAACAGATCAAGGCGGGAGCCAGGGTGTGGCAACCTGTAGGCCCAACCAGCGAGCCGGTTGCGGCGGGATGGCTTACCCCGCGCCAGCTCACGACTGCAGAGTGCCGGGCGATGGCGGGTACCTGGGCGAATGCGGCTCGCAACGCAGTCGCTGCGGGCTTCGATACGATCGAGATCCACACCGCCCATGGCTATCTGCTGGCCTCGTTCCTCTCTCCCGTTTCCAACACGCGCAATGACGAATATGGCGGCGATCGCCAGGGACGCATGCGCCTGCCGCTCGAGATCGTCGAAGCGGTACGGCGCGAAATGCCGGACACGATGCCACTGTTCGTGCGCGTCTCCGCCGTCGACGGCGCCCAGAATGGCTGGAATCTGGATGACACGGTCGCGTTCGCCGTCGAATTGAAGGCCCGCGGCGTCGACGTGATCGATTGCTCTTCCGGCGGCATCTCGGGCTCGGCGACGGCCGCCCAGGTTCCTCGCGGTCTCGGTTTCCAGGTGCCTTATGCCGAACGGGTCCGCAAGGAAGTGGGCATCGCGTCGATGGCGGTCGGCATCATTCTCGAAGCCGAGCAGGCCGAAGCCATCCTGCAGAAGGGGCAGGCCGACCTGGTCGCGGTCGGCCGGCAATCCCAGTTCAATCCCAATATCGCGCAGCACTGGGCCCATGATCTCGGAATCAACGCGAGATTCGAGGATTGGGCGCCCGAATATGGTTGGTGGCTGGAGAAGCGCATTCGAACCATGGAAGGCTTCGCGACGCCGACCGGAGTCGTCACGCGACGTTCATAGGAAGCCAACGGCCGCACCCATGCTCACCGAAGCCTCCGACTACGAAACCCTGTACCGCGACTTCCGCTGGGAGATCCCAGACCGGCTCAACCTCGCCACCGTGTGCTGCGATCGCCATGCCGATGGCAGCAATCGCCTCGCGCTGATCTATGTCGATGAGGATGGCGCCGCGACGCGCACCTCGTTCGATGCGGTAGCCGGGTTCTCGCGCCGTTTTGCCAACGTGCTGAAGGCGGACGGCCTGGTTCGCGGCGACCGCGTCGCGGTGTTTCTCTCGCAGTCGCTCGAATTGCCGATCGCGCATCTCGCCGCTTTTCGCTCGGGCATGGTGTCGATCCCGCTGTTTGCGCTGTTCGGCGAGGACGCGCTGGAATTCCGGCTGGCGAATTCCGGCGCCAAAGCCATCGTCACCGATGCTGCCGGCTACGAGAAGCTGGCGAAAATCCGCGACCGCTTGCCGGATCTGAAGAACGTCTATGTGATCAGCGACGCAGCGCCGGCCGGCACAAAAGCGTTCTGGCCCCAGCTCAAGGCGGCATCCGCGGATTTTGCGACGGTCGATACCTCGGCCGACGATCCCGCCTTGATCATCTACACCTCAGGCACCACGGGCAATCCGAAGGGCGCGCTGCATGCGCACCGCGTGGTGCTCGGCCATCTGCCCAATGTCGAGATGTGCCATGATTTCCTGCCCAAGCCCGGCGACCTGATGTGGACGCCGGCCGACTGGGCGTGGATTGGCGGGTTGATCAACGCGCTGTTCGCGGCCTGGTACCACGCCGTGCCGATCGTCGGCCATCGCGCGCGCAAATTCGAGCCGCAGGCGGCGATGGCGATGATGGCCGATTACGGCGTCCGCAACGCGTTCCTGCCGCCGACCGCGCTGAAGCTGATGCGGCAGGCCGGCGTCACCCATCAAGGCGTCAGGCTGCGCAGCATCTTTACCGGCGGCGAGTCGCTCGGGGGCGAACTGCTCGGCTGGGTCCGCGCCACCTTCGGCATCGACGCCCATGAAGTGTTCGGCCAGACCGAATGCAATCTGGTGATCGGCAGCAATTCAAGACTGTTTCCGATCCGGCCGGGCTCGATGGGCAAGGCGACACCCGGCTTCGATGTTCGCATCGTCGACGAGAGCGGCGAGGAACTGCCGCGCGGAACCCGCGGCGTCATCGGGGTGCGGCAGCCCAATCCCTGCACCATGCTGGAATACTGGCGCAACCCGGAGGGCACGGCGAAGAAATACGCCGGCGAATTCCTGCTGACCGGCGATCTCGGCATCCAGGATAAGGACGGCTATTTCTGGTATGTCAGCCGCGAGGACGACGTCATCACCACGGCCGGCTATCGCGTCGGGCCGTCAGAGATCGAGCACACGCTGATGAAGCATCCGGCGGTGGCGATGTCAGCGGTGGTCGGCATTCCCGATCCGATCCGCACTGAATCCATCAAGGCCTGGATCGTGCTGCGGCCGGGCTTCGCGCCTGGCGACGCGCTGGCGCGCGAGATCCAGGATTTCGTCAAAGTGCAACTCGCCGCGCATGAATATCCACGCTTCGTGCAGTTCACGGACACCCTGCCGATGACCGCGACCGGCAAGGTGCTGCGGCGGGAATTGCGAAAGCTGGGGTAGATTCGCCGGCACCTCTCCCGGGCGATTTGACCCAGATCAACACGCGGCAAGCCGCGGCCTGCACCAATTCCCGAAACGTGAGGGGAGGGAATGCCATGGCATCGGTATCCGGCAAGGTCGATCCCGTGGTGCGGCGCATCACCGCCACCGACATCGCCGAGGCGCTGAGCCGGGGCCTGCGCGATTTCCAGGCCATGCCGTTCTATGGCCTCGCGTTCGGCGCGATCTATGCGGCGGGCGGCATCGTCATTCTGCTCAGCCTGACGGCGTTCAGCATGGTCTATCTGGCCTATCCGCTCGCCGCTGGCTTCGCGCTCATCGGGCCTTTCGTGGCGATCGGCCTGTATGAAGTCAGCCGCCGGCGCGAGGCCGGCGAGCCGGTCTCGATCGCCGGCATCTGGGCCATGGTGAGGTCGCGCGGCGAACTCGGCTGGATGGCGTTCATCACCTTGTTCATCTTCCTGATCTGGATGTACCAGGTGCGCCTGCTGATCGCGCTGCTGCTCGGACTCAATGCCTCTTTCGCGACCCTGCCGCAATTCATCACGGTGGTGCTCACCACCAATGAGGGCCTGCTGTTTCTAGCCATCGGCAATGCGGTCGGCGCAGCGCTGTCGCTGATCCTGTTCTCGCTGACGGTGGTGTCGTTCCCGCTGCTGCTCGACCGCGACGTCGATTTCGTGACGGCGATGGTAACCAGCGTACGCGCCGTGGTAATGAGCCCGCTGCCGATGATCGGATGGGCCGCCGTCATCGTTGTCCTGCTGATCGTTTCCGCGATGCCTTACTTTCTCGGCCTGCTGGTGACGCTGCCGGTGCTCGGCCACGCCACCTGGCATCTCTACCGGCGGATCGTCGAGCCGCTGCCCACTTAGGACGTCAGCCCTGCCAGGGGCTCCCGCTCACACCGCGTTCAACACCGAACGCAGCATCAGCGCGAGATCGTGCCGGCGGAACGGCTTGCTCAGGATTCGGGCGTCGGGACGGTCGGCCGATGTGACGGGATGTTCGCTGTAGCCGGAGGTGAAGAGAACCTTGAGTCCGGGGCGCAGACGCGACGCTTGCTCGGCGAGCTGCGGCCCGAACAGGCCGCCGGGCATCACGACATCGGTGAACAGCAGATCGATTTGCCCCGAACCGCGCAGCACCTCGAGGGCCGCCGGCCCGTTTGATGTCACGATGACGCGATAGCCTAGCGCCCTCAACTCGCT
Source organism: Bradyrhizobium sp. (assembly GCF_030693485.1). GTDB lineage: Bacteria > Pseudomonadota > Alphaproteobacteria > Rhizobiales > Xanthobacteraceae > Bradyrhizobium. The sequence continues at coordinate 15,329 of NZ_JAUYAN010000292.1, read as the reverse complement.
TTCCATATACGCACGCACCATGTCGTCATCCTCGACCAGGAGAATGGTTTCACTGCCCGCGGGCGTGATGACCGGATCGGCAAGCCGCGAGCCGCCGGCGTCGGGCGCGCCAACCCGGGGAAAGAACAGGGTGATGGCCGTGCCGTGCCCCGGCTTGGAATCGATCTTCATCGACCCGCCGGATTGCTGTGCAAAGCCGTACACCATGCTGAGGCCGAGACCGGTGCCTTTACCGACTTCCTTGGTGGTAAAGAACGGTTCAAAGGCGCGGGCGGCTACCTCCGGGGGCATGCCGCAGCCGGTATCCGTCACCGCAACCATCACATAATCGCCGGGCCGCGCGTCGCCATTCTGCTGCGCATAGGCCTTGTCGAGCGACGCATTGCGGACCTCGACCGTCAACCTGCCGCCGTCGGACATGGCGTCGCGGGCGTTGAGCACCAGGTTGAGCAGCGCCGACGCCAATTGACCGGGGTCGACACTCGCCAGCCACAGATCTCGATCGGGCAGAAACTCACACTCGATATGTTCGCCCAGCGTTCGCCGCAGCAATTGCTCCATGCCGAGAACCTGTCGGCCGATGTCGATGTCCTTCGGCATCAACGGCTGCTTGCGCGAGAACGCGAGCAGGCTGTTTGTCAGCTCCGCGCCACGTTCGGCGGCGGTCACGATGTCCTCGGCGAACGAGCGCAATTCGGCATGAGCCGCCAGCTGCTCGGCGATGTGTTCCGCATTGCCCAGGATGACGGTCAACAGATTGTTGAAGTCGTGCGCCACGCCGCCGGTGAGCTGGCCCATCGCCTCCATTTTCTGGGACTGGCGGAGTCTTTGATTGAGATCGTCGATCGCGGCACGCTGGCGCTCGAGCGATTCGGCGGTGCCGTTGAGCAGCGTCATCAGTCCGCCGAGTTCGCCGCGCGGATGAGGCGGCGCGATCCGCGCGCTCAGATCGCCAAGTCCGAGTTTCGTCGCCATCGTGGCGAGGCGTCCGACCTGACGGCCGATACCCATCGTTGAAAGAACCCACACGCCCGCCAGTAGCAGCAGCATGGCCACTGTCAAAATCGCCATGTCCTCGTAGAGACGTCGGTTGGCCGCCTCAACCACGCTGTCCTTGGGCAGTCCGACCATGACGTGCAGTCCGGCATCCCGGGCCGGAGAGGAGCGGGCGGCGGACCAGACGTAGATCCGGCCGCCCGCATCGGTCGTTTCGCGGAAGGGTTCGCCGGACGCCGCGGCCGCAAACCGGAACAATTCGGAGTTTGCGATCGAGGTCCCCGCGGACTTGGTGCGATACTTTCCCGGATGTGTGACAAGGACCGTGCCCTTTTTGTCGACGAGCAGAATTTCTCCGGCGCCAGCGCCTTCGCTCGCGAGGCGCCTGGAATGTTGCTCCGCGAATTTCTGCAGGTTGAACGAGGCGAGCAGAACGAATTTCAGCTCGGCCGTTTCCGAACGCACGGGGTAGGCGATCTGCAGCACCGAAATTCCCGTCAGCCGGCCGAACGCCGGCTGCAGTGTCACGGTCCCCTTCGCGACCAGGGCCTGCCTGAAATAGTCGCGATCCCGGAGGTCGAGGGTTCGGTTGCTGCGCAGCGAGTCGCAGAACAGGCTGCCGTCAGGATTGATGGTCAATATCCCGGTGAACTGCGGATATTCCTCGCGCACGGCGGAAAGGAACGCCGAACAGGCCGCCTTGTCGCTTGTGTCGAGGTCGCGGGCGCGGGCCAGGCCGTAATGAAGCTGGGCCGTGCCCTGGATTTTCTCGTCGAGGTCGTTCGAAATATCATTGGCCGTTGCCGACATATTGACCAGCGCGGCGTTGATTTCATTAGCTCGGTTTTGCACGAAGCGCAGTCCCACCAGGACAGCCGGCACCAGCATGGCCACGATCACCAATATCAGCAGCCGGGTGCGCAGACTCATCGGTCGGTCATTTCGTGCTCAAATCAGGTACTTCGTGCGACCGCATAATGTGCGGCACGGATATCGGTCAGTCCATGGGAGTGGATCAAAATGCCGACCAAATGAGGCGGCACGATTCCCGATGGATCTGTACTGAAATACCACAAGGGAATCTACAGCGTTTACCCGCGACGAAAGCGACGCCGCTACGGTATCTCGATCCCCATCTTCTTCAGCGCCGCCAGCATCCGCTGCAGCGGCTCCATCTTGACGACAAGGGCCGCGCCGGTCTCCAGCAGGCTCTTCAGGCTCGACAGGATCGCCGGCCAACCTGCACGGCCGCCGGACAGGATGTCGTCGCTGAGCTGCCGCTCATGGGCCTGCATCAGCGTGAGCCGGATCGTGCCTTCGCCGGCCGGCTCGATTTCGTAGGTCACCAACGTAACTCCGAGCTTCTCCACCAGATCAGGCCGGTTCACGTTCCAGGTAATGGTGAGCTTGCGCGGCGGATCACATTCAATCACCTCGCCGCTGATGTGGATGGACCCATCCGGCATGCGGACGACGAACGCGCCGCCGGTGGTCAGTTCGGTCTCGACAGCCAGGCCGGAAAAATACTTTCGGCTGAATTCCGCCGACGTCAGCGCGTCCCATACACGCTCCGGCGTAGAGCTGATGTAGATCATATAGACGAATGCCGGCTTGAAATTGTCGACGTTCATGATCGGACGTGGACGAAGTCCGAGTTCCGGGGCGGCATTCCGAACTCCCTCATGGTGAGGAGCACGTCGGCAGCGCGCCTGCGCTGCCGGCGAGCGTCTCGAACCATCTGGCGCCCCGCCTGACGCCGTCCATCGAGACGCCGCGCAAAGATGCGCGGCACCTCAGGACGAGGCCTGTTGCGTTGTTGAAGCGAAAGAAAGAACGAGAGCGCGATTTCCATCGGCGTCCTGATTGTGCATATTCGAATCGTCACCCCAAACCCGCGAGTCTCCCATGTCCCTTCAGGTCTATCTCGCCTTTGTCGCCGCCTGCATCGCGCTGGCGCTGCTGCCGGGTCCCGTCGTCACGCTGGTGCTGGCCAACGGGCTGCGCTACGGTACCCGCGCGGCGCTGATCAACATCGCGGGCGTGCAGGCGGGCCTTGCGATCGTGATCGGCATCGTCGCGGTCGGGCTGACATCGCTGATGGCGACGATGGGCTACTGGTTCGACTGGGTTCGGTTCGCCGGCGCGGCCTATCTGATCTGGCTCGGCATCAAGCTGATCCGCAGCCCGGTCGAGGGCGTCGATGCCGATATGCCGCCGCCGCCGCGCGGCGGGTTCTTCCTGCAGGGCTTTCTGGTGCTGCTGTCCAACCCCAAGGTGCTGGTGTTCTTCGGCGCGTTCATTCCGCAATTCGTCGACATGAGCCAGGACCATTTCTCCCAGGTGGCGCTGCTCGGCCTCACCTTCATGGTGACGGGTGCGTTCACTGACTCGATCTATGCCGTGCTGGCCGGCCGCGCCCGGCTGTTTTTCTCGGCGGAGCGGACCCGGCTGGTGTCGCGCATCTCCGGCGGCTTCATGGTCGGCGGCGGGATCTGGCTGGCGCTGACGCGGGCGCGATAAATTCGTCCCGCCTTTCCCGATTGAACCATCCGGCAATTCGGCCCGTCCAAAGGAATGGGCGGCTCTCATCATTGCCTTAAGGGGAAATCTCGTGCCGGATTTGCCGTGGTTCGTCTATGCGATGCTGCTGGCGCCGCTCGGGCTGATTCTGGTCGCCGCCACCTACAAGACGCTGCAGGTGCGCGCGGCGCGGGAGTGGCCGTCGACGCCGGGCAAGGTGGTGGTCTCGACCTCCCAGCTTCGCGACGTCAGGGTGCTCGACAGCGCGCGTGAGAATGGACACAAGATCGAGCAGCGCAACTTCGCCAATATCGTCTACGAATATTCCGTCAGCGGCCAGAAGCTCCGCAATAACCGCGTCAGCATCGGGGAAGACCTCGGCAATTTCCAGGTCGCCGAAACCATCGCGAAATATCCGGTCGGCACAATTGTGACGGTCTATTACAATTCGCGGCATCCGCGCGAGGCGGTGCTGGAGCGTGATCTGCCGCAGGGCTTGTGGGGCTGCCTCGGGATTGCGACTGTTATCGCGGTCGTCGGCGTGTTCGGCGCTTCGATCGGGCTCACGCGCATCCTGGAATTGGTCAGTGCGCGCATAGCCAATCCGCAGATGTCGGTGCCGGCGGTGGCGCTGGCCGGCTTCGGCCTGGTCGCGGCCCTGTTCGCGCTGGTGCTGCGCCGCCAGTCGGCGCTGGCCGCCAGCTGGCCGGTGGTGCCGGGCGTAGTCAAATTGTCCGGCGTCGATGAATATCGCGCGGCGCCCGGCGACAGCAGCCGGCGCGGCTCCATCATGCACGAGCGCAAGGTGTCTTTCAGCTACCGCTTCAAGGACGTCGCCTATACCGGCGTGCACGGCAGCTTCTCCAGCAACTCCAGGACGACCTCGCGATGGATGCTGCGGCTGTTCGGAATGGATTTTCAGGACGGCGCCAGCGTCAAGGTCTGGGTCAATCCCGTCAATCCGTCGGAGGCGACGCTCGATCCGCGCGCACCGTTCGGCTGGCTGCTGTGGCTGATCGCAGCGGGGCCGTGGGCGGTCGCGGGTCTGATGGCGAGAGCGGCTTAGCGCGGTGACGCAACTCGTCCAGCGATGGGCAAAGTCGTGTCGGGCTGCGACGTGTCCAGAACGGCGACATATGCAAAAAGCAATGCAAGCGGCATGTCCTATCCTATTAGCCAAATTCATGCAGTTGATTATTATCATGAATTTGACTTAGTTAATTGATGTGAACATCCTTCCGGGATGGGTATCCAATTCGCTACGGCAACGTGGGCGCGCAGATCAGATCGGGCGCCCGGCGTTGTCGCTATCGGTGATTTCAGGGAGCTTCCCGTGAAGCGCTTGTGTTGTCGATGACGCGCATCGCGATCGAGCACGGTCTCGTCCTCACGATGGACGGCGCGGGCCGGGTCATCGAGAATGGACGAGTCGTGGTCGAGGGCCGCGACATCGTCGCGGTCGAACATTATACCGCTGACCCCCTGCCGGATTGCGATCTCGTCATCGACGCCACCGGCAGGATCGTGCTCCCGGGGCTGGTCAACTCCCATACGCATCTCTGCATGGTGTTCGGCCGCACCATCGGTCCGGAGCGCCGCCTGCTCGAGTGGCTTGATCTGCTGATGCCGATGATGGCCGCGATGGACCAGGAGGCGCTCTACGTCGCGGAACTGCTCGGCTGCGTCGAGAACATCAAGAACGGCAACACCAGCCTGGTCGAAAACATCTTCATGCCGCCCAGCGCCACCGCGGACATCGAGGACGCGGCGTTCCGCGCGCTTCGCGACAGCGGAATTCGTGGCACCGTCGCGCGCGCCACCGAGGCACGACATTTCGATCCGCGGTTCTGCGAGACGGCGGGAGAGCAGGCGGAGCGGGTGGGGCGCCTGGCCGGACGCTGGCACGGATCGGAGGGAGATCGCCTGCGCCTGTCGATCGGTCCGCTTCTGCCTTGGGTGCTGGACGAGAACGGGTTCCGCGAAACGCGCCGGATCGCACGTGATAACGGCCTTTCACTCCATATGCATGTCGCCGAGTCGCCCGAGTTCAACCTGATGATCGCTCGGCATTTTGGTCGCAATATCCGGCAAGTCGAACTGCTCGAGGAGGTCGGCTGCCTGGGTCCGGACGTCCAGGCCATTGCTTGCGCCGACGTTTCGGCTCACGAGATCGAGTTGCTGGCAGCGAGCGGCACTGCGGTCCTTTTCGACCCTCCCACGCGGCTGTTCTGGGGGACAGGATTTCCGCCGATCAGGGATTTCCTGACGGCGGGTGTGACCTGTGGTCTCGCAACCAATGGCGCCGCTGCCAATTGCGGGCAGGACGTTTTTGAGAGCATGAAATACGCCTGCGCGACCGCCAAGACGGCTGCGAACGATCCGCGCGCGCTCACCGCCGCGCGTGCGCTCCGCATGGCGACAGTCGAAGGCGCGCGCGCGATCGGGCGGCCTGAGACGGGATCCATCGAGGTCGGAAAGCGAGCAGACCTGATCACGGTGGAGGCGAGGCAGCCGCATCTTGCGCCGCTGTTCGATCCGGAGAAGGCGCTGGTCTACAGCGCACGCGGAGGCGACGTCCGGGATGCCGTGATCGATGGAAAAGTAGTGATGCGGGATCGCAAGGTTCTGACCGTCGACGAGAATGCTCTCCTCTCGGAGGCCGAGCAGGTGGCACGCCGCTGCGCGGCTCGCGCGGGGCTCACCCTGCCGGCAGCGCGGCTGATGCAGGTTCAAGACCATGCTTAAGTTGCTCTCCATGGTGGCGGCGGTGATCGTATGGGGGTTGTTGTCCCTGACGCTGCCACCCGAAATCTTCCCGGGGCCGATCGAGACGGCGCGCACCCTGTGGGGCGAGGTCGTGGGCGGGCAAGTGTGGACCGATCTTGCCATGACGATGTTGCGCGTCGTGGGGGGCCTCGTGATCGCGCTGATGCTGGGCGTTCCCGTCGGTGTCCTGATGGGGCTCAGCCGGCGCGCCGAGGGCATCCTCGACGTCTGGGTGATGATCGGACTGACGGTCCCAAGTCTCTGCTATGCCATCATGGCCTTCATGTGGTTCGGACTGAACGAGGGAGCCGCCATCATTGCCATCGCCGTCACCGCCGCTCCCTCGATCACGATCAACATCTGGGAGGGCGTGAAAAACGTTGACACCAGGCTCGTCGCGATGGCCCGGGTGTTCGAGGCCTCGCGACCGGCCATCGTGCGCCGGGTGCTCATGCCGCAGATCTTCCCCTATGTGATGGCCTCCGCTCGCTTCGGGCTCGGCATCATCTGGAAAATCACGGTTCTGGTTGAACTGATCGGCCGTCCGAACGGCGTCGGGTTCAAGCTGTTCTACTGGTATCAACTCGCCGATATGCGTCAGGTCCTCGCCTGGACGCTCCTCTTTACCATCATCATGCTCCTGATCGAGCTTCTGATCCTGAAACCGATCGAACGGCGCATCTTCGCGTGGCGTCCACAGGTAGCGGTATGAATTCGGTCATTGAGGTCGCGTCGCTTCGGAAGAGTTTCACGGGCCGTGATGGCACCTCCCGCGCCGTACTGAAGGACCTCGATCTGCAGGTCGGCGCCGGCGAATTTCTCTGCATCCTCGGGCCGTCGGGCTGCGGCAAGTCGACTTTGCTCAACGTCCTGGCCGGGCTCGACAAGGTCTATGAAGGACAGGCCCGCGTGAGCGGCGGCCGCGTCGGCTACCTGTTTCAGGAGCCGCGCCTGCTGCCCTGGCTGACCGCGGAGGGAAACCTCGATTTTGCGCTCGACAGTTGCAAGGTCGAGCCCTCGCGCAGGAGCGAACTGAAATCCCGCTATCTCGCCATGACCGGCCTGTCGGATTATCGCGACTACTATCCCCACCAGATCTCCGGCGGCATGGCGCAACGCCTTGCCCTGGTGCGGGCCTTGTGCGTCGAGCCCGGCATTCTGCTGATGGATGAGCCGTTCTCGGGACTCGACGAAATCACCGCGCGCCGCATTCGCTCCGATCTGCTGTCGATCTGGGAAGAGACGCGCAAGACGATCGTCTTCGTCACGCACAACGCCTACGAGGCGTGCTTTTTGGCCGACCGAATCCTGGTGATGCTGGGCGGCGCGTTCCGGCAGGAAGTGCGCGTTCCGATCGCCCGGCCGCGAAGTTACGACGATCCAGCCGTCTTCCAGCTTAGCCGGGACGTGATCAAGGCGTTCGGCGATGAAATCGATCGCGAACCCGCCCCGTCCGCCATCCCGCTTACTGAGCCGAGCCTGGTCGATGACCTTGACCGGCACGCCGCCGCCCGAATGAACATCTGACCTTCGAAACATACAGGAGAGAGCCTATGTTGTTCCGTCTCGGTATCTTCGCAGCCTTCATGCTTGCCACATGCGGGGCCGCCACCGCCCAGGTCAAAGTCCGGATTGGCGATCTGGCGCAGTCCCTCAACGAGATCGGGTCGCGCGTCATGATCGATCAGGGGATCGACAGGAAATACGGCATCGCGGCCGAATACCGGGCTTACCCCACGCTCGACGGGCTCTTCACGGCCATCCGCGGCAAGGATGTCGATGTCGGCTTCGGCGGCTGGACGGCCATCGCGCAGTTCAGGGGCAAGGGCTTTCCGGTCACGATGATATTCCCGGTCGGGCGCGGGGTGACGGTTGACGTCATCGTGCCCGATGCGTCGCCGATCAAGAGCATCGCCGACCTCAAGGGCAAGAAGGTCGGATCCTTCGCCGGCGCGGCCGGCACCGCGACGGTGTTGTTTCGGGTGATTGCATCGAAGTTCCACGGGTTCGATCCAGGCAAGACCAGCGACCTGCAGTTTGCCGGGCCCGGCCTGTTGCCCGCGTTGCTCGACAAGGGCGAGATCGACGCCGCCGTGATGTTCGATCCCCTCGCGGCCAAGCTCGAGGGGTCCGGCAAGTACAGGTCGATCGGCAACCTCGCCGACGCCTACAAGGCCGCGACCGGTGACGATTTTCTCTGGATCGGCTACTCCACCAATGACGACTTCATCAAGGCCGAGCCGGAAGCGCTGACGAATTTCACGCGGGCATGGCTCGAGGCGCTCGAATACGTCAAGACGCATCCCGAGGTCTTCGAAGCCTACGGCAAGAAATACGGACTTGAACCCGCCGCCATCAAGCTGTTGCGCGAGCGTGTGCTCGCCGATTACACCACGACCTGGAACGAGGCCACCATCGAGTCGCTGCGGCGGTTCGGTACCATGGCAAACGATGTGATGGGCGCCGGTTATCTCGACACCGTCCCTGCCGCCGCTTTCTCGACCCGCTTCGATCCGCGGAAGTAACAAGCCCGATTCGGCGACGCTGGCGGGCTGATGATCAGGCTTGCCGGCCTCCCTTCCTCGCGCGTGCACCATCCGTGGTCAGGATGGCCGCGCTGGTCTGACGCATCCACTTGATGCCGGTATCGTTGGCGAATCGTGAGTGACTGTGCACCTTGACTTCCATCGGGGGTAATTCGAATGGAAGATCCAGCAGTCTAAAATCCTTGGCACGATGCAGATCCAGAGCGAGCATTCTCGGGAAAATCGCGGCCAGATCGGAATGGCGTATGATCTCCGGTGCCGCAGTGAAATGTCCGCGAACGGAGATTTGTGGCCGCACGGCTTCGTCCGCCAGCCATTGCTCGGCCAGTTGGTAGACCGTCGATGTCGTTCGCGCGAAGAAGAAGCGCAGTCTTGAGAAGCTCGAACGCGTCAGTCTGGATTTTGCGATCGGGTGGTCGGCGCGCACCAGGCAAATGTATCGATCATTGGCGATGTCGATACTGACAAGATCCTTGTTGGACAGGCTGACGGCTCCGATCGCCAGGTCGATCTCACCCGAGCGCATCGAACTCACCAGGCTTTCAGGCACCAGCGGCACGATGTGGACGCGGACGAACGGCGAGATGCGCGACAGCTCCGTGATCAGCCGCGGTAACAGGTAGACCTCGGCGATATCAGACATCGCCACCCTGAACGTTCGTTCGGTCACGCGCGGATCGAACACGATGCCGCTTTGCAAAGTGCGGTTCAGCAGTTCGAAAGCCTGATCCAGCGGCTCGTGCAGACGAACGGCCGCATCGGTCGGAAGCATGCGGTTTGCCACCCGGACAAACAAGGGATCGCCGAACCGCTCCCGCAATCGCCGCAGGGCATGGCTGACGGCCGGCTGGGTCAGGCCGAGGCGGTCGCCCGCGGCGGTGAGGCTGCGCAAATCCCAGATCGCGAAAAACACCCGGAGCAGATTGAGGTCAAGATGACTATTACCCTGGCTCATGCAGAGAATAATAACTATGAATTTGACTTAGTTCAAGGCGGCCGACATCGTGATGCGATGGAAGCCGACGCGTCTCCGACCCTTGCGAGCAGACCTGAAGTGTCGCTAGAGACGGACGCGCGGAAGAGACGCAGTTCTACGCGCGAAGATCGTCTCGGCCGCGGTGATCAAGGAGATGTTGAATGAATAGCGCCATCGCTGCAGGCAAGGTTCACTCAGAAGACGCGGTCGTCTCCGACTTCGATTACAAGAGTGCGGTACGCTCCATCCTTCCGCGGCTCGCCGCCACCACCCATGAGAGTGATCGGCTGCGCCGCCTGAGCGATGATGCCGCCAATGCACTTCGCGAGTCCGGGCTGGCGCGCATGATCACGCCGAAGCAGTTCGGCGGATACGAGCTCTCGCCGAGTGCGCACATCTGGGCCTGCGCGGAGATCGGCAATGTATGCTCCGCGGCGAGCTGGGTGTTGATGGTCTGCGTCGCGCACGACTACATCATCGGCAGGTTCCCGGAGCAGTGTCAGCGCGAAGTCTACGAAGGTGACGCGGACAACCTCGTTGCGGGCTCGTTGGCGCCGCAAGGCGTGATCGAGCGGGTCGAGGGAGGCTGGCGTCTCACGGGCCGGTGGCAGTTCGGCAGCGGCTGCGATCATTCGCCCTGGTTCATCCTCGGCACCAAGGCCGCCAATCCCGAACCCGACGGTCACATCATCCACCACGTCATGGTTCCGCGGGCCGACGTCGTGCTCGATGACACCTGGCATACGCTGGGAATGCGGGGCACAGGATCGAAGGATCTTGTCGTGACCAACGCGTTCCTGCCGGAGCATCGCGTGGTGCCGACGTTCCCGACCTTCCTGGGTCTCAGCCCGCATGGCAAAGCGCCGACTTACCGGCTTTCGGTCTATTCCGGCCTTCCGGCCATGCTGTCCGGCTCGGTGCTCGGCATGGCTGAAGCCGGCCTGAAGGCTTTTGTCGAGGCGACCGCGACGCGCAAGACGCCGTACGGCGTCGTCAAGGCCATGAACCCCATCATGCAGAAGCGTGTCGCCGAATCCACCGCGGAGATCGCCGCTGCACGCCGGCTGCTCGATGACATGTGCGATCGCTTCGATATCCTGATGGCCATCGACCAGGCGCCGATGTCGGCGCGGGACCGTATCCAGATGCGCTGGGACTCGGCCTATGTCGTCGAGTTGAGCCGCCGGGCGATCGAGCGGCTGTTCGCCGCGGCGGGTGCGCATGGCCTCTACGAAGGCAACGCGGTCTATCGCGCGTTCCGCGACATCAATACGGCGTGTCACCATGCGGTGATTGATTTCGACACCGTCTCCAATCTGATGGGCCAATTCCACCTGACGGGTGACCTCGGCGAGAATCCGCGCGCGGCGCCCTTCGCCTGAGCCCTGCGTCCAGTGCGGCTGGATCAGAACAGCCCCTGCGCCCGCAGCGCCGTTTCGATCTCGCCAAAAAGCCGCCCCAGCCGGCCAGCCCATTGCTTCTGGCCGGCTTGGTCCGTGATCAAATCCTGCCGGATCTCGATGCCGGTGTTCATCAGGCCGCGGGCTTCGCCGTGCACGGGAATGCCGTAATCGGTCGCGTCGCTCACCGCGTAGGGCTCGTTGTCGCCGACCACGAGATCGGTCTCCGCGCGCAGCAGTTTCAGCAATAGCAGCGGCAGTCTGGTGTCGCGATGATACAGCGTGCCGATATGCCAGGGCCTGATGATGCCGGCATAGACAGGCGTGAAGCTGTGCAGCGCCACCAGCACCGTCGGTACCCCCTGGCGCAGGCGGGTGTCGATCGTCTCGGTGATGCGGCGATGGTAGGGATCGAAAATCTCCCGCCGCCGCGCCTCGGCGGCATCGCGGGCGAGGCCTTCGTTGCCGGGAATCGCGGTCGCCTCCGACATCGCGGGAATCGAGCTTGGCGCGTCGTGCGGCCGGTTGCAGTCGATCACCAGCCGCGAATAGCGCTGCGCGATCAGATGCGCGCCGAGCTGGTTCGACAGCGCCCCGGCGACGCCGGCGATGCCGATGTCCCAGGCGATGTGCCGGGTCAGTTCGCCGGGCGGCAACCCGAGATCGCCGAGTGCGCGCGGGATCAGGCGGCCGTAATGGTCCGCGGTCAGCAGGAATGGCGAGCGGCCATGCGCATTTTGTTCGAGTACCGGCGGAACTTCGTCTTGGCCGAGGAGTAAAGATGTATCGCCCGCGTTGTCCAGAGTCATATCTTGCCTGTTGCCTATCGAAGCAGCATATCGAGTTAGAAATGAGCAACGATCTCTATAGATTAGATTGCCAGAAATCACGATGATTGCCTCGACGATGCCGCTCCTGACGATCCATCACAAGACCGAATATCGCTATGCCCATCCGGTGGCGTTCGGCGAGCACCGCCTCATGCTGCGCCCGCGCGACGGCCACGATCTGCGCATGCTGTCCGGCAACCTCGAGATTGCGCCGCCGCCGATGTCGCTGCGCTGGATTCACGACGTATTCGGCAACAGCGTCGCCATCGCCACCTTCGACGAGCGCGCGGAAACCCTGACCTTCACCTCGACCTCGACGGTAGAGCACAATCCGGCCGACGCGTTCGCGCCGACAGCGGACGACCCCGCTTATTTCTATCCGTTCCTCTACAACAACGACGAGTTTCCCGACCTCGTGCAATACATCGCTCCGCAATATGGCGATCCCGATGGCGAACTGTCGGCTTGGGCGCGCAATTTTCTCGATGGCGAGGGTCCGACGCCGACCTACAACATTCTGGCCGGCATGACCCACGGCATCCGCGCGCAGTTCACCTACCGCAAGCGGCATGAGCACGGCACCCAGCATCCGCTCGACACGCTGCAGACAAGATCCGGCACCTGCCGCGACTATGCGCTGTTCATGATCGAGGCGCTGCGGCGTCTCGGCATCGCCGCGCGTTTCGTGTCCGGCTACATCTTCATCCCGGGCGACCGCGCCCATGGCTATGTCGGTGGCGGCAACACCCACGCCTGGGTGCAGGTCTATCTGCCGAGCGCCGGCTGGATCGAGTTCGATCCGACCAACGGCATCGTCGGCACCCGCGACCTCGTCCGTGTCGCGGTGGCGCGCGATCCGCGCCAGGCCATTCCGCTGCACGGCACCTATCTCGGCTCCGCCGACGCGTTCGTCGGCATGGAGGTCAGCATCAACGTTGTTTCGGTCAGTGAGGACGAGAAGGTCTGATCATGGAAATCAAGGTGGGATTCGAGATTGCCTATGCGGCGGTGCAGCCGACCCCGATGGTGATCATGCTCAGCATTCACCCCTCGCGCTTTTCCGACATCGTCGGTACCGAGAGCATTATCGCCGAACCCGACGTGCCGATCGGATTCTACCGTGACATTTTCGGCAATGTCTGCGGCCGGCTGGTGGCGCCCGCCGGCGGCGTCACCTTGCGCGGCTCGGCGCTGGTGCGCGATTCCGGATTGCCCGACGTGGTGATGCCGACCGCGCATCAGGTGCCGATCGACATGCTGCCGGACGAACTGCTGCTTTATCTGATGCCGAGCCGCTATTGCGAGACCGACAAGCTGACCGACGTCGCCTGGTCGCTGTTCGGCAATACGCAACCTGGCTGGGCCCGGGTCGTGGCGATCACCGATTTCGTCCACCACCACGTCACCTTCGGCTATCAGCACGCGCATCACATGAAATCAGCGCACGATGTCTACGAGCAGGGCACCGGCGTCTGCCGCGATTTCGCGCATCTGGCACTGACGTTCTGCCGCTGCATGAATATGCCCGCGCGCTATTGCACCGGCTATATGGGCGACATCGGCATCCCGCCCGATCCGGCGCCGATGGACTTCTCGGGCTGGTTTCAGGTCTATCTGTCGGGCCAGTGGTACACGTTCGATGCCCGCCACAATCACCCGCGGATCGGCCGCATCCTGATGGGCACCGGCCGCGACGCCGCCGACGTGGCGCTGACCACCAGCTTCGGCCGGATGGATCTGATAAAGTTCGTCGTCATCAGCGACGAGGTGGTGACGGCTTGAGGTGTGCGCCGTCATTCCGGGGCACGCGAAGCGTGAACCTCAGGTGCGCAATTGCGCACCGGGGAATCTCGAGATTCCGGATTCGATGCTTTGCTTCGCCCTCAGACGCGCCAATTGGCGCGTCTGGGAATGACGGGTTAAGAGTATCCCATGACATCCGACCTTCTCTTCGTCTACGGCACCCTGATGCGCGGCTTCGACCATCCAATGGCGCAGCTTTTGTCGCGCAGCGCCGATTTCATCGGCGAGGCGCACTGCACCGGCCGGCTCTATCTCATCAAGCATTACCCCGGGCTGCTGCGCTCGGACGATCCCGCCGAGGCCGTGTTCGGCGAACTCTACCGGCTGCGCCAGCCCGAGGCCTTGCTGCGTGAGTTCGACATGTACGAGGCCTGCGGCGAGGGTTTTGCCGAACCGACCGAATATATCAGGCAGATGCTGCCGGTGACGCTTGAAGGCGAGGTCGTCAGCGAGGCCTGGACCTATATCTACAACTGGCCGGTGACCGGTCTGCCGCGCATCGCCTCGGGGCGGTTTCTGGAAAAGTAGCCTGCCGCCGCGCTTACCCCGCGAGATCAATTCTCGTGACGCGGATATCGACCTCGCGCTCGACATAGCTCCATTCCTCGGTAGCGCGCAGCGCCCGCACCAGATCCTCGAAGAACAGCGCATTCTGCGGCGCGTATTCGAACCAGGTCAGAAAATCGAACGGCTCGCCGAGATCGCGGCAGTGGTAGAGCTGCCGCGCGACCATTGGCAAATATTTCAGGCCGGTGGCGATATGGTGCGACTGGTCCTCGAAAATCCGCCGCCGCTCTTCCTGCGTCAGCTCCCACCACGCCGCCGACTTCTTGATCGGGATCAGCGCCGCACAGCTCGCCTCGGGGCGGCCGAGCCCTTCCTGCGCTGCGGTGAGCTGGGTCTTCTCGCCCCGCTCGACATAGCGGACATAACTGGCGACCCCGGCCAGCCGCCACGCGGTCGGCGACGGCAGCAGCGGCAGCGCGATGGCCTCGGAATGCACCACCGACAGCGAAGGCACGGCCTGAAGCGGCGCGCCCTTCACCGCCGAAAACCCCGTCACCCGCCACGCGCCGCTCGGGCCGCCCCTGAAAGTCGTGAACATGGGGGCTATCGAAGCGTGGAACCGGGCGCGGTTCAAGCCCGCTGTCATTCCGGGGCGCGTCGACGACGCGAACCCGGAATCTTCGAGATTCCGGGTCTGGTCCTTTGGACCATCCCGGAATGACGGGTTGTTGCAGGATCAGGCCCGCTTTTTCGGCTTGGCCTTCTGCAGCATGTAGGATCGCAGCACCGCATTGATCCGGCGCTGGTAGCCGTCGCCTTCCTGCTTGAAGAAGTCGAGCACGTCCTCGTCGACGCGAATGGAAATCGCCTTCTTTTTCGCTGGGATAACGAGGACGGCATCCGACCAGTCGATATCGATCGGCACCGCATCGGGATCATTGGCCACCGCCCTGGCGATATCCTCATCCGTCAGCGCATCGACGCG